>CAZMKQ010000211.1:0-5379 GCA_964566955.1 uncultured Caldilineaceae bacterium | reverse complement strand
CCTGCACCGGAGAGAACAAGTTCGGCCTGGTCGCAGACATCGAGGTCGACGATCGGGGGCTGGTGTACGCGCCCACCGGACCCGGCTTGGGATTCGAGATCGACTACGACCTGCTCAACACGGTCCACCTGGGCACTGTGTGGGAATGAGGCGTTGTCGGCGGTAGTGGCAGCTTGGCGGCTTTCAAACGGTCCCGCGGACTGGGGGGCTCAGCCTAGCGGTTGGGCGGTGGCGGTTGTGGCAGATGTGGCTGCGCATCGTGCTTGTCACCCGTCACGTCCTGGCTTGGCTGGACTGGAAGCGGCTGCGAGCTTTGACGGCTCGGTGCTGACACTACCGCAGGCGCACACGGCCTGTGAAGAGGAGGTTTGAGCTGGGGTTGGTGGGACAACCGAGCAACTACGATGCCCTCAACAGGGTGATGAAGCCGGCTTGCTCAAAGTCCCGGTCGTACGCCAGCCAGTAGCCGGAATCTGCGAAGAGCGTACGCATCAATCGGCTTCTTTCGGGAACCCGTAGAGGTAGTGCTTCTTGTTCTTGGCCAAGTCGGAGGGAAGATTGTCCCACGCGTCATGGGGAACGGACTTCCGCAGCCTTTCGAACATGTCCAACATGGATTCCGGATTGTTGCCGGATGGAGACGCGTCGCTAATCGACACCACTACTTCCTTGCCCTCTGCCAGGTTGAGGGGTTCCAGGGGAACAAGCACGCCATTTCCATATCTGGCCCTGATGTTTTCGATCTTCACAGGCCCTCCCGAGAACTCCTTGTGCCATGTTCGGTACCCACACGGATGCTGTGGAGCACAGTCACAAGTCTTGTCGCTGGTTGGTGATTATCCAATGTCGTACATGGATTCTACGCCGACGCTCGGATGTTCCGACATTCGGACCGTAGAGGTCAGGGAGGCCAATCCAACGACTTGGTGGCACGGTGGTGGCGGTGGCAACTCGTAAGATGTGTGGGATGGATCTGTGCCAAAGGTGAAGGTAGGCCTCTCTGCAGGAGTATGGATAAGCACTTGAATTCCTGTCCATTTCCGCCATTTTGTAGCAGATGATCTGCTCGTTGCAGCCCCATTCATTTCCACTGTGTCATGATTGAGGCCGTCGTCCAGCCATCTCCATCCCCGTGAACACCCTTATGGATTCCAGGTTCACCGGCGTTGTGCCGGCCATCATCACGCCCCTGACCCCGGAAGGGAAGCTCAACGAGGATGCTTTCCGACAGGTCATGGAGTTCAACATCGAGGCCGGCGTGCAGGGCTTCTGGGTGGCCGGAGGCACGGGCGAGAGCGTGTTGCTGGACGACTCGGAAAACATGCGCATTGCGGAGATCGCGGCCGATCAGGCCGCCGGGCGCGCGTACAACATCATGCATGTGGGAGCCGCCTCCACTCATCGGGCCGCCCGTCTGGCCGAACACGCGGCCAAGGCGGGATGCGAGGCGATCTGCTGCGTGCCGCCCTTCTTCTACACGCAGTCGGACAAGGCCGTGGCCGAACACTACCGCGTGGTGGCGGAGGCGGCCGACCTGCCCTTCTTTGCCTACAACGTGCCCGGCTTCACCCATCGCGAGATTGATATTCCCCTGATGCGGAGGATCCGGGACGAGGTTCCGCAACTGACAGGGCTCAAGCACTCCGGCGTCAACACGTCGCTGGTCAAGGACTTCGCCGACCTGGGCCTGTCCTGCTACATCGGCAACAGCACCCTGATGCTGCCGGCCCTGACGCTGGGTGCCTCGGGTTGTGTGGATGGCCCGCCCAATGTGGCTCCCGAGTACTGGGTGGCCATATGGAACGCCTGGCAGGCCGGCGATCTGTCGGCCGCGCGTGCGGCCCAGGATGCCGCCACCAAGGTCACGATGCTGGTCCGCAGCTGCGGTTCCCGTTTCCACGCCGTGTGCAAGGCCATCCTGTCCCGACGGCTGGGCGTGGCGTGCGGCGACCCGCGGCCGCCCGGCGAACCGCTGACCGACGACGAGGTGGCGATGATTCACGGAGCCATGGGCTCTCTGGGCCTGGACTGACCACGGGCGCAACCGCGCCGATCCAACAAGGAACCAACACCATGAAAGCTGCTGTCTACACTGGCATTCGGGAAATCGAGGTGCAGGAGATCGACCGGGTCCCGGCGGCATCGGACTATGTGGTCATTGACACCAAGGTCACCGGCATTTGCGGCAGCGATCTGCATGCCTATTACGGAGAGTGGCCCCAGTCGCCCGGCGAAGCCGCCGGCCATGAGACCTGCGGCGTGGTGGTCGAGGTGGGTGAAGGGGTGGAGCACGTGCAGGAAGGCGATCGCGTGGTGATGGAAGTCACCTCGAACTGCGGCCGTTGCCTGTACTGCCGCAAAGGGCAGTACAACCACTGTGTCAAGAAGCACGTGAGCTGGAAGGGCGGCCACGGCGGGTTTGCCGAATACACCAACGTGCACGCCTCCACCGTCTTTCGGTTGCCCGACGACATCACCTACAGGCAGGGAGCGCTGGTCGAACCGCTGGCGGTCTGCTACCGGGCGGTCATGCGCGCCGAACCGAGCCACCAGGACCGCCTGGCCGTCATCGGCGGCGGCACGATTGGCCTGCTCACGCTGGCCGCGGCCAAGGCCGCGGGGGTTCGCGAGACGCTGATTACCGTCAAGTACGACCAGCAGGCCGAGATTGCCCGGCACTTCGGGGCGGACCACGTGGTCGACATCAATGACACCGATGTCCGGGAGTACGTGCGGGACTTCACCGACGGCCACGGGCTGGATGTGGTCGTCGAGACGGTGGGCAGTGCCCAGGGCTTTGACGACGCCCTGGGCATGATTCGGCCCCAGGGCACGGTGGTGCTGGTGGGCGGCTACCACAAGCCGCTGGAAGTGGACCTGAGCAAGATCATGAACCTGGAGCCGATTGTCACCGGGTCCCTGTGCTACAGCTACAGCGGCATGGTCACGGATTTCGATGCCGCGATCGAACTGATTGGCACCGGCGCGGTGGATGCCGAGCGCATCGTGACCCACGACTACAGCCTGGACGAGACCCCCGAGGCCTTCCGGGTTTCATCGGACAAGAACACCGGAGCGGTCAAGGTCCACATCGTGCAGGAGTAGCGTTCCGGGTTTCCGGATCCCTGTCTCCCTTGTTCGCACCGGCCAGCCTCCGGCCGTCCGGCAGGCGGGATCTGGCAGCCTGCCTTGCGGCCTGCGGGCTGCTTCTGCTGCAACAGGCATGGGCTTGGCAGGCGGCCGGCCGTTGGCCCCTGTCGGGAGACTCCTCCCTCTACGCCTTCCAGGCACTCCACTGGTGGGGCGAGCCGGATCCGCTGTTTCTGGCCCACTGGCTGGACAAGCCGCCCGTTTACATCTGGCTGCAGTCGCTGGCGCTGCATCTGGGGCGCAACACGCTATGGGCTGCCAAGAGCCTCAATTTGGCGGCCACCGCCCTGACCGGTCTGGTGTTGGTACTTTGGTGCGTGCGCCTCAGGGGATGGTCGAGCGCTGGCTTGGCGGCCGGAGTCTGGAGCCTCAATCCGTTGGTGTTGGCCTGGGCTCCCTCCGGGTTGACGGATCCCCTCATGGTGCTGTGGGGCATGGCCGCGCTGTGGCTGGCCTGGGAGGGCAGGTGGTTCGGAGCCGGGTTGCTGCTGGCCCTCGCCCTGTTCACGCGCCAGGCAGGTCTCGTCTACCTAGCCATGCTGCCGGGTGTTGTGCGGGTGCGTGCCCGGCCGGATGCGCCTGTTGGCTGGAAGTCCTTGCTGCTTGGGTTCGCGGCGGTGGCCGTTCCGGTTCAGCTGTGGGATCTCGCCCGTTGGCACGCCGCCCCCTCCTTCTGGATATTGGGTTTCGACCACTATGCCCCGCTGGGAATCGTTCCGCTTCGAGACTGGGCTCCCAGACTGGCGGAATGGCTGCCGCTGATCCGCGAGTTGACGGGACACTGGAGCGGTGCCGTGGCCATGGCCGCCCTGTTGATTTGGGGAGTGATCGAGTACCGCTCCCATGAGGATCGACGGCGACGCTGGCTTGGGTTTTGGCTGCTTGCGGTCGCCTGTGGGTGGCTTGCCATTCACGTGACGCTGTCCTTCAGCATCTGGCTCCGCTACCTGTTGCCGCTGGCGCCCCTGTTGTGCATGGTTCTCCCGTGTCTGTTGCCCCGAATGGTCAAGCCCGTGTCCTTTCGGGGACTGTTGTTGCTCCTCGCTGCGTCCATAGTGCTGTGCGCCGAAGCCCTGTATATTCCACGGACACAACTCCAATACCTGCCAACCGGTCCGCGTACCAAGGAACTGGCCGGCCTGCCGGAGACAGTCCAACAGCTGCAGGCTACTGCCCCGCCGGGATCAGTGCTGCTGGAAAGGGAGTTCAGTTGGCACTACCTGTATCTGCTGCACGGCGACACGGTGCTGAGTCGTCAATGGTTCGCCGACGCCGACCACCTTGTGGCCTTGCTGCAGGAGGTGTCGTCGGGAACCTCCGTGTTTTGGTTGCGCGCCCACAGGGATGCGATTGAGTCCAGGCAACTGCTGGAGCAGTTGGCTCACCAGGACGTATATGCCGCGGACTGTATCGAGATTGGGGAAATCCTGTTGCAGGAACTGAGTACGGATTCGGCGCGGCATTGTGAACTGTTTGGTGCAGATCCCTGAACGCGGGTTGAAGTTCGGGCGAAGGGCGCCGATGCAGGAGATCGGGCATGGCAGGGCGATTGCATCCAAATGGGGGACACCGAGTGGGTTGCCGCGTGGCACCGTGGGCAGGTTCCGGATTCAGCCTGTGGTGAACCGGACGGCCTGATGTCCTCGTCCCTGATCGAGACTCTGGAAACCCGGGGCTCCGCGGGTGGATCGGACCCAACTGCACAACCGGACGGACATCCTGGTGCTGTCCGTGTTGGCGGTCACCTGCGGTGCGGACGATTTCGTGGCCATTGTCCTCTTTGGTCAACTCAACTACTCACTGCGGCATGTCTCGTGTATGCCAGCGTCACCGGTCCCGCGAAGCTCGCTCTTCTTTGATGTAGTCGTCCACTTCTTCCTTGGTGGTGTTGAAGAGACGTTGCCCCGGCCCGCCCGAAATAATCTCAAAGGTGGAGTGCCCTGATGATTGACGGGGACATTCCCATCGCTTTTTACCCTGGAGGTAGGCGGCAAGACCTCTAACGTCGTGACCATGTTCTTGGGCCATCGCGTCTTTAATGCTCCACAAATCCCGTATGACCTCATGGCTCATGTTCAAAGCCTCCAATCAACTCGCTGGGAGTGCAAATCTCTGGACTGACGAAACCTAGGGCCTGTTCACACTATGGGGTAGACTAGGGGGTCGGTCGGACCAAGCCGGAGAGGATCCCCATGGCCATCACGGAAGCCCAGTTTCGCGAACACATTG
>CAZMKQ010000210.1:0-5413 GCA_964566955.1 uncultured Caldilineaceae bacterium | reverse complement strand
GCCGACTGACCAACGAATCCGTATGACGACCATCAACCTGCTCCATAACTGTGCAACATGCACAAGATATTGGGGGCAAATTCGTTGAGCTAGCCATTCACCGGTCTCCGGTACCTGCTTATACTGATGATCAGTCGTTGATTGTTGAGCACTAGTTACTAAAGAGGAGACTGACATGGCCCTACTCATTGCAATCGGAGGATTTGCAGTCCTCTTCACCATGTGGGTCGTGCTGCCGAAGGTTCTTCACAATCGAGCCTCCTCCGAGTAGGAGCCCATCCAGCCAACAAGCGAACCTCCCGCCCTCGTCCGGCGGGATGGGATGAAAAGGAGGCGGTTTCGCCTCCTTTTTTTGTTGTCCGTCTTTCCATTGGGCCAACGGAAGGCACGGCCAGCGTGACGCAATTTGCCCGGTCCCGGGCTCCGCGGCCACGCCCGCCGCATTGACTGTCTGTACAGTGCGGTTATGATCGGGAGTGGGCGTGCATGCTGAATCGGGTCGGCCGCCATACTTCCCCGTGCGAGACATTCGGCCGCCGCCAAGCCGACCGACGAAGAGTCCGCCCAGTCGCAGTTCCATGCCTGTCCGATCGGATCATGACTCCGTCCGCTCTCAACAACGTTGATTTAAGCCAGTCGCTCGGACGCAAGGCGTACGAGAAGCGATTGATCCCGCTCCAGGAGCGCTTTCTGGCCCTGCGCCTGCAGCTGGGAGGCCAGGTGGGACACACCTTGGGACCGCCTTTGCTCATCCTGTTCGAGGGGTGGGATGCCGCCGGCAAGGGCGGGTGCATTCGCCGACTGGTTCAGCCCCTGGATCCACGGCACTTCACGGTGCACCAGTACCAGGCTCCGACCCCGCGCGAAAAGCGGCACCATTTCCTGTGGCGCTTCTGGCCGGCGGTTCCGGGCCGCGGGGGCATGTGCATTTTCGATCGCACCTGGTACGGGCGGGTGCTGGTGGAGCGCGTGGAAGAATTCGCCTCGCGTACGGAATGGTACCGGGCCTACGAGGAAATCCGGAACTTCGAGTCCCTGCTCATCATGGAGGACGTGCTCCTGATCAAGTTCTTCCTGCACATTTCCCCGGCAGAACAGACCTCGCGGTTCAAGCGTCGCGAGCGCGATCCGCTGAAGAACTGGAAACTGACAGAGGAAGACTGGCGCAACCGCGCCAAGCTGCCTGCCTACACCGAAGCCATCGAGGACATGCTGCACGAAACCCATACCGCCATCGCCCCGTGGACCGTCGTGCCGGCCGAGTCCAAGCGGTTCGCCCGCATCAAGGTGCTGGAAACCGTGATTGCCAAACTGGAAGCCGCGCTGGATTAATTGCAACAGGCAGGTGCCAAACATGTCGAAGAAGACGCTTTACCTGGCCAACCCGTACGGCTTCAACCGCCTGGTGGCCGAAGGTCCCCTATTGGAAATCCAGGGGAAACTCGAGGCCATGGGCTTCGAGGTGTGGGAACCCTTCCAGCGCAACAACCAGCATGACAGGACGGATCTGGCCTCGTTCTACTATCAGGTGGGCCAGTGCGACAAGAACGATGTCCGCGACTGCGACGGCGTCTTCGCCATCACGGACGGGTCCCCGCCGGACGAGGGGGTCATGGTGGAAGTCGGCCTGGCGATCGCGTGGAAGCGGCCGGTTTTCTTCTACCGGGCAGACACCCGGCACTGCAGCGACACGAGCGTGTATCCGCTCAACATCATGTTGTTTGTCGGCCTGGCCGACCCGGAAGTCTGGAAGCGCTACTGGTACACCGACGTGACCGATCTGGACAATCCGGACAAGGCCCTGTCCCTGTTTGCCGCCGGTGAGCCCCTGCCCGGCTTTCTGCAGGACTGACGACCGATGGTGCGCAGGGGTTTATTGCAAAATTTGAAAGGATCAAGACTTTGCTTCGACGCGAGCGCAAGTGATCAAGATGGAAAATTGGAAAGACTGCCCAGCCGTTGAACGCCACCACGGCAAGCTGAGTGGTGCATGGACGTTCGTCGGTACCCGGGTGCCGATCGCTGCCCTCTTTGAGAATCTTGAGAACGGCGCCACGGTGGAACAATTTCTCGCCTGGTTCCCGGGCGTAGAGGAGTGGCAGGTCAAAGCCGTGCTTCAACACGAAACAAAGGCATTGAGAGTTCCGACTCCTTCATGAAGGTACTATTCGATCAAGGTACGCCCGTACCACTGCATCGGCATCTCATCGAGCACGTGGTGAGTCCCGCTGCGGAGAAGGGCTGGTCGGATCTGGACAACAACCTTACGCCACCCCTGAAGCATCCGTGGCCAAGCCGACCATGTATCTGCGCAAATCGACGCATGCTGCGTTGTCCCAGCGGTTGTCGAACTCCATCGGGTCCTGCTCCAGGTTGAACAGTTCGCCCAGCCCAGTGCCGTGATACCGAACCAACTTCCAGCCTTCGGTCCGGATCATGGTTCCGTGGCTGCGTTGCGGTCCCCGACCCAGGTGGAGGGCCCCGTGGTAGTCGCATCGCACAAACTCGCGATGGCTGTTCACCGCCCCCCGGGCCGTCAACAGCGGCCACAGACTGCAGCCCGGCAATCCGCCAGGGGCCTCAAGCCCGGTGACATCCATCAGGGTCGGCACCAGATCGGTCAACTCCACCAAAGCATCGCTGACGACTCCCTCCCGCACGCGCCCGGGCCATGACACGATGAGCGGCACGCGGACCAGGCCCTCATAAAAGCGGCAGCCCTTGCCCCAAAGTCCGTGATCGCCCAGCATGTCGCCGTGGTCCGACATGAAGATGATGAGCGTCCGTTCCCTTTGACTGGAGTCCTCCAGGGCCTTGATCACGCGTCCAACGTTTTCGTCAATCAACTCGATCATGGCGTGGTAGGCAGCCTTCCGAGGGCCGTCGGCCACCGGATCCGGCGGCTGCGCCGAAGATTGGAAGTCAACATCAGCCAACCTGGCCTGGGCATCGAGGTCGCTGGTTCTGAAGGCCGGGCCGGGCATCGCAGCCGAGTCGAACCGGGCGAGGTAGTCCGCCGGCGGGTCGAACGGCGGATGCGGATCAAACGGGTTCATGCTCACGAGCCAGGGACTGTCGAGCTGCCCGGTGACAAAATCGATGGCGGTGTCGGCACAGAATGTGGTTTGGTGGCACTCCGCCGGAATGGGGTCTCCAAGATGTCTCAACTCCCCCAGATCGAATCCCCTGTCCCGGACCCAGTTGGCGTAGGCATGCCGACGGCCCCAGTCATCGAAGGGACTGTGGCTCCACTGGAAGACTCGATACCCGTCGTCGCGCGGCCGCACCTCGGGTTCAAACACCCGAACGCCGTGCACGCGGCTGTCCGGGACTTCCCGCTGGTAGGCGCCGGCCAGGTGCAGCTTGCCGACCAGGCCACAGTCGTAGCCGGCCCCATCGCGCAGCAGGCGGGGCAGCAGGTCGGCGCGTTCCGACCACCGGTCATTGTTGTTGCGTTCGGCACCGATCGTGCCGGGATACATGCCGGTCAGGAAACTGGACCGGCTGGGGGTGCACACCGTGCTTTGACAGTACGCGTTCCGAAAGGCCGTACCGGAGGCGCACAGCCGATCCAGATGCGGTGTCCGGGCATGGGACACGCCCATCGCGCCGATGGTGTCCAAGCGTTGCTGATCCGTGCAAATCCAGAGGATGTTGGGGCGGTTCAAGTTGATGGTCCCTCAACCCGCAGCATTTGGTTTCCATCCTTCATGAACTCATAATCGACGACTACCGGTTCCGCCAGCATCCCTGCCTCTCGGCACGCTGCCACAACCCCCTGTACATGCGGGGAGGGCGCGCCGCCCAACTGCCGCAGGGGAAACACACGCACCTCCCGCGCCACCCTGAGCATCTCCAACATGGCCTGCACGTGGAATTCCAGGTCGAACCACTGACTGTAGAGAAACAGAAAATGGGAGCACAGCGCCAAATCGAAAGACCCGCTGTCGAACGGCAGAGCCGGCAGGGACGCGTCGATGTAGCGGCCATCGTCCTTGCCACCGGGAAAATCCGCCAGAAACCGATGCTGTGCCTCCATGCGCAGTTGACCCAGCACCTCCGGCGAACCTATGCGGTCCCACACGAAATCGTGTCGGTTGCGCCTGGTCTGCTCCAAGACCAGATCGAACGTCTCGCGACCACGCTGTTCAATGGCATCCGGTGTGAACGCATACAGCGGATCAACGGACACCACACGACAGCCCCGCGCCGCCATCTCCGCGTTGAAGCTGGCCGGACCGTCCGCACATCCCAGGATGCGCCCGGCCATGTCTCGGGATGACAGGCTGAACATGGCCTCGTACTCGTCGAGGGTCCGCCCCCAGGGAATCACCTGGTCAATGGAGAATGGCATCTTCGGTCACCGTATCAAGGTCCTACAGACGGGGACGTGCGCTTGCCGTCCATGTAGAAACCAAGGGCATTCGCCTCCGTCAGACCGCGATTTCGCGGGCGTGGGGCGGCCAGTGTAGGTCGGCACCGCCTTGAACCAGGAATCCCTGGTACTCGCTTCTCAACCCGTCGCGGTGCAGCACGCTGCGCGGCGAAGTGTCACGTTGCAGGCAAAAGGCAGCCAAAGTGCCCACCGCTTCTCCAATTGCCCACTCCACGGGGTGCAACCTATAACAGCCGTTGGTGATATGCGTAACCCCGAGGTTCTTGCAGGCTGGCAGGAGGTTTTCAACCCGCACGGGGATCAAGGCACCCAACGGAATCTGGAATGGATAGGAGCCGACGTAGATGTAGTTGCGATTCGCGGAACTGGGGTGCAGGTCGATCCGGTAACAGCCCGTGCCTACGGTGTCCGGGAAATTCTCAGATCCCTTCAACTTCCCCCTCTGTTCCAAGCCCACATGCTCCTCCAAGACGGTGAACTCCGCCTTGATACGGCGGGATTCGCGCACGTAGACCTGCTTGGCCAAGCCATCTGGCGAGCCAACCACATCCTCCCTGAGCCTGAGCCCTCGATAGCCCGTGCCGCCAGCCACCCGCGGAGCCTCGGTCTGCATCCAATACAGCCAGGACAAACTCAGCTGGCGCGCCTCCCGCAGCGCCTGTTGCTGCATGCTGGACGATACGCCAAGCAGCGGCCGCGACCAATAATCGTTCTGGGGCCAGTTGATCAACGACACATCGCCAATGCCGGAGTCGGGTTCCATGAGGCCGGCATCCAGCAGCCGGCGATAGCGCCATCGTTCCCGCGACCGCTCCGGATGGTCCGGTGCATGGAAAATCGGGGCAAACCGCCGCTCCAGCGTGGTCGGGTTGCAATCGTGCCAGTCGAAAAACCGACCGGGCCAGAAGTCCGGCCGATAGTCCTTCCAGTAGGCGTACATGGCCGGTTGTTCGATTAGGGACTTATACCAATCCATCATGTTTGTATTACTTGTGTGTCGACAGGCAGGTCGGTCAG
>CAZMKQ010000209.1:0-5475 GCA_964566955.1 uncultured Caldilineaceae bacterium | reverse complement strand
CGTGCGCCATTGGCTGCAAAACCCCTTTGCCCGCTAATGTCCACACGCCCTAGGCCCCCACTAGTCCTGAAGACAGGATGCATGACAGAGGCCACCGTCACGCGACCAAGGTAGCAACTTCTCCGACGATCTCGCCATCCACATACTGCTTGAATGCCTCGACGCTCGTATGGCAGTCGAATCCGGCTTGGCTGACTGTCCGGTATGTCTCCGCAGATTCGTTTAGGAGAAGTGCGACAGGTCGCCCCCGGCCCTCCGGGAGACCCCTCGGCCAAGCCAGATCGATCATCGCTTCGGTCTGCTCGGTAGAGGCGTTGCGAAGCTCGTAGCCGAACTCGCCAGGGAACAGCCCTCGCCCGGACATCCAGTCCTTAAGCTCCTCTAGAATCTGCTCCTCGTCCGCACTGGTGACATGCGGCCGTAACTCAGGTGGAACTGCACCACGGCGCGGCTCATCAACGGCATCCAGTACCTCAGTATGCCCCGGATACAGGGTGGTCAAGTGCAGATTAGCAGCATCGGCAAGGAGACCGCGCCGGGTCTCAAGGAATGCCGGGTAGTTCTTGACCTTCCACAACTCCTCGTCCATCGGAATCCACTGGGACTCCAGAACTCCGGGGTTCTGTTCCTCCACGAAAGTGAAGTAGCCCTCAAGACCGACACGGCGCAGGTCAGGGTCGCGCTTGCCCGTGAACCTGGGAGAGCTCGCTGCGGGACAGGCCGCGCTGATCCACTTGTTGCATTCGGCAGTGAGAAAGCAGAGATTGCCCAGTGCGTTGACCTGAGGTTTCTCATACCCGGCATCATAGAGCACCGCCTTGGGGAAGATGTGGTGTACTTCCAGTTGGGCGTCTTGGCCCAGCAGATCAGCCTTGAGTTCGGTCCCGTCACAGAAGTTTCTTGCTCCGCCCACACGAGTTAGCCAGTAAAGCGCAGGGTAGAGCCGAGCGCCGAGTGACCAGGCATCGAAGTCGGAGGCAGTCACTCGGCGCCGTCCCCACTTCGTCCCGATGTCCGCGATCAATCGCTCTATTCCATCCGCTGTACCGTCCACCACCACCAGATCCTGCCTTATCTTGGTCTCGGTCGTACCAGAGAAGCGGCCTCGTATCCCGGCCTGCAAGAACCAGTAGAGCAGCCGATTCCACTCATCAGTACTCATCAGTCCGGTTGGGCGCAGCGCCAGATGGCGGACCATAACCGGAATCGAGAAGCGTCCGAAAAGTACACGGTCATGGTCGAGTCCTAGCCGATACGAGATCTTGTTCAACACAGCATTGACATGTTTGACAGTGCGCTGCAGGCCATCCTTTACCTGTATGCCCGGAGTGTCGTGCAGGTACTGAAACGCTGCCTCGCCATTTACGACCGCGTTTATGCACCGCAGTAGCCAGTCTACGGTGAAGTTGAAACGGTGCTCCCGCCACTTACCAACATGCTGCCCCATCTCCCTGCGAACATCCGGCCACTTTGCGGCAATCCTCGCCAGTGCCAGGTCGCCGCTTGAGAGTGTCGTGCCGGCGCGGTTCAAACGGTTGAAGATGTCCACCACTGTGTCGATACTCTTCCCCTCATCCGCGATCTGCTCAATGTGGAGTTTTCTTTCAGTCACACTGAGGAGGCGGAGTAGACGATTATTGACCTCGATGTATTGGGTCGGATCAATGTGAATACCCGGAGCGCCGAGTTTACTCTCCAGCAGACCCGGAAGGCCATCATTGCCCGCCTTCATCACCTCGGTTACGTCGAACCAAAGCGGGTCGTCCTTCATCTTGATCGGCTGGAAGAACTCGAACCTTTCGTTTCCGGCATGGAAGCATAGGTTACTGAACGCTTCACTATCTCCGCTGAAGAAGGCTGGTGCCTGACCCTTAATCACACCGTACAGTGATGTCACCCGTTGCTGACCATCCAGTAGAAGTTCTGTTGCTGCGCCATCGTTGAGCGTGGTCAACCAGGTCAGCAGGCTCCCAACCGGATGCTTCTGATAAAGCGAGTCAAAGAACTCCCGCACCTGACCGCGTTTCCATACATACCCACGCTGAAACCTGGGAAGGGCAATCTTGCCCAGTTCAACGTTGGTCAGGATGGCGTTAATTTCCATTTCGTCGTCTCTTTCCCGCTGTAGCACGGTTTGTGTTGTATCGCATGGGCAAGAATGTAGCATGGACGACTAGGCCCAACCAAGACACCCTCTGCTACTGAGTACTTGGATAGGATTTGTATCCCGACCCCGAGCAACTGTAGTACTAACGACCACCCAGGAAGGCCCGTCGCACCTCCTGGTTGTCCAACAGATCCCGTGCCCGGCCCTGATAGGTGTTGCGTCCCAGTTCCAGCACGTAGCCCCGGTGGCTGGCCTCCAGACCCTGGCGTGCGTTCTGCTCGATCATCAGCACCGTCAGGTTGATTTCCCGGTTGAGGAACCCGATGTTCTCAAAGATGGTGCGGGATATGCCGGGAGCCAGGCCGGCGCTGGGTTCGTCCATCATCACCATCTTGGGCTCCAGCATCAGGGATCGGCCGATCTCCAGCATGCGCTGTTCGCCACCGGACATGGTTCCCGCCATCTGGGTGCGCCGCTCCGCCAGGCGCGGAAACAGGTCCATGACATAGGCAATGCGTTCCCGGATGCGCGCCGCGTCGCGTTCCAGGTACATGCCCATCTCCAGGTTTTCAAGGACCGTCATCTGGGGAAACACGCTTCTGAGCTGGGGCACAATCGCAATGCCCGCGCCCAGGACATCCTGCGGCCGCCGGCCGGTGATCTCGCTGCCGTCGAACACCACCGTGCCGCTGCGCACGCCGATCAGGCCGTACACGGCCTTGAACACCGTCGACTTGCCGGCACCGTTGGGACCAATCACGCACACAATTTCGCCGGCATGAACGTCCAGATCGATCCCCTTCAGGATGTCGATGTCCTGGTAGCCCGCCCGCAGGCCCCTGATGGAGAGAAGCGGCGCATCCATGTTCAACCGCCAAAGTAGGCATCGATCACGGCTTCGTTCTCCATGATCTCCCGGGGCGTGCCCTCCGCCAGGGTCTCGCCGTGGTTCAGCGCGTAGACCCGCGTGCAGAGATCCGCGATGAAATTGATGTTGTGCTCGATGAGCAGAAAGGCCTTGCCCTGGCCGTTGAGCGTGCGGATGTGGTCCTTGATGGTTTCAACCAGCGTGGGATTGACACCGGAGGTGGCTTCGTCCAGCAGCAGAATGTCGGGATCGGGCATCAGGGCCATGCCAATTTCCAGCAGGCGGCGCTGTCCCCCGGACAGGTGACCGGCCGGTTCGTCCGCCAGGGGAGCAATCCGGAGAAACTCCAACAGCTCGCGGGCCCGACGCACCATTTCGGCACTGCTGGGCCGCATCACCCGCAAGTACGAATCCCCACTCCACCGGCGGCTGACCAGCATGTTGTCCAACACCTTCATCTTGCGGTAGACCCGGATCACCTGGAATGTCCGGGACAGTCCCATGCGCGCGACCCGATGCGGACTGGCGCGGGTGATGTCGGTGCCCTTGAACCATACCCGGCCGCCATCGATGCGCTCCAGTCGGCTCAGGCAGTCGAAGAGCGTGGTCTTGCCGCTGCCGTTGGGGCCAATCAGGCCAACGATTTCACCGGGCTGAACGGCGAAATCCACCCGGTTGACGGCGGTCAGGCCGCCAAAGCGCTTGGTCAGGCCGCGGCCTTCCAGCAGCGGCCGGCTGCCGTCGGTCACGGATCGGACCGTTGCCGCATGCGGCCCCACAGGCGAACGATGGAGGTGCCGCCGCCTCGGCCGGATGTGCCGAGAATGCCTTCGGGCAGGAAGAGGACCAGCAATACCATCAGGATGCCCAGGGCCAGCAGATGAATACCGAACAACCGGCCCCAGACCACGGTCTGCAGCACATAGATGACCACCGCGCCCAGGGGCGGACCCCAGACCGTGCCCAGACCGCCCAGCATGGACATCATCACCATCTCCACGGTACGGGTCTCGATGAAGACCACGTCGGGATCGATGAAGGTGTTCTGCCAGGCCCAGAAACCGCCCACGACGCCCGTGAAGAAAGCCGCAATCATGAATGCCAGGATCTTGTGCAGGGTGGTGTTGATGCCCCTCATCTCCGCACCGATCTCGTCCTCGCGGATGGCGATCAGGCTCTGGCCGAACTCGCTGCGCCGGATCCACCACATGATGGAAACCACCAATCCCATCAGGACCAGCATCAGATAGTAGTCGCCCAGCCGGTTCAGCACCGGCGGCAGGTTCAGCCCAACGCCGCCGCCGGTCAGGGGCCGCAGGACCCTGACAATCTCCCGCATGGCCACGAAGGTACCCAACATGGCGATGGAGAAGTAGGGACCCTTGAGGCGGAGGGTGGGCAGGCCAATCAGCAGGGCGAAAACGGCTGCCGCCGCGCCACTGACGGGAAGCGCCTGCAGGAATCCCCACTCGGGGGAAATCAGCAGCGGGGACTTGGTTACCAGGATGCCCATCACGTAGGCGCCAATCCCGAAGAACACCGCATGGCCGAAATCCACATAGCCGGTCATGCCTCCAATCAGGTTCCAGTTTGAGGCCAGGGTCACCAGCACGAATACCTGACTGCCCAGAAACAGCGTCAGGTGGGTAACTCCGGTATAGGGATACAGGGCCAGTGCGGCCAGCAGGAGCCACCACAGCGCCAGGCCGCCCCAGCCTTGGCCCAGCCGCGCCAACCGGTCCCGTACCCCGGCCATCATTCGGCCTCCGGATCGACCGGCCGCAGTCCGCCCAGGAGTCCCTGAGGGCGCAGAATCAGGATCAGCACCAGGATCACGAAGCTGATGGCCACACCCAGGTTGGTGCCGATCCCCGGCACGAACCTGGACACCATCGTCTCCGTAACCCCCAGCACGACTCCGCCCATCAAGGCACCGGGGATGCGTCCCAGACCGCCCAGGGCCGTAATGGTGTACGCCTTCAGGGTGAGAGGCGGTCCCATGAAGGGGAAGATGGCCTGGGTCGGGCTGAGCATGGCTCCGGCGGCCGCGGTGATGGCGATGCAAATGCCGGCCGTAACCGCGTAGGTGCGGTTGATGTCCACCCCCACGATGCGGGCCGCAGTCCGGTTCTGGGACGCGGCGCGGATCGACTTGCCCATACGGCTCCGCTGCAGAAACAAATGCAGACCCAGCATGAACAACAAAGCCGCACCGAAAATAATCGACTTGACAATGGGGAAGGTGATTCCCAGCAGTTCCACCGATCCGTTGTAGGTCACCGATACGTTCCGCGGATCCGAGGTGAACAGGATCTTGAACAGATTGGCCAGCGCGATGGATATGCCGAACGTGATCAACAGCGACATGAGGTGCGGCCGTTCAACGATGCGGTTGATTAGCACGTACTGGAGCACGTACCCGAACAGGAACATCAGCGGCAGGATCAGGAGGAGTGCAGCAAAGGGATCCATCCCGAAGTACCGAAACAGACCCCACCCC
>CAZMKQ010000208.1:0-5681 GCA_964566955.1 uncultured Caldilineaceae bacterium | reverse complement strand
GAGGAACTTATCATCCACAGGAACCGCAGGATCATGGCCACCGCGCCACCGCACAGAATCACCCAGATCGCGACTCTGGTCGCGACGCGGCCTATGGCCTGCGTTGGCCGGACAGCGGGAGCGGGGCGGGTCGATGGAGTGGTGGCCGTCATGAATGCACGCCAGGTATGGTGGACCCAGTCCCGGTCCCGCGACTATCCCGCTTCGTAATGAACCGCTCTGCCCAAGGAACGGAAAATGAAGAGGGTCATGACCATGACAATCGCAAACAGGACCCAGGACAGGGAAGCCGCATACCCCATCTTCAACCATTCAAACGCGTTGCGGTAGGTGTAGAGGACATAGAAAAGGGTTGCGTTCTTGGGCCCGCCGGCGGTGAGCAGATAACCCGCCGTAAACACCTGGAAAGTGTTGATTAGACCAATGACCAGGTTGAAAAGAATGACCGGGGAGAGTTGGGGAATGGTTACCGCCCAGAGTTTGTGCCAGGCATTGGCGCCATCCACTTCGGCTGCTTCATACAGGGTGCGCGGCACACCATGCAAGCCTGCCAGGAAAATGATCATCATGGGGCCAATGCCCCAGAGAGCCATAATCCAAAAGGAATACATGACCACGTCTGCGGAAATCAGCCATTCCACTTTCGGCAACCCAACGAAATCCAGGATGTAGTTGAGCAGTCCGAACTCGGAATTGAATATCCAGCGCCACAGGACCACGGAGGCAACCGCGGGAGTCATGGCCGGAAGGTAGTAAAGGGCCCGAAACCCGGAGATTCCGCGTATGTTGAGGTCCAGCAACAGCGCCGCGGCCAGGGCTGCAATCAGGGTGAGGGGTACGGCTACGAGGGTGTATCGGACCGTAACGTACAGAGACACCCAGAACAGCTTGTCATCCAGGAAGGCCGTCCGGAAATTTTCCAGACCAACAAAAATCGGGGGCGAGATGATGTCCCATTCGGTCAGGCTCAACCAGAGGGAGTAGATCAGGGGTCCGACCAGGAACAGGGCAAGACCCAGTAGACCCGGGGAGATGAAGAAGTAGCCGGCAAGGGTCCGCTGGAGGCGACGCCGTCTCGCCGCATCCATTGTGGAGGTCGCGATTGGCGCCATCGCCCAACGATCACTTGACGGTTTCTAACTGTCGCGTTGCCAGGTCAGGGGCACATAGCGATCATCATTCAGGCAGTCGCCTACTTGCAAATCGGTGTAGTACTCCACTGGCAGCGTGTCGAAGTTGCCGTTGTAGGTCAGCCCGTCGGGGAAAAAAGCCACCGTCATGGCCCGCCGCGGTTCCCGTGTCATGTTGGGTCCGGCGGAATGCGCAATCATGGAATTGTGCACCACAAGTCCCCCTGCCGGCACCGGCGCAGACCGGGCTTCCAGGCTCATCCATTCGGGATAAACCTGAAAAACGTCCCTCATGTTCTCCGTGATGGGTACCAGGTCATAGGTGGCCAGTTGATGGGTGCCCGGCAGGTACCAAAGACAACCGTTGTCCAAGGTCGCGTCATCCAGCGGAATCCACATGCTCACCGACTGCCTGGTGTGAAATGCCCAATAAGGAACATCCATGTGCCAAGTGGTCTGATTGCCGTAGGGTGGTTTGAACAGGGCCTGATCGTGCCAGATGCGGACGCCGTCAACCCCCGCCAGCGTGGCGGCCAGTTCACCCAGGCGCGGATCCCGTATCAGCCGCGCCGTGTCGGCATGGCTGTCGGCCAGGCGCAGGCATTGGGTAAACACATTGGCATAGAAGGTCTCCGGATCGTCCTGATTCTGCAGCTTCAGTTCGTCGGAGCCGTACTTGGCATTGAAAGCCTGTTGCACTTCCGGATCCAGGGCCAATCGATCCTGTACGGCATCCATGATGACCGTACGCCATTCCTCGAGTTCCCCTTCGTCCAGAAACTGATCCAGCACCAGAAAACCATCTGTCTGGAAGCGCGAGATTTGGTCCGGACTCAGATCGGTGTACACGGCAGGTACCTTTGGTGGACGGAAGTTCTTGGAAGGCGCACAAGAAACGGGAGCAGAGGCCAGGTCGAGCCCCGACATCCGCCCCAGCGTTTCCGAAGTGAATCTACGAAGGTTTCCAGTTGGGATTCTCGGCCAGGAAGCCGTCGATTTCCGGCAGCACGGAATCCAATGCTTCCTGGGCGGTGGTTTCACCTGTGTACACAGGCCCCAAGGCGGGTCCCAGCAGGCGGCCCTCAACCTCGCTGTGGCCCAGTCGCAGGGGCATGCGGCGGGAATTGTGGACGGCTGGAATGCAGCCGGCCGTGATGTGATCCTGCGTGTGAACGCCTTCGGTCATCCACTTGGCACGGCCTTCCTCGGTCAAAAGCAAATCCTCCCTCTGCGGTTGCCAGAGGCCGGTTCGACTCAAGGCCAGACTGCCTTCACCGAAAACCACCCACTTGTACAGGGCCCAGGCCGAATCGATGTCCGCAGTCTGCTCACTGACGCCAATTGCCTCGGAAGGAGCCCAAACCGTGTAGTGGGGTCCCATGATGGGCACCACTGCTTCACCGTAGTCAATGTCGGTATGGGACAGCGCTTCCAAACTCCAGTTCCCGGTCAGGAACATGGCCAGGCGGTCGTTTTCCATCAACTGGATGGAACTCATGCCCACCTGACCCAGGAATTCCGGGGATGCCGTCACTTTGTGCTGGACATAGGTGTCGGCGGTTTTCTGCAATACGTCGGCCGCAATGTCCCGATCCGGGAAAAAGGTGTTTTCATCCTCGGAATAGACCTCGGCTCCTTGTTGCCAAAGCCCGGGCGAATACACACGCCAGGAACCACCCCAGCGCGGCAGATCCACGCCGTAGGTCTGAATGTTTTCGGCATCGAATCCGGCATCCGCAGCGGTATTGCCATGCTCGTCGATGGTTACCTGCTTGGCAACGGCGATGAAGTCATCCCAGGCCCAGGCCTCCTCCACGGTTGCGGGAGGATGGTCAACCCCTCGCTCATCGAAGATCTTGCGGTTGAAAAACATCATGTAGGGTTCGGTGCAGGCTCCCGTGCCAAAGACCCGATCGCCGATCGTGAAACGGTTCACCTCGACAATCTGTTCGATGGCAGCTTCAGGATCGGACGCATGCCGATCGGTCAGGTCCTTGATAACGGCCTTTTGCGCCCAAGCCACCAGGAACGGGGTTGGGAGATAGAACACGTCCGGCAGCGTATTGGCTGCGGCCCGCGCCTGCATATTGTTCATGTAGTCGCCAAATGGCACATGGTGCTTCTCGTTCGGAATGCCTGTTGCCTCCGTGAACGCATCCAGCATATTGACAACGGTGTCCTTCTCGAAGGGGGATCCCCACCACGCGAAGGTCATTACACTGGGTGCCGCATCGCCTGCCATTGACTCCGTGTCGGAGGGTGCAGGTGTCGCTACGACACAAGCCGACAAGGCCAGGCCAGAGACCAGAAGACCCGAAGAGCGAAGAAATTCGCGCCTACTGAATTTCGTTCCGTTCATGGGAGTTTCCTCCTTTTTGGGATGGCACACATCATGTTGGCGCACTGTTTGCACCATGATAATGCAAGCAAAAAGTCCCTCGAATTGGCCAGCCGGGGGCTGACCGGGCCCGCAATCCGGCGGCTGTGGCGGCATCGGCTCCTGCCCCTGGTGACGGACATGGCCCTGGACTGGTCGGGTTGGTGCCGGCGCCACCACCCTGTGAATTACCACTGCAGTATTGGTGATCTCAGATGCTTTGATGCTCATGCACGATGGCTGAAGATCACCGGGTTGAGGTGGGTGGCGACCACCTCGCCCTCGCCGACCCCCGGCAGGAAGTTCGCCGCCTCGTTCACATGGGACGGCCGCACGGACCGCTTGCGGATCCCGTCCTCCATCATGATGATTGTCATTACACCCCGCATCCGATCGGTGTTGTTGGGGCCGGCCCGGTGAAAGACCCAGCCGCGGTGGAAGCTGACATCGCCCAATTCGAATGCCATTTCCACGACCGGATAGTCCTTGAGCGTACGCCCGATCCGCTGCTCGCTCTCGTCGCTGATCGACAGATCGCGGTGGCGGTGGATGCGGTGGCTGCCGCGGCAGAAGGACAGCGGCCCCATCTCGACCGGCGTGTCCTGCAGCGGGATCCAGGCCGTAATCGTGTTGTCGTTGCCCAGGGGCCAGTAGTGCTGGTCCGCATGCCAGGGCGTGAAACCGCCGCCGGGCTCCTTGAACAGTGCCTGATCGTGGTACATGCGCGTGCCCGCGACCCCCATCAGGTCGGCGGCAATGCGGCCCAGGCGGGGTGCCAGGCACAGAGCCGCGATGCGTTCGTCGCGGCGCCACAGCTGGCCGATCTGCAGAAACGCCTGGCCATAGGTGTTGCGCTCCGCCAGATCCGGTTGGGAGCGGCCGTACTCCACCACCACCGCATTGATCAGCGGCGTGAAATGGGCCAGGACCGTATGCGAAAGCACTCCGGGCAGATGGATGAAGCCATCCGCCTCGAACCGCTCCCGCTGCTCCGCACTGACGGGATACTCGGCGGCCAACTCCGCCCGAACTGCCGATTCCACCGCGAACTCCTGCTGTACAAGGACTGACAACGCCTTGGATTCTATGCCGCGGGCATCCACCGGACTGCCCGGCAATTCTGGTGATACAATCGCAGGGCGGCAATGACAGTACGGAACAGGTTCGCCGCGTCGGCGACACCATGAGCGATTCCCGCGATAGTTTCAACAGTACCGGTCCGGAGGGGCAGGGCAGGCCTGCCCCCCTCGACAACGGCGCACGCGCCCCGCAGGCCGCCACGAACCGGGCCGAGGCATTCGGCGGACCCGGAAGGGCCAACGGACGCGGACCCGGAACCGGCGGGCCGCCTCGCGGACCCCGGGGTCGGCCGCGAGCCCGCGGTGGCAGACCGGGCCGCGGCGGTCGGGGAGGACCAGGCGGCATGGGAGGTCCCGGCGGCCGCCCGGGCATGAACCTGCCGGCCCTCAAACGGGCCCTCGGCTACTCCCTGCACTACAGCCGTTTCATGATGCTGGCCCTGGGCAGCATGCTGGTCGGCACACTGGCCCAGCTGGCCGTGCCTCAGTTCATCCAGGACATCCTGGACAACGTAACGCTGGCCCTGGCTGCCAGCGGCATGGCGGGCCTGGACTCCGCAGGCCTGGACAGCCTGATGGCGGAGAGCGGCTTCACCCTGGAGCAGTTGACCGCCGCCGCCAACAACCCCCTGCAGCCGTTGGTTGTCTCCTCGATCCTGATCCTCTTCTTCTCAGTCGGGCGCGGCGTCTTCGCCTTCCTCCAGGCCTACATGGCCGAGAAGAACGGCCAGTACGCCGCCTATGACTTCCGCAACGAACTGTTTACCAAGATCAGCAGCCTCAGCTTCTCGTACCACGACCGGCAGCGCACCGGCGAGTTGATGGTGCGGGCCACGGACGACGTGGAAAAGGTCCGTCAGTTCATCTCCCAGGGCCTGCTCATGGCCGGACAGGCCCTGGTCCTGATGGTGGCCTCCCTCTCGATCCTCTTCTACACCAACTGGCGACTGGCCCTGGTGGTCGTGCCCATCCTCCCGGTCGCCATGCTGATGTTCATGTTCTTCGGCAGCCGCGTGGGGCCGCTGTTCGCCATGATCCAGCAGCGGCTGTCCCACCTCAATTCAATCCTGCAGGAGAACGTGGCCGGCCTGCAGG
>CAZMKQ010000207.1:0-5681 GCA_964566955.1 uncultured Caldilineaceae bacterium | reverse complement strand
CCGGGATTGACGTGCAGACTTTCGCCGTGACCGGGTAATTTCACATCAGACGTACTACAGTTGTGCTTGTTGCCGTTCAAGCTGTTGCCGGCGGTAGTAGCAGCCCTGGGCTACCCAACGGCCAGGATTACCGCAGCTGCTGCATCGTCGCGGGCCGTGGCATTGCGGCCGCCCTGGGTGTTCTTGCTCAGTTTCCAGTTGCCGGCCGGATCCCCAATTACCCGGGCGTTTGACAGCGCGTGACGCAGCAGCAGCGACTGGAGCGGACGCACGTGGTCACGTAAGCAACCCTTCCGGAAAGCCCGCACGTCCTCGGAACCGTCCTTGAACCCCTGCCCGCGTATGGCCAGGCGTGTCCAGGGAAACCGCATGGCCTCAAGGACCTGGCGCAATTCGGCCTCCCGCCAACGGTCCGCTACCAGGACGTCGGGATCCCCGAACCGTTCCCGGGCCTCGGCCAGGAGGCCGGCCACGTCCGAAACCCGATCGCCCTTGATGATCAGTTCGCCGCCGCGGTGCAATGCCCGGTACACCCCATGCGCCCGGTCCGTCCGTTCCCGATCCTCCAGGGACGGTTTCTCCAGAAAGCAGGCCAGGGCCTCGAGTCGGCCGGTGTGTGGCCAGTAGGCGGCCACGGCCGACATGGCCGCGTTCTGCCCCAGGTCAATCCCCCAGGCCACCGGTCCGTCGCGTTCCGCCGGCAGAAGTTCGCACGCCTTCCAGACATCGGCCGAAATCAGGTCATTCGTCAGGACGTCGGACGTTCCCTGGTTCAGCCTCAACGCACGGAAGGCGGCCAGCTGCATGGCGTCGCGCCGGGCATCCGCGGCCTCGTCCCTGATTTCATCCTCCAGGGCCGGCATGTAGGGCAGGGACGGGTTGGCCTTCAACCACGTGCGCTTGCGGAAGGGCGGATCGTCCATGCCCGCGGAATGCAGCTGGCTATGGTCGCACTCCCCATCCAACATGATGCTGAACCAGTGCGTCGGATCCTCGGGCCTGGTTCCCAGGGCAATTAGCCGGCTGCCCCGGATCTTCCCGAGGCCGGTCCGCAATGCGGCAAACATGCGATCGGACTTGGACGGTTCCCATTGGGCCGGTTCGTCGGCCAGGACAAACAGGGGTGCCAGGCCGTGCGCCCGGCGCGGATCCGAACCGATGCAGCGGATTTTGGCCCCGGATTCCTTGTGTTGCAGGAGGGCGTTGTTGGCCGAGTCCTGGATCTTGTATTCCTTCCGGGATGGATCCACGAACCCCAGGATGTGTTCGAAGGCGATGCGGCCCTGCTGGAATGACGATGCCACGATCACGCATTCGGCCCGAGGCTGCCGCAGCGGTCCGTTGACCGTGGCCGCGGCCATCGCCGCCACGAAGGTCGATTTCCCGTTGCCCCGGGCAATGCTGAGGGCCGTCCGTCGCACCCCGTCGCGCATGGCCCCGCGCAGATACCGGCGTTCCCAGGGCAGCAGCTGGAGGGCCTCGCCTGCACCTTCGCCCTGGGTGATGGTCAGGTTGGCCAGGTATTCGGTCAGGGCCTTCATTTGTGTCGAGTTGACTTCCCCCAACGGTCCCACCGGGTCAGCTGCCCAATGCCGGCAGGGGTCCCCGCACCTCTCAGGTCATTCCCAACGGCTGAGAGGCCTGGCAGAATGCGGGATGGACCACTGCCGGGTCAATAGCCTGGGCAATTGCTTTCCAACGTATGCTGCGCCTGCCAAGCTGTACGTTCGATGTCTGTCGCCCGATCCTCCATCCTGGCCAGCGCAATATAGTCCTCGTTGGAAACGAACAATATCAGGTCATCCATCTGCTGCCGGGTGAGTTCCACTAATTCAAGCATTAGGTCGCTGAAAAGACCAAGCCTGTCCTGCACGGCCTGGGGAAAGTTCATGAAGTCGTACCGAAACAGGTTCTCAATCCTGTCCAAGTGAACCCTTGTGTCACGCGCCAAGCGCAATATTTCGGGGCGATCGCCTGGTTCTAATGACAACGATTCGAGCTTCGAGTTGTTCAAACCCACAGCCTGACTTTCCGCCGTGATCTGGGCTATGAATCCCGTGTTCACCACCAGGTCGCAGACTTCCCAATGCCTGTCGGTGTAGATGGGGGCCTGGGGGTTCTCCCGCATCTGCCGGTTGGCCTGTTCATGGGTGAGCGGTGTGCGTCTCGCATTGTAGAAGCGGATCTGCCCGTCCTGGGGCGTCGGTGTGCGGGTGGGCCGCGCACGTGTGGGGATCGGGGTGGGGATCGGGGTGCCATCCTTGATGTCCTGGATACGCTTATCAAGGCTCGTACGTGTGGCAGTGGCCCGCGAGGCCATGCGCGTCTCCTGCGCATCGATCGCCGCGTTCACACTCTCGGATTTCGCAGTCGCAGTCGCATTGGCACTCTCGGGCGTGGCCTCGAACAGAGGAGTGCCGCGTTGCGTTGCGCGGGTCAGCGTTCGTGTGTCAGTCGCAAACTCGGACACTTGCGGAGCTGTGATCCGGGCATTCAATTCAGCCACGATCGCAATCCCAATCCAAACGACGCCCAGTAGCAGCATTACTTTCCCGAATCCTGCTGGCAGTTTCTTCATGCCGCCTCCTGCAATGCCTTCTGCCGTTGATTGTCGGGCCAATTCCAGTAGGGGATTATAAGTAGGGGTTGACAAGTCGGCTGGGCTCCGGCATCCTGTGTTCCCCGACACAGAGACCCGCCATGCCCCACCCCAAAGCCCCTGACAAGGGTAGGTAAAGCCTCAACCCGCATCTGTGTGCGAAGATAAGGCTACCCAGTCGGCGGGTCCACCCACTGCAGTTCCCCAGGCGGATCCGGTCCCGGCAGGGGTTGCAGCCAGACGCGCGCCCAGGCGTAGCCGCGGTGCAACAGCCGCAGGGCCTGGCACCAGCCCAGCTGAAACAGGCTCAGAGGTCGGCCCTCGGCGGCGGCGGGTTCCAGGGGCGGCCGGCGCACGCGCCCGGGAGCCAGGCCGCGCAGGCGCGCCTCCTCCACGCGCGTGCCGTAGGCCAGGACCCAGAGGGTGGCGACCGCCAGCACCAGCCAATGCCGGTCCACGCGGGCGGGGTCCGTGCGGCGGGTGCGGTGCCACTGCCAGCCCATGCGCTTGAGCGTGCGGAAGCCCTGTTCGATCCAGACCCGCATGCCGTAGGCACCGAGATCCACGTCGTCGGGGTCCTCGTCCGTGAGCAGGACCCAGGGGGTTGCCTGGCCGGGGACCCAGAGCACGATCAGGGTGCAGCGGCGCTTGCGTTGGCGGAAGGCCCGCCCGGCCGTCACCGTGTACTGGCCTTCACGGGCCACAAAGCGCCAGGCGGGCCAGCGGGGTCCGGTGGTCGCCTGAAAGGTCATGTGCCGGTCGTAGCGCAGGTAGGGATGCCAGCCCTGGCGGCGAATGGCCGCCCACAGGCGGAGGCTCTGCAGGCCCCGGTCGCAGAGCACGCGCACGGTCATGTGTGGCGGCACGGCGGGTCCCAGACGATCCAGCAGGGCGCAGAGGTCCGGCATCCAGGCACCGGGTTGGCCCCCGGGCTTGAGCCGCCAGGCCACGGGGATAGCCAAGCCGCGATAGACCACGCTCACGACCAGGGCCACCAGTTCCTCGCCCTGGGCCGTGGGGTCGACGGCTAGTGTCAGTTCCGGGCCCTCCCACCAGGCCAGGACCCAGCGCAGGAGGGGTGCGAAACAGGTCTCCACCTCCAACTGCACCCGGCAGGGCGCGGCCCGGTCGGTCCCGTCGTAGAGCCACTCGCGCAGGTACTGACGCGTCGCGTGCCAACCCAGGCCCTTGTTAAGGGTATTGCACAAATGTACGACGGTTGACGGGGGGGTACGAAGGCATGGCCGGGCCGGTACACTGGGAGTGTCTACCCCAACCCAGTCCCCGGCGTGTGACCATGCTTCGCACTGCCCCATTGTATCCCCTGTACCGCGAACTCGAGCCGCACCTGCCCTCGATCCAGGGCCGCCTGCGGCGGGGCCTGGCCCTGTGGCTGCGGGGCCTGCTGCTGGCCCACAACGGCTGCCAGGATTCGGTGGCGGCGGCCCTGGAGGCCCACGGGTGCTTCGAGACGGTGCGCCGGGAACTGCGGGAATGGACCTGCGACGACGGCGACCGGATTTGTTCCTGGGGGCCGGAGACGGAGGTGGACGCGGCGGCCTGCTTCCCGGAGCTGCTGCGTTGGGTGCGGGCCCTGTGGACACCCTGCGAGGAGGAGGCCGGGACGGAGCCGCCCCTGGTCCTGGCCCTCGACCCCACGCACCAGCGGGACGAGTGGGTGGCCCTGGTGGTCAGCGTGGTCTACCGCGCGCACGCCCTTCCGGTGGCCTGGCACGTGGTGGACGCCCAGGCCCGGGAGTCCTGGCTCGCCCACTTCGAGCGCCTGTTGCGGCAGCTGGCGCCGGCGGTCCCGGACGGGATGCCGGTGCACGTGCTGTGCGACCGGGGGCTGGACAGCCGGGACCTGTGGCGGCCGATTGTGGAGCTGGGCTGGCACCCGGTCCTGCGCTACTCGCCCCACATCACCTTCCGCCCGACCGGTGGCGAGCGGGTGCCCGTGCGCACGCTGGGAGGCGGTCCGGGCACGCTCTGGGTGGGGGCGGGCGAGGCCTTCGCCCGGGAGCCCCTGCCCGCCACGCTGGTGGTGCTGCACGCCCCCAAGCAGCAGGACCCCTGGGTCCTGTTGACCGACACCCCGCCGGCCGAGACCGATGCCGACCTGTATGCCTGCCGCCACTGGATCGAGCAGGGCTTCCGCGGCCTCAAGCGGGGCGGCTGGCAGTGGGGACGCACGCGCCGGCGGGACCCCGTGCGCGTGGCCCGGCACCTGCTGGTGCTGGCCGTGGCCACCCTGCTGGCGGTCGCCTACGGCACCCGCTGCGAGCAGGCCACCGTCCGCGGGCAGCGGCCCGGCCGCCTGCGCCGTCCGCCCGCGGAGGCCGATCCGGACACGCTCCTCCCGCGCCGCTTCAGCCTGTTGCGGCAGGGGGCGGCCGGCCTCCGGCGTCTGCTGGTCCGCCATCGCCTCTGGGCCCGGGTGTGGCTGACTCCGCAGCCGGGGCCCGACCGGGTCGGCGGCCTGCACTGCCTGTCGCCTGACGCCGCACCTTCGCTCGACTGTCCAGGCCCCCCTCCTTGACAAGGGTATTTGCACAAAATTGCGTACAATCAAATGGCTTGTTTTGCACTCACAAGGCCATCGTTTCGTCCCGATTACCTGTTTTGGGATACGCTGAACCCAAGATGGCTGCCAACGGGACTGGACCGATCCGAATTTCCAGATGGTTTACACTCACCAGACACTCCAGGAGGCCATTGGACCCCAGTCAAACCCCTATTATCGACATTGCGACCCTTGAACATATGTGCAAATACCCTTGTCAAGCCTGGGGGGCCCGCATCCTCGGCGACAAGGGCTTCCTCGGGGCCGACTGGCAGGAGGGCTACCGGGAAACCCGGGGCCTGGAAATCCTGACCCCCTTGCGCGCCAACCAGCACCCGGCCCAACCGCCCGGCTTGGAGCGGTGGCTCAACCGCCTGCGGGAACGGATCGAAGGGGCCTTCCACGAGGTGCAGAACACCGGCCGCCACCGGGAGCATCTGACCTGCAGGACGCTCCGCGGCCTACGCACGCATGTCGCAGCCAAGATGACCAGCCATGCCCTCAGGCTCCTGCTCCGCC
>CAZMKQ010000206.1:0-5684 GCA_964566955.1 uncultured Caldilineaceae bacterium | reverse complement strand
AAGCGGGACTGTCTGGCGCCACCACCGACGCGGCGATGCTGGCTGCATATCGTGCAATACAGACAGCGGCGGATAATCTCGTCACGGCGCTCTCGACACATGGCGGATCGGCAGCAGATATCGCGGCGGCAGCCAGGAAAAGTGAAAATGCCAAGAACATGGCAGGCAACTTGGCACAGAAGATCGCCGACGCCGAACAGGAGGCGAACATGGCCATGATGGCGATGGCCACCAAGCTTTGGGGAGCCATCGGGGATATGCCTATCGGGGGAGCCGCTGCCACTGCCGCTTTCCGGGGGGCCACTTATGATACTGATGGCAATATCGAAGTGACAATTGGTGCCGCAACCGCCGTCGATTTGTCGGAAGAAGAAGATGCAATGGTTGCGGCCAACCGTGATTGGGATGGTATGAAGTACACGGCCTCGCCTACGGATGACGGCAAGTATGAAGCAACCGTATATGGCAGTGTGCCGGATCCAACACCGGGGCTTAAATTCGGTGCCAACGCTGGTACAACCGGGGCCGTCTTTGGCGATGGCACCAGCACCACCCATACACACCGGCACTCACTGACAGACGGCAGGTTGACATTGTCCTCACCCGCTTCGGGTGATGTCGCCGGTTCGGATTTTCCCGATTTGGGGGCGCAAACAGTCGATTTGGAGGGGGGCGCCCTGGTAAATATTGGTGGCACCCCGATGTTTACAAAATCCTATATGGGTTCATATCAAGGCGTGGCAGGTACATATATCTGCTCTGGTGCAGCTGCAACTAATTCCTGCACGATAACCAAAACAGATGACGGGTTCACCTTGGCAGCAACCGGTGGCAGTTGGTTATTCCAGCCCACCAACCCGGACACCAGGTTAATGTCTACGCCGGCTAACACGTATGCTTACTATGGATGGTGGTTGCACGAAGACGCAGATGGTGATGCAACTGTTAGTGCATTTCATGGCTACAGGGGGACTGACGCAAACGTTGTTTCTGATCTGTCTACCCTTAGCGGAACCGCAACCTATAAGGGTGGTGCCGCAGGCAAGTATGTCGTCCGCTCCGGTACGACCAACGACTCAGGGCACTTTTCAGCGAATGCGGAACTCAAGGCGACGTTTAGTGCCGCTGGCAATGATACGATCTCAGGCACCATCGACAACTTCATGGGTGCCGATGGCATGCCACGGGATTGGTCCGTTGAGTTGAAGCCATCACTCATAACCGCCACCGACGGGACGATTGGCCCCGATCCCGCTACAGATGGAACTGCTACTGCTACCGGTGGAACCGCTTGGACCATGGGCGGTACGGCGGACAGCGCTTCCGGAGCTGGCAGTTGGAGTGGACGACTTCACAATGTAGCAACTGGTAGCGGCATCCCTCAGGATGGTACCGGTGTTTTCCATTCGGAATACGGCAATTCCGGACGCATGGTCGGGGGCTTCGGAGTCAATTACGAAGAGTGACCTTCAAAGAGGGTGGCGGCCCTTTACATGACTCTTTCGGGCCGCCATTCATTTCACACCCCGGGCGTGTCTTCGGATACGTCCGGTTTTTTTGTTTTTGGGTCTGCCTGAACAGGCATCGGGAGCACCGGAGAATTCGGTGGGTACAAGGATGTTCAGGAATTGATCCCGGTAACCTGTACCGGATAGATGGCAACAGCCTATACCCTCCAGATCGAAAATTGTTCTTGGAAACCGAGGTGATGGAATAGCCACAAGAACCCCTGAAAGGCGGAGATCCCCGGGAGAAAACCCGGGATATTGGTGTTCGTCACAGGTTGGCTTGTACCGAAGGAAACCTGAACCGGTATGTGATACTGGAGCCGAACAGGGAGCTGTACTGCCGGATGGAAGCTGAAGGACTGCGGACAGGGCTTCCGGTCTAGTTGAAAGGTATACGTCCAGATCGTGGAACCACGTCTGATACCGCACGCCATCCGTGCCGTCCCCGTCGAATCAGTGGTGGTTGCGGTAGCCATGAACCTCGTGCCGGGCCGGGCCGGTACGGTAAAGTGTACCTCGCAGGCCTTCAGGCCATTGATCTGAGACGATTGCTTCGCCCTGGTAGTACGGTCGATATTGCCCCATGCGGCAAGCCAGGGCAGGCCCCGCAGGGCTTCGGCAAACAGTTCCGACCAGTCCGCCTCGCCCACCCGGGCCAGGGCGCTGGCCGGCCAGGAACAGGCCAGTAGCATCAGCTGCCTTCGGGTATCATATCTGGCCAGTTCTCTTGGCCCGTGTTGGATCGCCTGGATACCATCTCCTTGATCCTTGCCTTGAACCAATATGTTGTCTCAAAATGTGTACTTTGCGAGACAGTCCGAAATCAGGGATATGACCGTCTTATAAGTCGTCTTATAATTGCTGTCTCATTACCTTAAGACATTATGAGACATGGCGACGGTGGGATATGCCCGGGTCAGCTCCATCGGACAGAATCTGGAACTGCAGCTCGAGAAACTCCGGGAATACGGCTGCGATGAGATCTTCCAGGAGAAAATCTCCGGACGGACCGCTGCCCGGCCGAAGCTGAATGAATGCCTCCGCTTCGTCCGCCGCGGCGACGTCCTGGTGATCACCCGTCTCGACCGCCTGGCCCGCTCTACCCTGGACTTGCACCGGATCCTCGAGGAGCTGCAGAAAAACAAAGTCGAGTTCGTCGTGCTGGACCAGGCGATCGACACCACGACCTCGGCCGGCAAGTTCGTGTTCGGAATCCTGGCCGCGGTCGCCGAATTCGAGGTGCACCTCCGGAAAGAACGCCAGGCCGAGGGGATCTCAAGAGCCCAGGCTGAGGGGGTGCGCTTCGGCCCTCCCCCGAAACTGTCCGAGGACCAGGTTGCCGAGCTCCGCCGCGAGCACGCCGCCGGCGTCCGGATCCGGGACCTGTCGGAAAAGTACGGGCTGAGCCGGGCCAGTGTTTATCGGCTGCTGTAGTCGATCGACAACGTCAGGTAGCCCGGAACTTCATTATTCGCAAATTCGGCCTGCGTACTTGCTGTAACGGTGCCTGAAATTAGCCTGGCATCGATTTACCTGTCCCTGAAAGTAATCCTTGATCCGCTTCTTTTCGTTTTCTACGTCCGTGGCCAGACGGCCGACCACCACCATGCTACTGGTGGCCTCATTCATCGCCCACTCCGCGAATTCCCTGCATTCGTTGCGCGCTTCACTGTAATGCTTCGCCAGTTCTTCATTGCTGTACGCCTTGCCGGCAAAACCGGCCAGCGTCGCCTCGGTTCTGACTCCGTGGCCGTTGGTCCATGCGCCCGGTATGACGCTGCCAAGGTCGGCCCACTCGAAGCACTTGGTCTGCTTGCCTGTATTGGTTCCGGCATCGTTATAGTGCGCTACTAGATTGTTAAGTGCTTTTACGGCGGCTTCCCCTCCAAACCGAAACTGAACAGCAGGAATATGAAGGCTATATTCTTCATCCTTTCCACGAACTGATTATTCCAAGGGAAATTGACCCCCCATTCCACACGAAAGTGACCCACCATTCCACGGGAATGTGACCCACCATTCCACGGGAAATTGACCCACCGTTCCACGGAAAGTGACCCACCCCGGAATCCGGGGTCTGTCCCACCCGGCGGAGCCGAGCGGCGCATGTTGACAACCGGTATGTTGCCCTCCTTTTCAATGAGGAGGCGCCCATGCCCAATAAGAGTCTATCCATGCGCAAGACCAAAGAAATCCTCCGGCTCTACAACCGGGGTCTGAGCAAGCGGCAGATTGCCGCAATCTGCGGGGTTTCCCGGAATACCGTCCGACGATACCTGGTCCGGTTTGACCGGTCCGGCCTCCAGTGGCCGTTGCCGGACGATGTCACCGAGGCCGACCTGGACCGGCGGCTGTTTGAGCGGGCCGAGCCGAAGCAACTGGACAGGAAGCGGGGCGTCCCCAACTGGGGGTACATCCAAAAGGAGCTCCGTCGCAAGGGGGTGACCCTGCAGTTGCTCTGGGACGAGTACCGGGAGCGGAACCCCGAGGGATACGAGTATTCCTGGTTCTGCCGGCACTACCGCAAGTGGGTCGGGAAGCTGGACCTCGTGATGCGGCAGGACCACAAGGCGGGGGAGAAGCTTTTCGTGGACTATGCCGGCATGACGGTGACGATCATCGACCCGTCCACGGGTGAGGAGCGCCAGGCCGAGATCTTCGTGGCGGCGCTGGGTGCGTCGGGCTATACCTATGCCGAGGCCACCTGGACCCAGGGACTGGAAGACTGGGTCACGTCCCACCAGCGCTGCTTCGAGTATATTGGAGGTGTTGTCGAACTGGTCGTGCCCGACAACCTGCGGTCCGCGGTCAGCAAGGCCCACCGGTACGAGCCCGACATCAACCCCACCTACCAGGACATGGCGGAGCACTATGGGATGGCTGTGCTGCCGACGCGCGTCCAACGTCCGAGGGAAAAGGCAAAAGCCGAACTCAGTGTGCTTCTGGCAGAGCGCTGGATCCTCGCGGTCCTGCGGAACCGGCAGTTCTTCTCCCTGCGGGAAGTCAACATCGAGATCGGGCGGCTGCTGGAGAAACTCAACAACAAGCCGTTCCAGAAGCTCCCCGGCAGCCGCCGGGAACTCTTCGAGCAGATCGACAGGCCGGCCCTGAAACCATTGCCCCGGGAGCCCTACGAGTTCGCCGAGTGGAAGAAGGTCCGCGTCCACATGGACTATCACGTCGAGTTCGACAAGCACTACTACTCCGTTCCCTGCGCACTCGCCGGCATCCAGCTCGACCTCCGGGCCACCCGCAACATCATCGAATGCCTCCACAAGGGCCAGCGGGTCGCGAGCCACCGGCGATCCTGGCAGCGGGGCAAGCACACCACCGCCCCCGAACACATGCCCGAGAAGCACCGAAGGATGGGGGAATGGTCACCGGAGCGCCTGATCGCATGGGCCGGAAAGGCCGGCCCCGACACCGCGGCGCTGGTGGAGAAGATGATGGCTTCGCGCCAACATCCCCAGCAGGCCTTCCGCGCCTGCCTCGGCATCATGCGCCTCGGCCAGTCCTACGGCAACGAGCGGCTCAACGCCGCCTGCAAACGAGCCCTGTACCTGAAGACCCTCAAGTACCGGAGCGTCGAGGCGATCCTCAAGAACGGACTCGACCGGAAAAAAACAGAGCCCGCCCAGGAGTCCATCCTTCCGGATGACCATGGGAATGTCCGTAACGCCAAAATCCTGACTATGCCGCGTCCGCGCCCGAATCCCCCGTCCCCGCTGATTCTCCGGCTCGCATTGTCGGCATAATCAAAGTGCCTGGAGAAAGGCCATCAGCGCATCCGGCGGTTTGTATCGGCCGGATGGGACTTCGGCAGGCTTGGTTCGGTCCATCGCTTTTTCCTTGAGTTTGAGATCGGCGTGCAGATAGATTTGTGTGGTTTCGATGGACTCATGACCAAGCCACAGGGCGATCACGGCGCAATCGACGCCAGACTGCAACAAGGACATGGCCGTACTGTGACGTAGCACATGGGGGGTAACGCGCTTCTCCTTCAGGGACGGATGTGTTGCTGACGCGGAGATGGCATACTTGCGCACTATCCGTTCGACCGCATCGCGGCTGAGCGACCCTCCCCGGTTGCTGACAAACACGGGATCCCCGTCGTTGCCGGGCCGTTCATTGAGCCAGACACCCAACGCATCGGCACTGTCTTTTCGTAGTGGCGTC
>CAZMKQ010000205.1:0-5770 GCA_964566955.1 uncultured Caldilineaceae bacterium | reverse complement strand
GCTGCGGTTGCCATCGGAATGACACTCCTGCTTGATTCAATCAACCGTCACCGCTCGCGCCTCGAGGTCACGCTGGACATGGCCTCGCTCCCCGCACTCGATGCGTTCCTTAACCGAGTGGCAACCAGGCTCGAATGGAACGAGACCTCCACGCTGAGATTGCGCGCCGCCGGCGAAGAAGCGCTCGCCAGCCTGCATCTGCAGGAGAACCATGCCGAAGGTTCGAAGCATCCGCGCCTAATCATCGAGGCACGGCCACAAGGAATGATGGTGGAATTGGAGTTTGTCGCCACGACGCGACAGGAGAACGTCGAGGACCAATTGGCGTATCTGGCCGACGAGGCCCCTGTACCAACATTCGATCAGCTTTCGCTCCGGCTGTTGAGACACCATGCCGCTACTGTGCGTCACCAGAAGTTCCACGGTGTGGATATCGTTACGATCCAGGTCGAGGGCAGCGCCTGATTCAATGCTGGGGCGATAACCGCGCCAAGGCTTGGGATTGTCCGAGTGGGCGAGTGGGCCCTGTGCAACGAACTTTCCGTTGGGACAACTTGAGATGGGAAGGAAAAGGCAGTCAGACGTCATGTGGCTTGTGTCCCATTGCATGCGCAGGGCACAGGGCACCGCACGGCTCCACCCTCTCCACTCCCAGTGCCCGTTGTCAACTTATCGTTATAAGCTCCTTGTCAAACGCATACAGATATGGGGAGCGCCGGCCATGCGGCCAACGACGATCCGGACCTAGCCCCACTGTGGGCCGACGCCCAGGACCACATCCGGGTTTGCCATCAGGTTCTGTCCGACCTCTGTGAGCAACTGGTCGACGTGATCGCCGGTCCCGGGGATGTCCGCCGTCCAGGTGGAGTCGGTAAGCCGAGTTCGCCGTCGAAAACGCGGTGCCAGTACTCCCCACAAACATCCGAAAATCGCCTGAATCGGCCCGAAACCGGCGGATCCGGGCTTGGGAACCGAATCGAGTCCCCAGAATTGGCCACACGGCCGGATTCAGTCGTCCTGCGACCTATGGCACGTCGGGGAATTGCCCGATAACGGTCGTGGTGGCACTCATTGTTTGATCTGATGGTTGGGGTCGGTCAGGACGTCGTGGCCGCCCCGCACGCGTTGCAGGTTGGGTAGCGGTGAAACCGGTCATTCCAGGTCTTCACCGTCACTCGCCGGTAGCGGCTGCCGGGCGGTATCTGCTCGCCGCACAGCTCGCAGGTCCAGGCCTTGCGGGCCGTCGTGTCCTTGACATGGCCGCTGGCGACAGCATCCCGGATTTCGGTTTCCCGTTCGGCTTCGGCCGCGGCCAGCCTGTCCGCGAAGCAGTCTTCGCAGACTTGGGCCAGGTCCCAATCCGGGCCGACCAACCTGACGTAGGCAACCGGCTTGACGCAATCCCAACAGATCGGTTTGTCGGTGGTAACGCCGTGGGCATACCCCCGCGGGTTGGCCGGCCAGCCGTCGGCCCGGGGCTGCCCCAGCAAGCCGCGCAATCCGTCTGGTCCGTGGCGGCGCGGCTTCAGGCAGGGCAGAGAGGGGCAGCCACAGGTGTACAGGCGAGATTCGCCGGTCTTGAGGTTTTGCCACCAATAGCTGAAGGTGCAGGTGGTCATGGTTTGCTCCCTGTTGAAACACGATATATGCCAATGGTCCGTACACTTGACGCGACTTCCTGCATGGCCTGAGCCACCCTGGCCACCCCCTACGAATCCGGTTCGCGGTCGAGCGCGTCCGCGGGTTCGGCGGCCGGGATCTCAATGCGTTTTTTGAGGGCCCGGCGTACAGTCTCGGGCGCAATCGCGTCCACCACCTCCAGGGACACCAGCTCGGCCGCCAGCAGCTTCAGCGACCAGCGCGCGCGTCCGGGCGGCGGCGTCCAGCTTGGTCAGGCGCGCGGGCTTCGGCTTGCGTTGCAGGGCCGCGGAGTTCCCAGATGGGATCGGCCATGTGGGCGGCATCCTGTGGGAACCGCACGGCTGTCTCTCTCGCGTTCAAGCAGGAACCACCTTGGGGACAAGCGCGTACCGATCGCCTTAACTGCCGTATCGATCAGTTTTGTTTGGGAAATATAGCGGGTCCACATCACGTGCAACAGAGTAAGTTCTGCACCATCTCCAGTCAAAGACTTGCCGGCCCTGCCGTCCGTAGGCGCAGTTGCCGGAACCGAGGAAGATCTACCGCCCGTTGATCATCCGGTGCATCGGATTCGTCCCCAATCGGGCGAGTCTCAGGTGACCTACCGGTCGTTGGACGCCTGATTGCGGCCCCTAGGCGATTCAAGGGGGCATTGATTCAGCCGGAGCCACCGGAAAATCGCGGGCGGTCGACCACACCCCTCAGAACCCCATAAAACACCCGGGAAGCGAAGCCCAGCGCCTCCCGATTCGATGAAAGCAGCCGAAATTGGGGTTCGGGGGGCGGATCGGGCCCATGCGGCTGACTTGCGTTGGGTCCGCGCAGGGTCTTGCAATGCCGGCACATGACGTGCTCCTGCGTGCGGGGGCAGACCGACTTGCTATGCGGCCCGTGTTACCTCGAAGCACGGCCCCCGGCCGGCGGGATTGCCGCCTTCGAGCATCGGATACAGATAGGGGATGTAGGGCTGGTTGGAGCGATGCTGCCACTCGTATTGGTAGGCCCGCGTCTGCCGCGACAGCATGCCGATCGTACCGGCCAGCGCATGGTTGACCGCGGCGTCGAGGTGGATGCTTCCAGAGTTGCCCGCTTGTGGATATATGCGATAGATCAAGTCGCCCGCAACCCGGCCGCGTTCATCAAAACAACGCAGCTTGACCCGTGCTTGATCGGCGAAACCATCGTCGCGCGGCTGTGGAACGAGGAGGTTATTCTCGAATCTAAATCCGCTCATCTGCTCGCGAGCCAGATCGTCATTCTCCAGTTCCTTCCCGAAAAGGGGATCGACGAGGTGGACTTCGATGCGCTTCAGGCCCTTGGCTTCAGGGGTGTCACCCCACAGGACGCGCAGGGCGTCGTAGCAGCCTCGAAATCGCGCATGTGCCAGTCCCACATGCCGGACCGATCCTCAAGCTGCAACACGAAGTCGTAGCTGAGGCCCGGGTGCTCGGAACGGTCGTAGCTGCCCGGCGCGTGGTATTGGATCGCACTGCCCTCCGGTGCGGATGTGACCGCGTGCTCGGGGTGGTTGGTAATGTGGGGACACGGCAACTGACGGCCCGTACGCGTATAGCAGTGCGGGGGCAGGTACTGCGTGGCCTGCGCCGCGGCCGGCGGCGGTGCCTGGGCGGCTGTGGTTTGGGTTGCGGCTCCACTGCCGGCCGCCAGGCAGATCTGCGATCCAGACACCAATGGGGCTGCCGCGTCGATGCCGTTCAGGTTGGCGACGGTCTGCAGGTCCAGCCCGAACCAGTCGGTGATTTGCGACAGTTGAGATTCATTGGGGTTGACGGTGTGGAGTTGCGCGCAGTCGGCGGGCACGACCGCAGCCGGTGCCTGGACCGGTGCGAGCGTGGGCGTTGGAGCGACCGGTGCAGGCGTAGGTGTTGGAACGACTAGCGTAGGCGTAGGTGTTGGAGCGACCGGCGTAGGTGCGGGAGCCGCTTTGATTTCAACCGCGACGGCCGCCACCTCGGCCAGTGTCTGGATGGTCGCGGCGTCGAGGTCGGTCAGCGGTCCGTAGATCCAGACGCGCCCCGCGGGGTTGCGCGGATCCTCCACCTGCAGCCAGCTGCCGTCCGCGTTGCGGCCCGTGGGGTGCAGTTCATCGCCGGCCCGCACCTGGCCGGCCCTCGCATGCTCGGTGCCCGGGCCTTGCCGCAGGTTGACCACGGACCCGGTCACCGTTGCCGTTACGCGTTCAGGAGTCTCTGTTTGCGGGGCCGGTTCCGGCGTGGGCTCCGGAGCTGGTTCAGGAGTCGATACAGGCGTGGGTTCAGGTTCAGGCTCCACTACGGGTTCGGGCACTTCGGCCACCCCCTCCGTCGCCACGTCCACCAGGGTCGCGAAGATCCAGCCGGGTCGATCCGCATGCACAATCCGCAGCCAGCTGCCGTCCGCGTTGCGGGCCACGACCTTCACCTTCGTACCGGCCGTCAACCAGAAGGCGACCGAAAACCCAGTGCTCGGCCCAGTCCGCACGTTGGCATTCTGGTTGACGACCGCCAACCACACCTCTGCGGGCAGTTCCTTGACGGGCTCCGCCATCGGCTTCGCGGCACCCAGGGCGGGTTCCTCTCGATCGGGAATGTTGCAGGCCGCCAGGTGCAGGAGGGTCAGCAGCAGCACCAAGGGGATGACCAGATGGACAACGCGTGGGCGCATGGTCTTGGTTGCTCTTTGAAATCGCCTCCGAATCCGGATTTCGAGAGCGCTGCGAGTATGCCACCGACCCCATCAACCACTCGACACACTGTGTCCGCAAGGCGGAGTCCGTCGGCCTGCACGAAGAAGCCCTCGATCACATCAAGTTCGTAAGCGAAGACCTGCAACTGGAGGGAATCGAAACCCCCACCGGTGAGACGTCCCTATAGACCATGTGGCACACAGTCTCCAAGCAGGGGGTTAAAAAGATGGGGTTCGTGCCAGACGGCGCAACATGAGGCCAGTCATGGCAGGGCGGATCCAGGCTTCGGTGGTTTCCGGCAGCACCTCGTAGTCATTGCTTAGGCGGCGGTACCGTCTCAGCCAAGCGAAGGTGCGCTCCACAACCCAACGCCGGGGCAGCACCTGGAAACCCGCGCCCGGTTCGACACAGCGGACAATCTCCAGGGGCCAATCCGTGGTCTCCCGCATCCGGGTCTCCAGTTTGGGACCGGTGTAGCCGGCATCCGCCCAGAGATGCTGCAGGCGCGGAAAGCGGTACCGCAGCCGGACCCCATCCCAGTCCTGGAGGTTGGCGGCATGCACCGCCGGCAGCAGTCCCTGGGTATCCACTACGAGATGCCGTTTGCGGCCCCAGACCCGCTTGCCCACGGCGTAGCCCCGGGGGCTCCTTTGTCCGTCGTCGGCATCGACTGGCAATCGAGGATGGCGGCGCTGGAACTGGACCGGCGACCCAGCGCGTGACGGGCTGGGGGACGCAGAACCTCATGGATCGCCTGCCAGACACCCTCCCGCTGCCAGGTGAGGCCTTGTACCACCAACGGTCCCACGGGCGAGAGTTCGATTTCGTGCCTCGGTACCCCGCCCCGCCAGCCATCAGCGGAGTGGTGCCACTACCGGCGAACCGGTCGAGCCTATGCCCGGCTTCCTGATCCGCCAGCAACCGGCATACCGGGCGGCACCACGCGAAACCGACCGGAGAGGGTTCCGGTCGGTGGAGCAGGCTATTTGGACCTGTCCGGCTGTTCTTGGCACGATATCAAAGTGGAGCTGGGGGGACTCGAACCCCCGGCCTCCACAGTGCGATTGTGGCGCTCTCCCAACTGAGCTACAGCCCCGTGCCGATGCGTCGGCGTCTCCAAATGGAGCTTATGGGACTTGAACCCATGACCTCCACAATGCCATTGTGGCGCTCTCCCAACTGAGCTAAAGCCCCTCGATTTAGGAAGGCGATTGTACAGAGGGCACCGCCCGGAGTCAAAGGTTCCACCCGTTCATGCATCTGGACGGCGATCGTCATCCGAAGGAAACGTTGCCCTGCCGGGGACGAGCGGCTACCACCTCCTCGTTGAGCTCCGGGCTGGGGCCTGGAGCATCGGGGATCGTCAGATGGCTGTAGTAATGGTGAGAACACTAAGCGCCTGGCATGGATAACTTGGCGTTTTCGGTTATGATGGGGCTTGGT
>CAZMKQ010000204.1:0-5910 GCA_964566955.1 uncultured Caldilineaceae bacterium | reverse complement strand
GCCGCCCACAAGCGCAGCGGATTCATGCTCCGGTCCCGCGACCGTCCCCACCTGCGTCAACTGTTTCCCACACTCACGGACAAGCTGGAACGTCCGGCCGCCGGTCTGAGCGGTGGGGAAGCGCAGATGCTGGCGCTCGCCCGCGGGCTCGAGTCCGGGCCGCGGCTGCTGCTACTGGACGAACCCTCGCTCGGCCTGTCGCCAAAGCTGTCGCACGGCGTCTTTGAACTGATCCGCCAGCTGCGCGACCAGGGGCTCACGATGCTGCTGGTCGAGCAGAATCTCAAGCGTGCACTCACGGTCGCCGACCGGGCCTACGTGCTCGAAAGCGGGCGGATCACGCTCCAGGGACCGGCGGCGGAGCTGATGCTCGATGACCGGCTCGTATCGAACTACCTGGGCGTCTCCTTGCCCGAAACCCCACGTCAGACTGAAGGAGGTACAGAATGATGATTGATCGATTTCTTGTGGTGCCCGTGGTTGCGGGGCTCGGACTGCTGCCGGCTCTTGCGGACGCGGACGAGCGCAAGGCGGCCGAGGTGGAATGCACGCCGGCAGAGCACCAGACACTGACCTACGACTGCATGATCACCCTCAAGGGCAGGAAGAGCGGTATGCCGATCGTCGATGCGGAGTTCATGGTAGGCGCAGACATGCCGTCCATGCCGGGCGCCCACAGTGTCCGCCCGGTGCCCGCCGAGCCGCATGATATGCCTGGCATGTACCGAGCCCGTATCGAGCTCGAAATGACCGGGGAGTGGAATCTCAGTCTGGATTTCACCAAGCCGGACCGGGACCGAGTGAACAAGAAGCTCCATTTCGGGGGGATGGATGGCCATGGTGAACACGACCACACTTCCCACGGGCACACCGAATAACCTGTCCGGCTTTGCGGGCTTGCAAATCGGTGGCATCGAAACCTCACGGTAAGCTTCCCGGGCCCCGGGTCGGCCAGTTCGGTATTTCCGGCTACAAGAAACTACTGTCCCCGGGTGTAATCCACCGAGCCGGCATGCGATCATTTCCATTTTATGAAAAAAGAGGCCGGACACTCGGAAGAGAGTCCGACCCTGTGAATTGACAGCGGAGTCCCGTGAAAGAGTCTTAAGTGAGCCTCCGCCGCCCTCGTTGAAGATTAATCGACCTTGTTTGCTCCGAAGCCGCCCACCATGGTGTGGGTCGAGCCGAACTCCGAATGGAACACGCCCGTAATGCCGGTCGGGAGGTTGCTGCCGTCGCTCGCCGAAGCGGGTGCTAGTGCTTCGTCATACATCTGGCCGCTCCAAGTGCCCGATGCCGACGCCGAGTTACCGTCGATAGACCACACTGTGGTCTTCGAATCGTCTACGCCAGGAGTTGCCGTCGTATAGTCGGTAGCAGATGAAATTGCTCCGCTAGCAATGAAGTTTCTCGCAGGAGCAGCGCCGACTGCGTCACTGGCCAAAGTCCGGTTGTTCAGAGCCACACTCCACGGCACCGACTGCCCTTTGGCTATGAAGTTGTCGATCGTGCCGGTGACACCCGCACCTGTACCGCTGAACTTGGCACTTAAGTTCGCATCCGCCGTAAAGTGGCCCCCATCGCCGCCATTCACCGGATCGTTGATGGCGAACTTACCAGCAGCTTTACCACTATAGGTGGCGCTGCCTGAAATGGTAGTGACGTCCGCAAGTGTTCCACCACCTTCCACGTCACCACGCTCGCCATGAAACGCGCTGGCTGCAGTCAGATTGCCGTCCTTGTCCTCGGTCAGCCACCAGCCGAAGTACAGATAGGTGGAGTCGGGGACAGACACCATGGCGCCCGCGCCGTGTGCAAATACCCAAGTACCACCCAGACTGGTGCCTGTGGCTGTCATTGTGGCGGTGCAGGTGCCGGAGCAACGGTAGGTGCCGGATGCTCCATGGTAGGTGCCCGGAACCAGGATTTCAGTGGCCGGTGCGGTGGCAGAAAAGGTCTTTGTGCCTGCCGTTGGGAACACATCTGCCTTGATGTTGCTATCGGCGGTAGCCGTTATAGCCAATTCGCCTTTCCCGCCTGTACCAGCGGTATAGGCCCCGCCGCTTGCCGGTATGTTGGCTGCTGTCGCATATCGAGTGGCGATTGAGTACGACTTCGGCGCCGCCTGGTTAGTGTACACGACAGCCGAGTTGCTGACTCCCGTGCCTCGATTCGTGTGAGCGTAATTCGTGCCGCTCCAAGTACCCAACGACCCGGCAGAATCACCGGCGCTGAGTATGGCGACAGGGGGATCAGCCGCGAGTAATCCTTGCGTCTGGTCGACCGAGAGTGTTGCCGTCAACACCGCTCCGCCCGCATTGGTCGAGCGATCAAGATGTCCCAGCGGATTACTCCCCAGCGCGGCCTTCAGCGCCTTGCCGAGTTTTGTCATTTCTGCAGCTCGCGCAGCTTCTTCCATCTTTCGCTGTTCCTCTTCCCTTGCCATGCGCTCGGCTTCAGCGGCCTCAAATATTTTTTGGGCATCTGAAATCCTAACCATCGCAGCGCTGGCGGCAGCTTGGTACATTGCTTTGTCAGCCGCGCTCACATCAGCCGCCGCTTCAATGGCAGCCGCCAAGGCCGTATGGGCAGCATTGGCCGTGTCGAGTGCATCCTGGGTGTTAAGAGTTGCGGCCAACGCCGTATCAAGGGCTTCATTGGCATCTTCAAGATCGGCCTTTTGCTCCATCGCCCGCATTTGCATGGCTTCCATTTCGGCTATTTCTTCAGGCGTTGGCCCTTCGGGTTCAGCCGGGGTTGAACTTCCCCCTCCGCAACCGGCGAGGAGCAGTGCCAGCGAAGCCACAAGGACCAGCACGAATTTATCTGTTGATTTCATTTCGATGTTTCTCACAAAGTTGTTGAAAGGGTTGAGTCGGGACCTGGCCCCTGTTGTGCGCGATAAATACATGTATCGCGCACAATCCCCTCCGCACCCATAAAACCAACAGGGAAAAACACCCATGAAAGAGTCCTTGAAATCTTCAGTTGAAGCCATGCCGGCAGCCCCGAGGGCGGTCGCTGGTCAGTCCAATTCACCACCTAGACCACCCCTCCGCATCCCCGAACACGCCCTCGACCCAGTCTCACAGTGGCTCGACTCCACCCGGGGCGCCATCAGCCACAACACCGAAAGGGCACTCCGCTCCGACCTCTCCATTTGGCTGGCATGGTGCCGCAAGGAAAAGAGAAAGCCATGGCCCGCCCGCGCCGCCACCCTCGTTCGTTTCATCGATGCCAAGGCCCGCTGCCGGGCCCCCGCAACCGTCCGGCGGTATGTCTCCAGCATCTGCGCCCTGCACCGGGCGGCGGGCTGGAAGAACCCCCTCGACCATGTCACCGTCCGGATGTCCCTCCGGCGCATGTACCGCCACCGGGGCAGAAGGCAGGCCCAGGCCCTCGGCCTGACCTGGCAGGTCCGGGAGAAACTCATCAGGTCCCCGGGGGAATCGGGGGAACGCCTCATCGACCTGCGGAACCGGGCCCTCCTCGCCGTGGCCTACGACGCCATGCTCAGGCGCTCGGAGTTGATTTCCCTGCAGGTTTCAGACCTGACGTTCGACCGTGGCGGGTCGGCCACCCTGTTCCTGAGGAATGCCAAGACCGACCCCGAGGGCGCCGGCAACATCCTCTTCCTCGCCCGGGACACGGCGGACATGGTGCGGGCGTGGCTGGGGCGCAGCGGGATCTCCCGGGGCCCCCTGTTCCGGGCGGTGCGGAAGAACGGCACCACCGGGGGCGGCCTGGAGCCGGGCCAGGTATCCCGGATCTACAAGTCCATGGCCGCCCGGGCGGGGATCGATGACTTCGCCGGGGGATTGTCGGGCCACAGCGCCCGGGTGGGTGCGGCCCAGGACATGATCGCCTCGGGAATCGGCCTGCCGGCGATTCTGCAGGCGGGGCGGTGGAAGAGCGCCGCCATGGTGAGCCGCTACGGGGAGCGTCTTCTGGCCTCGAGGGGGGCGGCGGCGCAGCTGGCCTGGATGCAGGGAAGGGACGAAGAGGGGAACGGAATGCGGGATGGAACAGGGGTTCGGAAAGACCCGGATTCGGGAAAGCAGTGACCGTCGACCGGGCGGGGGAAGGTCAAAGAGAGTAGAGGGCTCAGGAAGAGAAAGAAAGGACGGACGAGGGGAGGAGCAAGGAAATGCCCCGGCCTTTGATAGTCTTGGATTTCTCAGTCATTTGTCCACTCGTCCGGCCGGGTAGGCCTTGTATCCGGTTCTTGTTCATCGGGTCGCAGCTTTGTTCCACCCTTCCTTCAGACGACACCTCGCGGTTGCGCCCTTGTGCTTCACTAATTATTCGTCGCCATCGGGCTGGATAGAGGACTTCCACCTCCATGCTGTCAGTCATGCTCGGCACACAAAAAACCCGGGTGGGTCCGAAGACACACCCGGGGTGTAAAAAGATGGCGGCCTGAAAGAGTCATATAAAGGGCCGCCACCCTCGTTGAATATCAAGAGTCTGTATTACTCCTTCCGGGTTACGTACGCACCAGCAGCGTGTCCGTCCAGGAAGTGGGCGGAGAAACCCCCGTGGATGCCCGCGGGACGTGCGTTAGCGTTGTTGCCATACACGGTAGCAGACCACGCGCCATTTTCTCCCGAAGCAACCGCAAGTCCACCAGTGGTTCCTGCGGTTGCCTGAGCTATGGAGTCCAGCCTCACGCTCCAGCCAGAACCGACCGCGTCACCCTGAAAGTTGCCGATGGTACCGCTGACGGTCGGAGAGGCCCCGAACTTCGCCGTCAGTGTGACGTCAGCGGTGAACATTCCGGAGTCGATGTGGTTACCCCCACCAGCCTTGGGCGTCTTGTGGACGGACATGCCCACGGCACCTCCTGAATAAGTGGCTGAGTCTGCAAGCCCGTTGTCCTCAGTGCCTGCAGCTAGGTTGACAGTGGCTCCACCGGTGCTCGTCGAGAAGGTGTTGACGGTCCATTCATCATCAGAGGGATCTGTATTGCCCTGATCTGCGTTCACCAGCCAGTAGCCATAGGATGCGTACGAGGTTTCCTGGACATACGGTGTCGCTACGGAAGTGGCTCTGTCCGGGTTCCTGATGTAGTACGCCATCGGCGCACCCGGTGAGAAGTACCAGCCAGCGCCCAGCTTACCATCCGTTACCGAGCAGCCGTCGGTGCCCCCCAAGCAAAAGACCGCACCCGGAATGCCCATGTAGTTGCTGCCAGCGGTCCCGTCACCATCAGTGTTCCCGGTGGTGCTCAGATCGGTACCGGAGGGTGCCACGTCCGTCGCGGTCATGCCGGCGATCGACGTCACAGAAAGGAACCCATTGCCCAGCGTATACGTACCACCGTCAGCAGAGATTGTGCCAAGCCGCATCTTCATGATGTTGTCTTCACCAGCGATCTGCGCCCAGGTCATGCCCCGGTGATCATCCATCGAATGCTTGAGTCCATCTGCGATACCAGCAAAGTTCGTTGTGTCTGCTTCATGCGCGCCCCGAGCTCTGCCAACGTTGGTGCCAGGTGATACCGACTCGGCGATGTCCATGCCCACCGTGTCGGCGATTGACCGCGGCGTGCCTTTCCCGTTGGCACCCACGACCTTGAACACCTCATCATCCAGTTTCCTGCCGTCACGCACTCCGGTGGCTTTCTTGATCTCCGCTTCCGCCACCTTGATGGCGGCGTCGAGCGCTGCAATCGCCTGGGCTTTGCCCTCCGTACCGTCGGGAACCATCCCGGCTGCAGTCTTGGCCTCCATGGCGTCCATCTTCGCCATCTCGGCATCCATGACAGCCTGGGCCGCGTCATCCTTGGCGTCGAGGATCGCCTGCGCGTTCATCATCGCCTTGGTGGAGTCACCGCCGACTTCCGTTGTGGTGAGCATCTTGCCGCTTTCCTCCGCGGATTCCAACGCATCCGTTGCGGCCATGCCCGCA
>CAZMKQ010000203.1:0-5919 GCA_964566955.1 uncultured Caldilineaceae bacterium | reverse complement strand
CAGCCCACAGGCCTTGGATCAACAGCCCACCGCATCCCCTTCGGTGGATCCGGGCAACTGGAATGTACGGACGGAATTCGTCCGGAACCCGGAAGAGATCCATGGGTGCCTGACGGGCCCAGTGCTGGACGGGAGACCGGTCGGTGGTCAGGTGGACACGGACGAAGTAGCCGCCGCGCTCAACTTTGAATTGTCCTCCCCTGTGTTCGTCCTGATTGGTGAAGGCTCCCTCCACCACGTGAGTGGCGGTAAACCAGTCCAAGGCGAAGCTGACACCGAGACCGGGGCCGAGACCGTCGGCCCTCTTCCCATACGGTACAAGGCGTCCGCCGTTGTCTGTGATGGAGCCGTCTGGATGAGCGGAGACATAGAGGTGGACATCAGCTCTGACGGAATCATCGGACGCGGGATCGCCTATGTACGCGGCGACCTCCCGCCAAACCTTGGTCAAGGGGCGGAACCTTTCAGGCACTTGGCAGTAGATGTTCGGTCCATCGCTATCTGGATGTTGAACGGGCGTGGTCACGATAGCGACGACTGTCGGTCCAGTTCGTCGGAGTTCGCACGTTCCCCCTGAGTCTTGGACAGAGACGAACTCCTCGTCGGTATCGGAATTGATCTGTGCCACCGCCTGCACAGGCGTCACAAACACGAATTCCCCCACCAGAAATGCCATCACACACAAGCAAAGGAGAGTGCGTCTGGTAGAGGTTTGAGGCCGAGCGTTCCGTTCTTGGGCGAGCCGGGCGCAACCAAGGAACGCTGGTTCTTGTTTCACTTGAGTGTGCCCTTCCGTCTGGCACCTGCTTGCTGGTCGCAAAGTACGTTCCTGTCGGGCTTGAGGAGGTCCCCTCACTGTTAAGCACTGGCGGCACCGGGCCCGCGGTACCGCGGCACGCGGACCAACAGGACCAGTAGCAGCATCAACACCGCCGTGCCACCGAGGGCGAAGAACCAGATGACGTACGGGCCGATGTAGTCGAACATCTGGCCGGTGATCCACGGCGTCACAAAGAATGCAGTCCCGGAACCTATGTACATGTAGCTGGTGACCCGGCCTTCGGCCGGCAGGTACCTGGGCGCCAGGTTGAGGGCACCGGGGAACAGGTTGGCAAACCCGGCCCCAATCACGATCATGGCCGTGTGCAGGACCGGCAGCGACTGCGGGAAGGCCAGGACGGCCAGGCAGCCCAGGGTCACGAACAGGAGACTTACGGCCAGCAGGCGGGCGATGGACACGCGCCGCAGCAGGGGCACGCTCGCGAGCCGGGTCAGGATGATCCCGAGAAAGAACTCGGAATTGATCAGGCCGCCCGTGACTTCGTCGGTCAGGTCGAGTTCGAGAATGTAGGCCAGCAGCCACGTGGATACCGACAACTGGAGGGCGGCGGCCATGAACAGCATGGCGGACAGCAGGAACATGGGCCACGGCGACAGCGGGTACCGTGCTTCGTGCCGCGGACGAACCGGCTCGGGACTGGGCAGGCGGATGTAGGCAAGGGATATCGACAGCAGGGCCAGGGCAATGACCGCGTAGGACGCGGTGAGATCGCCGGTCAGGTCGTGGAAGAAGACAATCACCAGCGGAGCAAGCAGCGCGCCGACGCCCCATACGAAGTGAAGGCCGGTCATGTACGGCGCGACGCGGTTGCGGAACAGCCAGACGATCAGGACGTTGAACCCGATGTCCAGCGTGCCCTCCAACAACCCCACCACGATCAGGAGGCCGACCAGCCACCAGAAGAGGGGAACGTGGGGAATCGCCAAGGTCAGGGCGGCGGCCACTGCGGCACAAACCTGCAGCATGCCGTGGGGCCGGCCGCGGTCGGCCAGGCGGCCGGCCAGGAACGAGCCGACCAGGAAGCCGGCTGCCCGCGCCGTGACCAGCAGGCTGACCTGGGCCAGGGAAACCTGCAATTGATCCGCCAGAAAGGGCAGGGCCGGTCCCAGCGCGATCTGGCTCAGGCCGAGCGCGGCGAACGACAAGTAGTAGGCCGTTGTGGCCCGGAAGGTGTAGGGGGTCAGGCCCAGGCGCGCCAGCATGGGGGGTGCGGTGGGAAAGCCGTCGCCGGGGTGGTCACGCGGCGGCCTTCAGGTCTTGGCGCGGCATCTGTCCCAAGGCATACAGCAGGAGCAGATTGAGTATGGTGCCCCCCAGGGAGAAGTGCCAAATGATCTGGGGGCCCACCGTCTCGAACAACTGCCCGGTGATCCACGGCATGGCCAGAAAACCCAACGAGGCCCCTGCGTACATCCAGCTGGTAACGCGCCCTTCGGGCGGCAGATGGTTTGGGGCCAGGCTAAGGCAGCCGGGGATGAGGGGCGCAAACCCTACGCCGACCAGGATGACCGCAATCCAAAGAACCGCCAGCGACGCCGGCATGGCCAAGGCCAACAGGCAGCCTGCGGCAAGGGCGAACAAGCCTCCGTAGAGAATCTGTGCGATGGTGAACCACCGCAGGAGGAACATGCTGGCGAGGCGCGCGCCAAGCATCCCCAGGAAGAGGCTGGAGTTGAGATAGCCCCCGGTGAGCGCGTCGGCCAGATCCTGCCGGAGCACGTACGCGAGAATCCAGGTGGCCACCACAATCTCGCTGGTGGCCGACAGAAACATCATGGCCATCAGCGTGATCATCGGCCGGGGCGGAATGCGATAGCGTGTCTCCTTCCGATCGCGGATGGGGGCGGGGCTGGGCAGGCGGAGGAACAGGAGCAGCATGACCAGCAGGATGCCCGCGATGACGGTGAAGGACAGGCGCAGGTCGCCCGTGAGCTCCACGAACGTGACAATGATCAGGGGCGCTGCCAGGGCGCCGAGACCCCAGATGAAGTGGAGACCGGTCAGGAAGGGCGCGAACCTCTCCCGGAACAGCCAGACAATCACGATGTTGCCCCCGACGTCGATCCCCCCCACGAATGTCCCCATCAGGAACAGGCACACCAGCAGAAGGGGAAAGACTGGCACGTTGGGGACCGTCAGGGCACAGGCGGCGCTGGCCAGCAGGCAGAACTGAAACAGGCCGTGGGCCCGGACGCGGTCGGTCAAGGGCCCGGCCAGGAAGGAACCCAGCATGAATCCGGCCGACTGGGCGACCACCAGGCCGCTGGCTTCGGCCAGCGTGACCCGAACCTGGTTGCTCAGGAAAGGCAGCGCCGGCCCCACGGAGGCGGTGACCACGCCCAGGCCGATGAAGGACAGGTAGTAGGCGGCCGTGGCCCGGAAAGCGTAGGGCGTTAGCCCTAGGCGTGTCAGCATGGGGGATGCTGTGGGCAAGCCCTCTCCGGGATGATCACGCGGCGGCCCCGGCCTTCAATCCGGGCAGGACGTAGCGCGGCATCTGTTCCAGGGCGTACAGCAGTCCCAGTTTGAGCAGGGCGCCGCCAAGGGCGAAGTGCCAAATGATATGGGGCCCCACCGCCTCGAACAACTGCCCGGTGATCCAGGGCATGATCAGAAAACCGAACGAAGCCCCGGCGTACATCCAACTGGTCACGCGCCCTTCCGGCGGCAGATAGGTCGGTGCCAGGTTCAGGCAGCCGGGGAAGAGGGGGGCCACCCCGATGCCGGCCAGGACCACCCCAATCCAGAGGACGGTCAGCGAGGCGGGCATGGCCAGGGGCAACAGGCATCCGGCGCCGATGGTGATCAGGCTGCCGTACAGGACCTGCGCGATGGAGAATCGCCGCAGAAGGAAGATGCTCACGAGGCGCGCGCCGAGGAGGCCCAGGAAAAAGCTGGAGTTGAGGTAGCCTCCGGTGATTTTGTCGGCCAGCTCCAGTTCCAGGACATAGGTGAGAATCCAGGTGGCCACCACCAGTTCGATGGTGCCTGCCAGGAACAGCATGGCCACCATGGTTAACATCGGCCGGGGTGGAATCGGGTACTGTGCCTCCTCGCGGTTCCGAATGGGTGCGGGACTGGGCAGCCGAATGAACAGCAACGACAAGGCCAGCAGAATGGCCGTGATGATGGTGTAGGACAGGCGCAGGTTGCCGGTGAGTTCCACAAAGGTGACGATGATCAGGGGCGAAGCCAGGGCGCCGATCCCCCAAATGAAGTGGAGACCGGTCAGAAAGGGGGCGAACTTCTCCCGGAACACCCAGACGATCACGATGTTGGCGCCCACGTCCACCCCGCCCACAAAGATGCCCAACAGGAACAGACATGCCAACAGGGCCGCGAAATCGGGGATGCCGGGGATGGCCAGCGTGCAGGCGGCGCTGGCCAGCAGGCAAAGCTGCAACAGGCCGTGGGCCCGAAGCCGGTCGGCCAGGCGCCCCATCAGGAACGAACCCAGCATGAACCCGGCCGACTTGGCGACGACCAGGCTGCTGACGTCGGCCACCGTAACCTGAACCTGGGCGCTCAGGAAGGGCAGCGCGGGGCCGATCGATGCGCTGACCACACCCAGGCCGATGAAGGAAAGGTAGTAGACGGCCGCGGCGCGGAAGGCGTAGGGTGTCAGGCCAAGGCGTGTCAGCATGGGGGCGCGCAACGGGACCGGAAACCCGCTCCGTTGGGGTGGCCCGGCCGGTCCGCGCTCCGGCCGGGCAGGGGGCCTCAGAAGGTCGAAACGACTTCCTGCACGGTGCCGGTCTCGGCGGACAGGTAGGCCTTGTCGAAGACCTCAATCACGTGCCGGGCGTGCTCCGGCGTGGACAACGTGGGCTTGTCGTACAGCAGCAGGTCCACGAGCTGCATGATGTCCTCGTAGACGTGGGCCTCCTCGTGTCCCCGGTGCGGGCCCACGACATGGGGCAGCGACGCATTGAGGTCGTAGCCGCCGTGCTTGGTGTCCGCTTCCCGGCCGGGATAGTCGATCATCTCGCCGTTGAACATGGGGCCCGAGATCGTGCCGCCGGTGCCGAACAGCGTGATGCGCCCGCTGGCGGGGGGCGAGCCCGCGGCCACGCCGTAAACGAAGCCGAACAGGTTGTCGCCGAAGTCGACCACGATCAACGTGCTGTCGTCCATGTCGGTCGGCAGCATTTCGCCCCTGAACTCCCGCTCGTGGATGCGCACGCCGGACATGGCGGTCACCCGCTTCACGGGCCCCAGGATGCCGGTCGTGGCGTGCAGGCCGTAGACCGTCATGTCGTAGAGCGGTCCGCCGCCCGGCTTGCGGAAGTACCAGGCCGGATTGATGTTCGAGAGGGGATCGTCGCCCTGGCGGACCCTTTCCTGTTCGTGGTAGGTGCTGAAGGCCGAACCGCAAATGGCCCAGGTGAGCGTGCCCAGGTCCCCGCGTTCAATCATGCGCTTGATTTCCTGGTGCACCGGACGAATCATCTCGCCGGGGCTGGCCACGATTTTGACCCCCTTGGCCTCGGCCGCCGCCATCAGCGTGTCGGCTTCGGCCTTGGTCGTGGTCATGGTCTTGTTGAAGTGCATGTGCACCCCCGCCTCGACCGCCTGCATGCCCTGTTCGAAGTGCAGGCCGATGGGCGATGCGATGGAGACCGCGTCCACGGTGCCGGACGCCAGCAGTTCCTCGTAGGTTTCGAAGTGGTTGGGAATGTCGAACCGCTCCGATGCCGCCGCCGCCCGGCCCGGCGCCGGATCGCAGACCGCCGTCATGCGCACCCGGTCATGGACATCCTCCATCGCCAAGTGGGGCATGATGCCGCGCACGGCGATGCTGCCGGCGCCTACGACGCCCATTCGTACTATCTCGGCCATGGCTGGGTTCCTTTTGCTTGCGGGAAAGGCGGTGCAACGTGTGTTCCGCAGGAAGGAATTGTAGCCTGCCGGGAGGGAGGCGGCTTGCCGTCGGCAACCGGAAGACGAGTTCTCAACGGGTCAGTTGTTGCAGGGCGTGATAGACCGGGAGGGGCTCCCACTGGTTGCTCACAATACCCCACAGCGCTAAGCGTCTGGCCCGAATAAATTTGGAGGTTGAAGTTGTGCGTTGACCTGCG
>CAZMKQ010000202.1:0-5940 GCA_964566955.1 uncultured Caldilineaceae bacterium | reverse complement strand
CCGTTCCTCGTTGATCATCACGGGCAGCATTTCCAGCCAGGCCACCACCGCTTCGGCATCCAGGTTGAAGTGGGTCACCTCTTCGTTGAACATGGAATGCCCGAACGATGGAATGACCGTATGCAGGTTCCAGTAGTCGGCGCTCTGGTTGGAGCCCATGACGGTCCGTCGCCCGTTCTCGTCGAACTGGGTCAGTTGGCCCGCCTGTTCGCGCCAAGTATCCCAAGTCCAGTCGCCGGCATTCCAGTCGCCGGCATCCATCGCCACGTCCGGAGTATCGACTCCCGCTTCCCCGTAGATGGTCTTGTTGTAGAAGTAGAGCCGCAGGCCAAACGACTCGCGGGGCAGGGAGATGATGGTGCCCGGCGGGTAATAGCACCCGTCGGTTACCGCCGGCCACATGCCTTCCCAGTCGATATCCGGATCGCCTTCAACCAACCCGTTCATGTCCAGGAGGACTCCCCTGTGGGCCATAGACCAGACGGTACCCCAGGGCACCCCGTGGCAGTCCGGCGCATCGCCTCCGGCATATCCGGTTAAGATCTTGGTGTGGAACTCCCCATAGGGCACGGAGTCGCGCACTACATGAATATGGGGGAAAGCAGCCTCGAAACGATCCACCGCTTCCTCAAACAGAGCGTTGGCCTGCTCGCCACCGGTCCACCAGGCGAAGCCGATCTCGATCTGCTCCATGTCGGCGGCTTCAGCCGCCTCCTCCCCTGGGGCCGCCGTGGGGGCGGCGCAGGCGACCAAGGCAGCCGTGGCGGAAGCTCCCGCTGCCAAGCGCAGAAACGCGCGTCGGCTCAGTTGACTTCGTTTCTCCAATATGGTCATCGGAATCGCTCCCTGTCTGCATGACAGAATGTGAAGTTGCGATGTCGTGCGATCGCAACTGGCCTTAGCGTACTAAATCCGGAAAACTGCTTTACCTTGGCACCGGCGGTTCCGTCGGCTCACGGCTCCAGAATGCCGAGTCCACCCAGCAACACCCTGGAAAACCGGTTGAACTTCCCGTAGAAGCGTCGGATTTCCGGGTCATCGTGGTCCCGCCAGAGGCGGGGCGGCATCAGCGTGACGTCACTCAAGGGAGGGCGATCGGGATGGCCGAAGTAGACCTGGATGGTGCGTCTCACCTTGTTCGTCTCGCGCAGAGTTACGCCGTGGAGGGTGGCGGCGTTGAACAGGATGCCGCTGCCAGCCCTGCCGTGGAAGTCGAGAATGCCTCCGCGTGCGAGGTGTTCCTGGGGAGGCAGCGTCTCGCCGGCTGCCGGTTCCGGGCTGATCGAGAAGCAGTGGGTGGTTTCATCCACATCGGTCAGGTAGTAGATGATCTGGGGGTAGTCGAGGCGCAGGGGGTGTTCATCCCAGTAGTTGCGGTCGCGGTGCCAGTCGGTGGGGACCGCCGCGGCTTCCCCGGTGCGGTGGCGCACGGCCAGTTCCTCGAAACAGAACGGACCGCCCATGATGCGCGCCAGCAGGTCCAGCAGCCGGGGCGGTCGGATGGCGTGTTCGAACACCGGTTCACTGAGCAGGAGGTTGCAGTTGTAGTCCCGGGCTCCGGACGTCCACCACATGAACGGGTTGGCGCGCATGTCGCGGTCCATGGCCTCGTTCATCTCCCGGACCAGGTCGGGTGACAGCAGATCCGGAATGACCACGCAGCTGTGGTCGCGGAAGCATTGCTCCTGGGCATCCAGGTCGTGGGGATCGGGTGTGGCCACCTGTATGCGTCTGTGCATGGAAAACCTGTGCCGAACGGCACTATAGGGTCGGATCGTATTGGTGCACGTCGCGGTCGGGCATCTTGAGCCCCAGCAACTGCAGGCGCAGTGCGGAAGCCTTGGCCTTGGCCTGCCACGGCAGGTCCGTTTCGTGTTCGTAGCGCTTCATCCACCACCATCCGAAGTAGAGGAAGATGCCGCGTCTCAGGCCTTGCGTGCGGTTGGCGCCGCCCGAATGCCAGATGGCGCCGTTGATGAATACCGCGTCCCCCGGCTCGGCCAGTACCTCCACCTCGCCGGGCAGGGAGGTGTGTATGCGATCCAGGGGCGGGTACTCCTCGCCGCGGTGGGTGCCCGGGACCACACAGGTCGGACCGCGCGCGTGCGTCATCGGGTCCAGGTAGACGATTGTGTTGATGGAGTGGGGCCGGTCGCCGGGGAAGATGAAGTCCCGGTGCCAGCTGCGGGCCGGCATGTCACTGTCTGCATCCTGTCGCAGCAGGTCGTACTGCAGCAACTGGGTCTGGTTGCGGAAGATTGCCTGCTGCCGCTCCAGGATGGGCGGATGCTCAATCAGGTCGATGAACGACTGGTACTTGAGCAACTTGTGCTGATTGACCTTGGGTGCCTCCTGTTCCCACACCCGGTCGAATTCCGTGCGGTAGAAATCAACCTGTTCCCGATCCAGGATGCCCGGCACGTGCAGGTATCCATGCTCGAGAAAGAAAGCCTTTTCGGCATCAGTCTTCATGTCCGCGTGCCTCCGGTTCAACCAACCTTGTATCGTTCCAGTGCGGTCCGGTTCAGCGCCACGCCCAGACCCGGCTGCCGGGGCAGCGGAATGACGCCGTCCTCAAGTTTGATCTCGTCATGGGTCAGTTCCTGTCGCAGGGCCGATTCCGACAGGTTGGCCGGGAGGAACTCGATGTACGGGCACATGGGTGCCACGGCGGCAAAGTGGGCGCTCGCGGCGATGCCGATGCCGGTTTTCCAGCAGTGCGGGACGATCAGCCGATTGGTACGGGCGGCCAGGTCCCGCACCTTCAGGGCCGGTGTGAAGCCGCCCACGCGGCCGATGTCCGGCTGCAGGACATCGAGTTTGCCGCGCAGCGCCAGGTCCTCGAACTCGAAATGGGTGTTTTGCCACTCGCCGGCGGCCAGCGGAATCGGCGACCGCGCCTGGAGCCAGGCGTGTCCTTCCAAATCGTCGATGTCCAGGGGCGTCTCCAGGAAAAAGATGTCCAAGGGCGCCAACTGTTGAAGCACGCGCAGCGCGGTCTCCGGGTCCGGCCACGAATAGGCCACGTCCACCATGAGGGTGAAATCCGGTCCCACCGCCTTGCGGCAGGCCTCGACCATGGCCACGCCCAAGGCGTCGTCCTCCTGCAAACCGTTGTGGCTATAGGGGCCGTTGATGCAGATCTCGAGCTTGGCGGCCCTGTACCCCAGATCGCGGGCGGTTGTCAGCTTGTACAGGAGCGAGTCGCCATACTCCGCGATCGTATTGCCGTCCGGCAACAGGGATGCATACGGGGTGATGAACTCCCGGGCGGATTCGCCCAGGAGGCGGTGGACCGGGACACCGTGGGTCTTGGCCCGGAGGTCCCAGAGCGCCATGTCGATGGCGCCCATCGCGCAAATCAGGGCACCCCGGCGGCCGGTCATCTTGGATCCGTTGTAGAGATCCCACCAGATCGCCTCCACATCCTCCGGATCGCGGCCCAGGAGCATTTCCTTCAGGCCTTGGCCCATGACGTGGGTGCCGGGCGCCTCGATGCAGGCCTTGACCACCCAGGGATTGGTGTCCGTCTCACCGATGCCGGTCAGGCCGTTGTCGGCGTGGATTTCGACGACCAGATTGTCCTGGGCGGAGGAATTCGCTGCGACGCTGTACTCCGGGACCAGGAGGATGTGGCAGTCGATGCCGGTGACTTTCATGGGCAGCTGCCCTTCTCCAGCCGCAGCCGGCCTTCAGGATGCCGGGACCGGTCCATCACAGGTGTCTGCATACAGGTTGGTCGGTGCTCGATGCGGCTTGGGACGGGTCCGGAATATCCAACGGGCCTGCCACGCGTGCCACTGTTAGGGGTGTCCATTCCAACTCCCGATCCGAAGGGCCGGTGCGCCGAATCCGCCATCAGGAACGCAGGAATTGCCTACCCCTTGAGCCCCGTGAAGGTAATACCCTGAATGAAGTACTTCTGGGCGAAGAAGAAGATGATGACGACCGGAAGCATGGCCAGGGTCGACGCGGACATGAGGTAGTGCCAGTCGGTGCGGTGGGGGCCCCGAAACTGCATCAGGCCCAACGCCAACGTGCTTTTGCTCTCCGATGTCAAGTAGATCAACGGGCCCAGGACATCGTTCCAGGTGGCATTGAAGGTGAAGATGCCGCAGGCTGCCAGGGCCGGTTTGGTGAGAGGCGCGAGAATGCGCCACCAGACCCCGAACTCGCTGGCTCCGTCAATGCGCGCCGCGGAATCCAGTTCGTGCGGAATCGTGGCGTAGAACTGGCGCATGAGGAAGATAAAGAATGCATAGCCAAAGAAGGCCGGCACCCAGAGGGGCTTGAAGGAGTTCGTCCAGCCTATTTCGTTGAAGATGATGTAGCGCGGAATTAGAAGCACGGTGGCCGGCAGCATCATCGTGGCCAAGGTGATTAGGAAGAAGATGTCCCGGCCCCGCCAGCGCAATCGGGCAAAGGCGTAGCCGACCATGCTGGCGGTGGCCAGGGTTCCGATCAGGTCCATGATCACGATGTAGGTCGTGTTGAAGATGTAAATGTGAAACGGTGCCTTGATGAAGAGGTCCGTGTAGTTGTTCCACATGAACTTCTCAGGGAGGAAGGTTGGTGGGAAGGCGAACACTTCCTTGGGATGCTTGATCGAGGTCGAGAGCATCCACCAGAGCGGAATCATGACCACCACGGCCCCGGCCAGCAGCACGAAATAGATGAGTGCCTTTTCCATATGCCGAGTCACAATCGGAGCCATGGCTCGCCGGCGCCCAGAGGGTGCCACCGCGGAGGTCTGGGAAGTCATCTGGAACGCCCCTTGATCTCGCCCGAGTAGAAGACCCAGACGCTGGATGAACGCAACACCACCAGGGTTAACAACAGGATGTACAGAAAGAGCGCCCAAGCCATGGCGCTGGCATAGCCCATGTGCAGGAACCGAAACGCGTTGCGGTACAGGTGCAGGATGTAGAACAAGGTTGCGTTGTTGGGACCGCCCTGGGTCATAACATAGCCCTGAGTGAACACCTGCAGGGCGCTGATGATGCCTATGATGAGCTGGAACAGAATGACCGGGGACACCATCGGCAGAGTGATGTTGTAGAAGGAGCGGAAGCGGCCGGCACCATCGATTTCGGCCGCTTCGTACAGCTCGGTCGGGACGCCCTGCAGCCCGGCGAGGTAGATCACCAGGCCGCCGCCAACGCCCCAGAGACTCATTACGATCAGGGCGGTCAGAGCCCAGTCCTCACTGGTCAGCCAATTGGGGCCCTCGATGTTGATGAGGGACAACAGGAAGTTGAGCACACCCCAGTCGGCGGAGAACACCCAAATCCAGAGAAACGAAACGGCCACTCCGGACAGGACGGCCGGAAGGTAGTAGACAGTTCTGAACCAAGCCAGTCCCCTGATCTTGGTGTTGAGCAGAATGGCCAGGAAAAGCCCCAGGACAATCTGCAAGGGTATGGATGCCACCGAGTAAATCGTGGTGACGCTCAGGGACTTCCAGAAGAGGGGGTCGTCCGTCAACATCGTGTCGAAGTTCTCGAAACCCACCCATTTGGGGGGAGTGAGAATGTCGTAGTCCGTCAGCGACAGGTAGAGGGCCGTCCCGAACGGGCTGAAATACAACCAGAGAATGCCCAACAGCCAAGGGGCTGCCATCAGATAACCCACTATTTCCTCGCGCCGGGCCAAGCGGCTCAGGCGCGGTTTGTGCAGTTTGCCGGCCACTTGGCCGGCGGAGGTGTCAGCCGCGGTCATGGAATTGGTTGCCGCATCATGGGGGGCCGGTACATCGGCGACTGTTGGGTCATGGCCATGTCTCGCATCCTCTGAATGGCATGTGTTGGCCGCGAACATACCTTGGCAATTCCCGGTAGGTGTTTCTGCCCACCGTGTCTGTACCCCGGAGCAGGAAGACTGGCCAGTCCTTCTTGGTCACCTCGGTGGTGGTGGGAATGTACTGGTAGGTGCCTCCCCTGC
>CAZMKQ010000201.1:0-6045 GCA_964566955.1 uncultured Caldilineaceae bacterium | reverse complement strand
GATGGTCGCCAAGCAGAACCGGAGCGACTCCTTCACCCTTACTGGTTCTGTCGTGTGGCCTGAACATGGAGAGCTCGCTGAGAACCTATCTTTCCTTGTCCGTGAGGTAACCACCCAACAGCAGAACGCCCAGATTCTCCAGATCGCGGATCATGCCCATCCTGGGGCTGTCCCCCGAAAATCCTTCGCCGAGACCCGCCTGTCTCGCCGCCGCCCCTATCCTCGCCGCTATCTGGTTGGGTCTCAATCCGAGGAGCGGGTCGACGTCATCTGCTTCCCCACGAACCGATAACAGCAAACCCATGGTGTCGGCGCTAATTGCACGGTAACCGGTGTCGCCAACCCGAACCAGGCCGGACCCGCCGCCAAGCTGCTCAATGTCTCCCCACACCAACGCCGCCGCCTCACTGACCCGGAGTCTGGCGTCCCGCATCAGGCCGATCATAGCAATGTCCAATGCGCCCCGCTTGCGGGCATTTGCTGCCCGCTCCATCCGGCCGCCTCTTCCGCTGCGAGGCTCTTGCGCTGTTTTCCTAATAGCGAGGTAGCAGTCCAAGTCCAATGGCATTGCCCTGATGGGGCTGGAAATGTGGTCCTGCGCCAGATCGTGCAACAACTGCCGGGAAACACCGGATTGAAAGGGAGCGTCGAGTCCCGCCTCCTTGTGGTAACGCGCGATGGCCGACGCCACAACCTTCAGAGTGGACAGCTTTGATCCCAAATCCCATCTTTCTGCGAGATAGGTTGCGACATCTTCCTGCGATGCCGGCAGCGAGCTTCTACCTGACGCCTCTGACCAGGCGACGAAGCGTTTCCACTGGCTTGCGTAGCTACCTCCCGTCCAGCCCAACCCAGGCCTTACCGGTCCGGTTTCAGCCATCCGCTGCATACCTCTGCGATTACTGTAAGCTTCCCGATTCACCGCCCGTCTCATAGTAGCACCAGCACCACATGACGGTGGCGAGTAAAGTCCCCGCAGGTGGTGTAACGGAGACTGGGTGGCAAGAAGGTGGCCACCGCGTCATCCTTGATGGAAGTGACAAACCCAACAAGGAGTACGACGGTGGCCAAGAACAGCATGGACCTTTTGGAACTACTGCGCAAGCGCGGCATGGACGGTGATGTGGACTTCCTGCGGGAAGCCCTGGGCTACCTGACCTAGGGAGCCGAGGAGTCGGAGGTGCTATTCACGCTGATCGCGGAGCGCTACGAACGCCGGTCCTTGGGCATCACCTCGAACCTGGTCTTCTCGGAGTGGGAGCGCATCTTCGCCAACCCCATGGCCACTGCCGCGGCCATCGACCGGGTGGTGCATCACTCCGTCATTCTGGAATTCGACGTCCCCAACTACCCCACCGACGCTGCTCAGCTGCGGGGTCAGGATAAGGAGGTGAACCGGCAAGAATAGTTGACGCCAGATCGGCAAGAATGCTTGACGCGGGACAACTATCCCAAATTGCCCTTATAATCGCTCCCGCCGGCGCAGTTTGCTGCGTCCCGGCGTGAGCCGCAGGACCGGGACTTACCGGCCCCACGGGGGTGAGGGAATTGGACCAAGCGGACGGGCAAGCCCAGCGGATTCGGTAGCTGGAAGTGCGCCTGGCCCGCTTCAGCGAGGCCAGCCTGCGCATCACCGAGGACCTGGACTTCGACAGGGTGTTGCAAGAGGTGGCGGACAGCGCCCTGGCGCTTACGGCCTCACGCTACGCGGCCATCACCGTTCTCGACGAAACCGGGCACCTGTCGGACTTCATCGTCTCCGGCCTGACGGAGGAAGAGCACCAGGGGCTGTGGGACATGCCGGAAGGGCTGGGGTTCTTCCAGTACCTCAGCGGCCTGGAGGAGCCCCTGCGGGTCTCGGATATAGCCGGCCACCTGAGAGCCCTGAACATGCCGGATTTCCTGCCCTCCGTGCCTGCGACCTCCCTGCTGGTCGCTCCCATCCGCCACCAGGAGGCCGGGGTGGGCACGATCTACCTGGCCCACGACACCGACGGCCGGGAGTTCACGTGGCCGTCTCGGTGTCCGACCAGGGCCGGGGCATCCCGGCCGAGAGCCTGCCCGACCTATTCCGCAAGTTCTACGGGGGACAGACGGAGGAGCAGGGAGGGGACACGGGCCTGGGCCTGGCCATCTGCAAGGGCATCGTGGAGGCCCACGGAGGCCGCATCCGGGCCGAGAGCGACGGGCCGGGAACGGGGGCCTGCTTCACCTTCACCCTGCCCACGGTGGAGGACTCCGGGGGCCGGCTCCCCTTGACATCAACGGGGCCTGAGCGGAAGCCGGAAGGAGAACGGCTGCGCATCCTGGCGGTGGACGACGACCCCCAGGACCTCCGGTACGTTCGCGACACCCTGGCCAGGTCGGGCTACGACCCGGTGGGGAGCCGGAGGAGGCGGTCCGCCTGGTGGGCGACGAGAGGCCCGACCTGGTGCTGCTGGACCTGATGCTTCCAGGAACCGACGGCATCGAGCTGATGAAGGAAATCCTGGAGGTGGCCGACGTGCCGGTGATCTTCCTGTCGGCCTACGGGCGGGAGGACCTGGTGGCCCGGGCCTTCGACATGGGGGCCGCCGATTACGTGGTCAAACCCTTCTCGCAGACGGAGCTGTCGGCGCGGATCCGGGTCGCCCTGCGGCGGAGGGAGACGCCGGAGCCGTCGGAGCCCTACGTGCGGGGCGACCTGACCGTCGACTACGCCGGGGAGCGGGCGCTCCTGGCCGGCCGGCCCGTGCATCTCACGCCCACCGAGTACCGGGTGCTGGCCGAGCTCTCGGCCAACGCCGGGCGGCCGCTGTCCTACCAGCGCCTTCTGGACCGGGTGTGGGGCAGCCGGGGCACCGAGGGCGACCTGCGGACCCTTCGCACCACCGTCGGCCGGCTTTGCCGCAAGCTGGGCGACGACAGCGAGTTCCCCACCTACATCTCCACCGAGCCCAGGGTGGGGTACCGGATGCCGGCGGGGGAGGGGCAGAGCGAGTGATCCGCAGTGCAAGGAATCGAATAGGGGGCCACCAAATGCAACAGAAGACTCCGCTTGATCGAGAGCAACTTACCAAACTTAGCTGTGATGCCTATGCGTTTGTCAAAGCAGCAGAGCTCGTCGACAACTATTGGGCTTCAACCGGAGCCCAGCCAACCTCGACGGCCCAAGTCAGTCTCAAGACCGCAATGATGGTCAACGCAGGACTGGCGCTAGAACTCAGCCTCAAGCTTATCCACCACAGGTTGCAAACGCAAGTCTCCAACAAGGATTTGCGCACTCACCATCTGGTCGAGATCATTGACTTACTTGATGGTGCTGTGCAAGCCGAGTTAGAGACTGCGTACAGCAAGGCTATGTCCGAATGGACTGCGGACGGTGGCAGAAGCTCGGCAGTCGCATACATCGCCAGCGCGAATGTGCCGGACAAACCACAGCCGGATCCGGGGAGCACGCTCCGACAGATTTTGGAGCACTTGGATGAGATGACCCTGTTTCTCAGGCGCTATTCATTTGAGACGTACTCACGGAGTCGGTGGTGGATTGAATACGAGGTCAGCTTCCTGATGAGGGTATACTACATCCTGTCCAACTACGGCGACGGTCTGGCTCCCACCGTAAACGAGAGCAATTAAGCGCACTTGTCGGTCCAGGGGATGTAGTCGTGCATAAGATTTCCGCGCTTCGGCGTATATGCAAGGTTTGGCCGACCACGGCGGAGGGATACGCCGTAATGGGCGTGGCCATCATCGGGACGTCCCTGCAATTCACGCTCATTGCCACGAATGGGGAATTACCCCGCAACCTCCCATTGCTGTTGCCTAGCAGCCTCCCGATGTGGTTCGTGACCGTCCTTATCATCCGGGCCGTTGATGAATGGAGATATAGCGGACTGCGGGACAATTGGAAAGAGGTCAAGGTGTTCCATGCACCGCCGGGTCCCCTCGTCCTCCTTGGTACCGGGGATGTTTATCCGCGCGGTCCCACAATAGTCGTAGCGCCGAATCGCGCTGGGATAGAAGAGAAAGGGGTCATGGGCGAACCACTACTGTGTCAGTACTTCAACGATAGAGTTCGAAGGAAGCCAGTTCAAGGGGAGCCGGTCTATTGGCAGGGTATGTGGGGAGAGTTGGAAGTGGCTCCAGTTCCCGCCACCTTCGATCCGCGACATGGGTCCAAGACGGGAGTCCGGTTCTACAGAACGAGTTATCTGACGGGAGACCCCGACTCTGACAATCCTGGCAGTGGCGACAGCGGATCAAGTTAGGTTGACTTGGATGGTCTGAAAATAGGGAGGTCCAGAAGGTAAATGAGGTCGAAGCTCTCGGAGTTCATAGCACTCATAGATCTTGTGGTGGCGATTGCCCTAGTAGTGGCAGCCTGCGGTGGGAATGATGAGGAGACTAGGGCTACAGAGCCAGCAACGGCGCCGCCGGTCACGGAACCGGGCACGCCTGCACTCCACGCCGACGGCCGGTGAGACTGTTCCAGGCGAGATAGAGACTGCGGCGCGGAAGCTTCTGGCCGACGAGTTGGAAGTGGACGAGGGGGACTTCAAGCTCCACAGTTCCGAGGGGATGGGTTGGTCCGACGCCAGCCTGGGATGCCCGCAGGAGGGCATGTTCTACGCCCAGGTCCTCACTTCAGGCTACAAGCTGGTCTTCGACCTGGCAGGTACATCCTACGCCGTGCACACCAACTCCGACGGCTCTCATATGGTGGTCTGCGGAGATGAGCGGTAGCGCCCGGAGCCAAGCCAAGCGACGACATCCGCAACCCCGACCACTTGATCACCGGGGCCCGGTTGGCTGCCGGATGGTCCGGCCCGAAGCGGTGAAGCCTGACGAGCCGGTATTCACCTGGTACTGTCCAGAGGACGTTCCCGAATCCTTAGCTCAATTCCTAACGGCAGTGCAGCGCCGCCGGCACGCCCTCCCTGCTCCACACCGTTGCCTCGCCGGTCAACGGCCCGGTGAGCGCCCGCTCCAGGGTGGCGGTCAGCATGGGCAGCCGTCCAGCGGCGGCCTGAAAGCTCTCCTCGCCCAGGTCCGTCTCGCATACCATCAGCAGGGGCAGGGCTCTGCCGATGCCGGCCATCTTCCGGTAGGGTCCCAGCTTCTCCACCGCCTGCCGCCGCAGCACGGCGCGACGCTCGAATTCCAGGTAGTAGGCCCCTTCTCCGAAAGGGCCTTCATACACCAAGACCACCAGGTTGGGGCGCACCTGGGTCAGGTCGGGCACGTTGACCTCGCCCCGCCAGCCCGCGACGGCCTTTACTCCTTCCCGGGCGAACTGCGCCACCAGAGAGTTCACGCCGTCGTCGTGATGCTGCTCCCGCTCCCGGTACCAACGGTCCAGGTAGAGGCCGTGCCGGGACTTGATGATGCCGGGCAGCACCCGGCTCATATTGGCTGCCCGCCTCATCCCCAGCTCCGACAGGTAGTGCCTGCCGTCGAACACCGCCACCAGGCCCGTCTCGACGAACCGCCGCAGGTGCCGGCGGACGTCGGTGGGGGAGCCCTGCACCACCACCGCCAGCCAGGAGGCCGTCATTGCGGGGAACCCGCAGACAGCCATGAACAGCCGGTGGGTGGTGGGACCGTCGATGGCTGCCATGTCCGGGTTGTCCCGCAGCCACAGGTTCACCGCCTCGGGCCGGCCCACGGTGGGATGCCCGGCGGGGTCGGACACCAGGTCCCGGGAGGGACGCAGTTCCAACCCAGGGGTGCATACGCCGTCCGGCGTGCAGAAGAGGGTGGGCGCGTCGCCCGACAGCGTACTGCGGGCCAGTTCCCCGGCCCAGGCGTCGGCGGCGATGACCACCTGGGCCGAAGGTTCCACCTCTTGGTCCGGGTCCTCGTAGAAGAGCCGGTTGCCGATGCGGAAGCAACGGTCCTCTTCGCTGGAGTAGCAGTCCACGCCCCAGAATCGGTGCTGCTCCTTGCGCCGGAGCACCCGCTCGGTGGCGTGGAGTCCGGCGTAGGTGAAAGTGGTCCAGTAGTCTTCGCCGTAGCGGGCCACGGCGTGGTAGAAGCCGCCGTAGCGCAGCAGCCGGAAGTCGG
>CAZMKQ010000200.1:0-6054 GCA_964566955.1 uncultured Caldilineaceae bacterium | reverse complement strand
GCGCAGGTCAACGCACAACTTCAACCTCCAAATTTATTCGGGCCAGACGCTTAGAAGTCCAATCGGAAAGGGGGTTTTCGGGAGGCCATGGAGTCCGACGCGGCGCGGTGGACGGTAGCCGCGGTGACGGTCCACGAGCGTAGCTGCGGATCCGGTCAGGAGCCGGGACGCTCGCGAGCCGGACCAGGGAGGCTGCCCAGGGATGGTTTCCGGGATGGAGACCGTTTGCAGGTCCCACAACGCCCCTCAGGCAGGAACCTCGGCCCAGATGCGGGTGAGATTGGCGACGGTGGCCGTTAGCAGGAGTTGGGCTTCGGTCTTGAGACGTCCCCGATAGCGCGCTTGGCGCAAGCCCAACTGCATCAGACGGGCCAGACGATGTTCGGCCACCTGGCGCCAGGCCCGATAGGGCGCCCCCGCCGGGCTGGCCTGCAAGGCCCGGGCCTCCTGCAACAACTCTTCCTGGGCATGCAGGCTGACGCCGCGCCCGGGTGCGGCCTTCACACACTGCGGTCGCAGGCGACAGCCGTCACAGACCGCAGCCTCGAAGACGAAGGCCCGGCGCGGAACCCGCTTCCCGTACCCGTCGCGGTCGCGTCCCTGACGGTGGAGGCGGGTCGTAACCTCTCCGGCCGGGCAGGTGCAACTGCCGGCCTCCAGGTCGATGTGGAAAGCCTGCTTGGTGAAATATCCGCTGCGGGGTGGTTTGGGCACCTTGGCGACCAGGGTTCGTCCGGCGTCGGCGAACTGTTGGCGGGTCTCGCCGTCCCCGTAGGCGGCGTCGGCCACGGTCTCGCACACGCCGCGACCGATGTTGCGCTCACTCGCGGACACCAGATCCAGGGCCCCCTCGGCATCGGGGGCGTTGCCGGGCAGCACGGCCACGGCCGTGAGCAACTGGCTTCCGGTCTCCACCGCCAGCGAGGCCTTGTGGCCGTCGAAGCGCCGGTGGCGGCTCTTGCGGCCATGGCGCATCTCCGGGTCGGAGACCGAGACGATGCGATCCTGGCTCACCCCCTCCCGCACGGCCACTCCGTCCGGCCGACGCTCAATGTCCTGCAACAGCAGCTTGCACAGCAGCCCGGCCGCTTCCATGATCCGCGGGCGGTCCGGGTGCGCGCGGTCGGCTGCTTGGGGTGAGGTCAGGGCCTGGCCCAGCAACCGCTCGGCATCGGCCACGATGGCCGCCAGGAACGCGCGCCGTGCCTCGGGGTCGCTCCAGTCCACCTCGGCACTGCCCTTGATGCTGGGTTCCAGATAGCGGTCGTAGCCCTCCTGCTCGGCCCAGCGGACCGCATCCTGCGCCTGCAGCAGCAGCGCCGTGGCCAACAGACTGGGCGGCACCGAGGGGCGGCCGTTGTCGAGACAGTAGAGGGCGGCAAACGCCTCGTCCCGGAACAGCCGGTCGCGCACCTGCGACAGTTGCCAGTGGAAGCTGTCCTCGCCCACCAGGTGCCGGAAGTGGTACTCCGCATCAAACAGGCTCCGCTGCGACGACCGTTTGCCCAACATGCCTTGCACTCCCCGATGGCACACCCCTGCCACTCATTATTAACCCCCTGTCAACCCCGACCAGGGGGTTTCCGATTGGACTTCTAGAAGTCCAATCGGTGTTCCACGAGCACTAACACGGGTGGCGGCAGGCCTTGAAGCTGCGCCTGAGAAGAGGAAGGGAAAGTACCACGGTAGCTTGCTTGGTGTCTTAGCTCCAGATATAGTTGAAACAAACCAAGTGTAGGTCCTCTCGCGAGAGTGGTGGCTGGACATCGGAGCCCGATGAGCCAAAACCGGGTTCAAAGATTTCCATGGCACGGACATGACTAATGACGGACTCGATGTGTTGGTCTTGCTGGAATTGCCCGTAGACCCTCCGCAGGTCTCGAACTCCAGTGTGAGTCATCGGAGATCGTAGGCTTTTCATCGCCTCTCTGACTTCTGCCCGTTTGACGGCCGGGTTGTTCAAGTAGCCCCTCAGCAGCGTTATGACTGTCTGCTGTAGTGGATCCAGGATCCGCGGTGCTGATTCCACCGCTTGCTGTTCGCGGGCAGAACCGAGTATGTCTTCGACTACTTTGTCTTGGATAGCAAAGACATCACAGTCGCCTACCACCCGTGGCGTGTCCGATGAACAGGCAATCAGATTGGCGATGAGGAACCTATTGTCGATCACACGATTTCTGTTGAGGTCATAATAGCGCCAGAAGTGCTGCCGTCCCTCGCCCCCTGGTCCAGATGCGGTGAAGTAAAAGAACATCCCCTTTTCACCATCTCTTGCTAGGCCGGAGTGGATGCCGTCTGGAAGCTTCTCAAGTTCCTGGCATGCACCAGTTTCCAGCAGGTCTCGCAACTGTTGAAGCAAGAACTCGTTGCTGGCCAACTCGGCAAACTGTTCCTGCTCCTCAATCACGGCACCATCCTCATCCATGATTCGGTGCAGGGTGTTAAAGTTCCTCGGGTGGACAATCTCACCCAGCACCGACACATCCAGAAACCCGGTGCGGTCGATGCCAGTGATTTTGCGACTCAGGCTCTCCACCAAGCCAAGGAGGCGCTCTAAGCCTTCCTCCGGGAACATGTTGTAAACCCAGAGCAGCGGATGCCTCGAACCAATGCGGTCAATACGCCCTGCCCTCTGGACCATTCGAGTGGGATTCCAGTGCAGGTCGTAGTTGACCAAGACGCCACAGTCCTGCAGGTTCTGGCCTTCCGACAAGACATCTGTCGAGATGAGGATGTCCACTTCTGTACTGGTACCGACTAGATCGGGCCGGTTGTTGGACTGAGGCGCAAAGGCCTGTATGAGGTAAAACCGCTCCAACGGTGACGCTCCACCGTCCATGCGGCGAATCAACGGCTGCCCTGCCTGCCTGCGGAAGTCCTCACCCTGGTCGCTGTTCAGTTCCCGATACAGATAACGGGCGGTATCCCGATAGTAGGTGAAAACAACAGCTTTCTGGCCCTTCAGATCTTTTGACAGCAATTGCTTGAGAGTCTGAAGCTTGGCGTCCAGGTCCGGGGTGATGCTGCCTACCAGCTGCCAAAGCTCAGTCAGGGAGGCAACGTCATGCTGGAGAGCATCGTGTATGCTTCTGAGGTCGTATTGTTGGGTATCCAGCAAGGCCAGTGTTTCTAGTACCTCTCTGGCCTCATCGAGGGCATCCATCTCGTCAGCCCGGCTCGCTGGAGTGTCGTCCTCATCCTCGTTGGCGAGGTATCGCATTGCCTTCCGGAACGAAGTACTGTCCAGGAGCTTGCCGTCCAGCAAATAACTTTCGAAGGTCCTAGTGAACTCTAGGGCACGCCGTACCGTGATGCGGAAGGCCTCCACGCTGGACTCGAAGCGCTTCAGATAACGGCTTCTGAAAATACCGGCTAGTGCTTCCTCCCGACCCTGTTCGAACTCGTCTCGCTCCAAGTCAGCTTTCTTATAACTCTCAAGTCGGTATGGTACCAGCTGCAGACCCTCAACGGCCTCCACAACCTTATCGTAGATTCCTGCATAGGTGGACTCTAGATCGTACCGTACTGTCTTGAGACGGCGCTCCGGCCAACTGATGCTCTCACCACGGATCATCGCTGTGGGATAGGTCTTACGCACAAAAGCGCGAGTTCGGCGTATCACAACCTCTTCCAGCAGGTTGAAAAGCGCGATGCCAGTCTCGTGGTCGGACGCGGTACGCCGGACATTCAGGAAGAAGCGATACAGGTCGCCGATGCCGGCACCAGCGAAGTAGCTCCGGTCACCTCCGGTTATCAACGTCAATTGATTGTAGAGATCAAAGATAGTGTTACTAATAGGTGTCGCTGTCAGCAGAATGAGCTTTTTACGGACACCATCTCGCCCCCTGCCACTGTTGGCGCTGATGATGCGCTCCAAGCTCTCGTAGCGCTGGGTGGTACGGTTTCTGAAGTTGTGGGACTCATCTATCAGGATGACATCAGCGTCGCTGGCCGGACCGATATCAAACTCTGCTTGGCCCAACTCCTCCTGGGATACGATGGACCCGGCGATAGTAGCGTCCTGAAGCTCATCGGACCACATCTGCCGCAGCGAAGCCGGGCAAATGACCAAGGCTTTCTGTCGCAAGTGATAAGCATAGTCCTCCAAAAGTTTCTTCCCGATCCAGGTTTTGCCCAAGCCTACCGAATCACCTATCAAGACTCCGTCATATCTAGCAAGGACTCGGCGAGCCTTCTTTATAGCATCCTCCTGGAACTCGGACAGTTCTACTGCTGACTTACCGAGTCTGGCGTCGGCCGTTCCAAGATCATCTTTGAAATACTCAAACAGGGCCTTCATATACACTTGGTAGGGTGTGTACTCCAGCCGGCCAAACTTGGACGCGTCCAAAATCTCGATGAGCTCTGTCTTGAAGTCTCGTGCCTCGTCCCATCGCTCTCTGAACCAGTGGTCCAGTTCAGTGATAGCTTGGACTCCAACTCGGCTCATCAACTTACATCGAAGATCAATCTCCTCTCCATCTACCAGAGGTGGACCCATCTGAGACACCTCTTTTTCCGTGAATGTCACCTTATGAGAAAGATTGAGTTCCTGGTTAGTGGTGAGTCCAGCCCCAGTGAAATTGCTGGAGCCAACAATGGCTGCGATGGGCTGGAAGCGGTCCATGCCTCCAATGGGGAGATCACTGTAGAAGATGTAGCTCTTGGCGTGGAGGAACCCCTGTTGGTAGGAACGAACTTCAACCATATCCCGACGCAGAAAAGCAATCAAGTCCTCTACGATTCGGAGAGTCACCTCGTCAAAAGGAGCGACGTTCAACTCTTGAACAATGCGAGAGGCGCCCCATGGCCCTACACCCAATTCGGCACCATCCGATGGCTCATCGCCCAGTAGCAAGCGAAAGCTGCCCAATCTTTGTAGACCGTTTTGCAAAAGGGCAAAACCCCGAATGTTGAAGTAAGCGGTGGCAATGTCCAGCGACTTGCCGCTGTGCTTTGCCAGAATCCCCGTAAGTACTTCAGCCACACTGTGGGTTTGGTTATCAATCACATAGGGAAGGTACATGTTATCGAAGCAAAATCTCCAAGTGAAAGTCGGAAGAGACATCCGCACCAAAAACTGACGCACCCGAGACGACCAGTTTGCGACAACAAAGGCTAGGGCCTGTGGACATTAGCAAACGGGTTGCACAGCCAATGGCGAGCCGTGGCAAACAGGATAAAGCCCAGGTAACTCTCCGCCGTCTTCTCGTAGCGCGTGGCAATGCGGAGGCCCTGCTTCAGCCAGCCGATGGAGTGTTCCACGATGTTGCGCTCCCGGTACAGCGTCCGCTCGTAGTCGATCGGCAACCGGCGGTTGCGCCGTCCTGGCATCACCGGTTCGGCCCCCAACGCCGCGATGTAGCGGCGCAGGTTGTCGGCATCGTAGCTCTGGTCCGCCAGCACATGGCCGGGCTGGATTCCCTCCAGCAGGGCCTCCGCCAGCGGTCGGCCGCCGGCTTGCCCCGGAGTCAGGAGGCAGGCCAGCAGACCGCCCTGATCCAGCCGAGCACCGGCGGAGACCGGGTGGGAGTGCACATGGGTGGTGTCATCGGTGGTGTCCAGATACACCCGGCACTGATGCCTCCGTTCCTCGGTGCAGGCCGCCACCAGTCGTTCCCAGACCCCGACCAGGCACCAGCGGCGGTAGTGGCGGAAGATGCTGTTCCAGTGTCCGAAACGGCGCGGCAGGTCCCGCCGCGGGATCCCCGTACGCAAGAAGTAGTGGACCCCGTGTAGGAAGCGACGGAACTCGGTAGGCGAGCCCACCCGGACCGCGGGAGCCTGTCGCAGCAAACGGAGGAGAACCTTGAATTCGACAGTGCGCAGTGCGTGACGGGCCATGGCAGAGGAGCTGTGAAGAGAAGTGCGATGTGGAAAGGATGATAACCTCACGACCACCGACCTGATTCATGCCTCATGTCCACAGGCCCTAGTAGTGCAACGAAACTTCATAGTGTCGGAACAGGCACTCGCAGTACCTTCGTCGGCGTTGGGCGTGGGCGCGGCGGGCGGCCGCGTTGCGCGCCCGGCGGTAGCCCACGATGGCGAGGG
>CAZMKQ010000199.1:0-6149 GCA_964566955.1 uncultured Caldilineaceae bacterium | reverse complement strand
ACCGGCTCCGTCAATCCCTCAGGCCGAACTAACCGTGGGTACCTGAATAGTTACGGCAGAACTTCTTTGTGAAATAGAGGCTTCACTGTGCCTCGAGGATACGGTAACACCACTCATTGAACTTGCGCTTGAGCTGAATCCGACCGATCCGAAGTCACTTGCGTTATCAGCAACGCACAAGCTCTTCCGAGGGACAGATGCGGAGGCCGAGAAGATTCTGCTGGAGGTACTGCCTTCTGTGGGCAACGAAGACCGCGTTGAAATCGTTTGGAGACTCGCGCTTCTGTACCGCCATCAAGAACGCCACTCGGAAGCAGCCGATCAATTTGCAGAAGCCATTCAAGGCAACGTCGCACATCCAGGTGCGGTGCCACTTCTCATGAGTTTTTGGAATAGTGGGAGACAGCACGAGGCACTTGCATGGTCACGGAAGATTCGTGAAGTACATCCCCACCCACCCAAGTTGGCTGTTGAAACTGAGGCGCACATCTTGGGACGTATTGGCGATATCACCTCAGCAGTTGAGTGCTGGGAGTCAATCTGTGCCCGAGATGATGCGACGGCAGTGGACAGAGTTCAGCTAGCAATGGTGCGGTTCAGGAGTGGGGAACGGGACCGGTTGCTAGAGCTGGTCCGGCAGGTCAATGCTGAGGAACTGTGTGGTGAGCCGTTCGTGTTGTTGAAACTGGCTCAACTCAAGCACTACCTTGGAGAAGATGACTGGTTGGACAATGCCTATTTGGCACGTCGTTGCGGTATGGACGATTCTTCAATCCATTTGGGGTACTTCGCACTGTTTGTGGGATGTCATAAGGACAGCCAGACACTTGAATTTGTAAAGGTTGGCACTGTAGTTTTTCTCCGAGGAGATTCTGATGAACAGTGGTGGCATGTGCTCGATGCAGGTGAAGAGGCTCATGCTCCGAATGAGTTAGCACAGAACTCCGATCTCGCACAGCGATTACTTGGCCGTCAACGAGGAGATAAAATCACACTACAAGAGGAAGGTATTCAAGAGTTGTCATATGAAATCGTGGATATCCAGACTAAGTATGCTCATGCGTTTCAAGAGACGATGCAGTTATATCCAACGCGGTTTCCAAACAATAGCCAACTTTCTCACATTCCGGTGACTCAAGAAGGTTTCACAAAGGTTCTTGGTCTTGTGGACGAACGAGAGCACTATTTCAATAGGCTTCAAGAATTGTATAGAGATGAACCAGTTTCGTTCACGGTTTTTGCTAATCGTCTTGGTGTTCCAGCTCCAGAATTTTGGCGTGTCTGTACGAAGAATGATGAGATTCGTATCCGTTTTGATTCAGGGAGCGATAGGGATGTCCATAAGACCTTCGACTTACTCTGCCACGCTGACAAGATTGTGCTGGACATGCTAGCGTTGCTCACCGTTCATGAACTAGATCTTGGCCAGAAGCTGCGAGATCGTTTCGACCAGGTAGTCGTACCACAGAGTGTCATTGACGAGTTGCGACAGCTAGTGTACGAGACAACAATGGTTGCACAACCTCTTGGGCATGTTGTAAAAAATCCTAACGGAACCTATTCACTGCTAGAGATGTCTGGTGAACAGTGGCAAGATTATCAGGATTTCACGCGTTCGGTTCTGTCACTAGCGAAGTCTTTTGATCCAATATCTTCGTATCCCGAGTTAGATGTGGACTCCGAAATCATTGAACAGCTTTCAGAACTTATCACTGACGCTGGAGTGGGATCGATTTTTGCTGGTGGAGATGACCCAGATGACCGTCCGCTGCTTGTATCTGATGATCTTGGCTTAGCAAATATGGCGCGTGAATTTGGTGTAGACGCGGTGAACACGCAAGGAGTTCTGAGGGAGTTGTTGCGATCAAGATTGTTAACGCAAAAGGAGTATTCTAGGTTCGTCGCACGCCTCGCGATGCTCAACTATCGATTCGTGCAAGTTAATCCTTTGGTTATCCTCACGCTCCTAGAAGCTAACGATTTCCAGACCGATGAAGGAACGCGCGCACTGTTCGCGACTCTTGAAGCACCAGAGTGTTCCCAAGAGTCGGCTGTTTCTGTTGTAGCTGATCTGATTGCGGAACTTGCGAAACTGGGACTGCTGCAGGAAACTATTCTTGTCCCATTTCTTCTTGGACATCTACACCGGGGCCGCGAGGCGACGACTGCGCTGAGGGATTGCCTAGAAAAAATTGAAGCGAAACTCGTACTTACGCCATCGATCCAAATTCGCATCAGGTCACTGGTAATGCAATACATCTATCTTGTGGGTGGGTGATCAAGTTTGCAGCTCCTTCGGTAACTTGGCCAAATGTGATTCATGAGGATACCAAGCGAGTTTTCAACAGCTTCAGGCTCTTGACCTAAGTAGGGTGAAGGTGAGCCTCATTCGTCTATTTTCGTCTAACGGTCATCATTAACGATGTTGGCCGAACCCACATGCCTCTGTTCGGGCGGCTGCAGGCCGTTCAACGCCCACTTCACCCATCCCAATCCCCAGGCAGCTGTGCGAACCAACGCGTTCCCTAGCCACGGGGTGTCGGCCGCATAGTGCTTCCAGTGGAATGTCCACATGGCGCGGTGGAACTCCAGAATCATCCGGCCGCTGTCCTTGCGGGTGGCCGCGCCCTTGTGGTGCAGGACCCGGGCCTCCGGCAGATAGACCACCTGCCAGCCCTTGCGTCGAAAGCGCACGCAGTGATCCAGGTCTTCCCCGTACATGAAGAAGGTGTCCTCGTCCAGGAGCCCGACCTCCCGCAAGGCCTCCGTCCTCATCAGTTGGCAGGCCCCCATCACCGAGTCGACGCAGGCTACCTCATCATCCTTGACATAACCACAGCTGTAACCGGCCCAGACTGGGCTGTGCGGGAAGAATCTGCGGAGGCCCGTCATGTGGGCTAGCGACTTCCACGGAGTCGGTTCGCTCCGTTTGCAGCCGGTGTCCAGGGATCCGTCGGGACGGATCATCCTTGGGCCGATCACTCCTGTCTGCGGATGGGTGTCCATGTAGGACAGCATGCGCGGCAGGGCTGTCTTCTCCACTTCGGTATCCGGATTGAGCAACAGTACGAATTCGTGCCCAAGGGGGGCTGAATTGGGATCCCCTCCGATTCCCATCCGCTCCAGGCCGCGGTTGTTGCCGTAGGCGAAGCCTTTGTTCTCCGGGTTCTCCAGAACCCGAATATCGGGATAGTGCTCCCTGACCCAGGCAGCGGACCCGTCGGTGGACGCATTGTCCAGGAACCAGGTGTCGTGGGCGATTCCCCGCAGCCCTTGGGCCAAGGCGTCGAGACAGGCCTCCAGGTACTCCCGGTTGTTGTAGTTGAGGATTAGGACTGCCAGGCGCTTCATATGGAAGGGGCCGGGTGGTCAGGCCGGGGATGCCGTGTTCCTGTTGGAGGTATCACCAAAGTTCGGATCGGGGCCGGCAGGCCCGGCCGCCTCGGGATCCCGTCTCCCGCCCAAGACTACAGCGCAACTTCGGACCCGCTGGCGGCCGACTTGTACATTGCCTCCAGGATGGCGATGCCCACCAGGGCCTGTTCTGCGGTTACAACGTCCGCCGTCTCGTCCCCCGCCAGATGCCGAATCAGATCCTTGCTCTGTGACACTGAGGAATACTCCCCGCCTGTGGGCACCTCCACGTCAATGGTTACAGGTTCGCCGTTCATCTCCTGGAATATCTCCAGCTTGTCGGGACGGATGATCGCCCCGCCTTCGGTCCCGTACACCTCCACCAGTTCGGCTGCCGGCAGATGCATGGCCCAGGAACTCTGCACAATCAGGGATGTCCCATTCTCAAAGCGCACCAGGCCGTAGGCCAGATCCTCGACATCGAATCGGCCGCCCTCCTGGGGCTTGGCCGCGCGGTCGATGCCCCATCCTCCGGTTCCCACACCCTGTGCACCCAAGCGGTCGTAGGCCACTGCCGACACTGTTGTGGGTTTGGGATAGTCCATCAGGAACAGGGCCTTGTCCAATGCGTGCACGCCGATATCCAGTCCGCAACCGCCACCGGCCATGTCCTTGTTGGTGAACCAGCTGCCGAAACCCGGAATACCCGCCCGGCGCGTGTAGACCGTGCGAATGTGGTAGATGTCGCCGAACTGACCGGAGTCCACCGCCTTGCGGCCCATCCCCATGGTTGTGGACCAGCGGTAGTGCGTGCCGACGGTCAAGGTCCTGCCGGCCTTGTCCGCAGTCTCAAACATCTCCTGGGCATCTGTCAGGGTCAGGGCCACCGGCTTCTCGCACAGTACGTTGGCTCCGGCCTCCAGGGCGGCAATCGACATGGGCTTGTGGAAGATGTTGGGGACGGCCACGACCACTAGGTCCAGGTCCTCCTTGTCCAACATCTCCCGATAATCGGTATAGGCCGAGGGGATGCCGCGCTCCGCGGCAAACTGGGTAACCCGCTCTTCCTGCACATCGCAGATGGCTACAACCTGACAGTTGTCCACGGCCATGGAAAAGGTGGGTTGGTGTCCGAACTGGACTACGGACCCGCAACCGATGATGCCTACGTTCCAAGTCTTGTCGCTCACGTTGAATGCTCCTGAAGGTTGGATTGCCTGTGTGGTGCAGGGATTGGGATTGGTTTGAAAAACTAACTCTTTGTTGGACCGTAATGGGATGCGTCGCCCAGGCTTCGTTGTCTGGGCGCATCTGTTGGCCTAGCCGGGTGCCGGATATAGCACCGCGTGCACTTCCTTGGGGCCGTGCACCCCTAGGGTCAGTTTCGACTCGATGTCGGCGGACTTGCTGGGACCGGACACCAGTGTCAGGTTGGCGCTGTTGCGGATGGCGTGCCCCAGGGAGCCTTCCTGCTGGCGTTGCTCCAACCAGGTCTCCACATTGGGCAGCAGCCGCGTGCCGGGAATCAGCGCGATGTGGTTGAGCGGCAAAAGGGAGGCGCTGCGGCTTTGGCCCGGAGTGCTCTTCAACAGGACGGAACCCGTGGCGGCGAACGCGACCTCCACACCGGTGACGCCCACCCGAATTTCCTGCAGGTCGCCTCGCGTATCAGGATTGTCCAGCGACTCCGGGACAACCACCTCCACGTCCCTGTCGAAAAGGCTTTCCTCCAGACCGGGAATCCAGGCGTTCAGTTCGGACCAGGCCAGGACGCGCCGGGGCCCGGAATCGTCCAGCCACTCCAGGATCTTCCGCACGGTGAACATGCGCGCCGCCACGATCGAATCGGCGATGTCGCTGGAGCCATGCAGTTTCTCCAGTTCCGCAGCGAAGCGCTGTTCAAGCCCGGCATCCTCGGCCCTGAGGGTGGCCACGTGCATGTGTTCACCCAGAGTCAACGGAGGCGCGTCCGCCGGTGGCCACGGGATCTTCGGGTCGGCCAGTCCCTGGCGCAGTCGATCCAGGATTCGTTGCCGGGCCTGGCTCACTTGGCAGGCCCCCGTGTCTCGGATCGCTTGGCCCACCACGCCCTGAAGCTCTGCTTCGCCATCGGCGGAAAGTCGCGCTGGCGGGTCCAGTGGTGTAGGGGCGGGGGCAGCCTGCGCAGGTTCCGGTTGCCAAACCCCGACAGGAGTCGGGTGCCGGTCCGTGCCACGCGGGCAGCGCCCTGATAGGCTGCCGGACGGCTTCCTACCCCGGCAAACCCCTGCATCGCCCGGCGCTCCACTCCCGGCATGTCCCCGCCGGATACCAGATCATGCCGCAGGTTCAGCAGCATCTTGGGCAGGTCGATTTGGACCGGGCAGGCATCGCGGCACGCTCCGCACAGGGTGCTGGCATAGGGCAGGTCCTTGTTGAGAGCCATCTCCTCCGACAGCAGCGGCGAGATGACGGCGCCGATGGGACCGCTGTAGGTATTGCCGTAGCCGTGGCCCGAGATTTGGCGGTAGACGGGGCATACGTTGAGGCAGGCTCCGCACCGAATGCACATCAGCGACTCGCCGTAGCCGTCCGCCAGCATCCGGGACCGTCCGTTGTCCATCAGGACCACGTGGAATTCCTCGGGGCCGTCCACGTCCTCCAGGCGTCTGGGACCGGAGGTCATGGACAGGTACACGGTTACGCGCTGGCCGGTGGCGCTGCGGGTCAGCGACTGGTACTGCAGGAAGGCGTCCTGGGGGGTGGGCACCAGTTTCTCAATCCCCATCACCGCAACATAAACCCGCGGCAGTGTG
>CAZMKQ010000198.1:0-6182 GCA_964566955.1 uncultured Caldilineaceae bacterium | reverse complement strand
CCGGGATTGATGTCCAGACCTTCACCGTGGCCGTGTAATTCCACATTAGACGTAACCGAAGTACGCCGTTGTCGTGTCAGGTTGGACATGCTTGAACGTGTAGTGCTGGCGTTTGTGGGGCGGCAGGTTGTTGTAGCAGGCCACGTCCTTTTTGATGGTGTCCACAAGTTGATCAAAGAATCCTTCCGCGGTGCAGTTGGCCCGGGCTTCGACCCAGTTGGGCCGTTCCTTTTCCTTATTCACGATCGCGCTCCCGAATCCAGTCCGTTGTCGGCAATGAGTTGACGGTACATGAGCCGCTTGCCGACCAGTCCCACGGCCACCGTGGCCATCTGGTCCAGGGTGTCCAGGCCGCGCACGTTGTGGCGACCTGCGAACTCCCTGACGTAGCGTCAAGGTGCTTGGGCGACAGCTTGTGGTAGACGCCCTTGTGGGCCCGTTTCAGCATCGACCAAAACGACTCGATGCCTTGGGTGTGGGCCTGCCCTCGCACATACTCGCCCACGGAATGGCTGACCGCCTCGTGCTCGAAGGCGGGAGACAGGCCGGTGTAGGAGCGGTGCTCGTCCGTGTAGACGACGGCAGCCGCGGCCGTGTGGTCTGACACGAAGCCCTGCAGGGTTTCCCCATCCGTGGCCGGTACGACCTGGGCCGCGACGCGGTTGGTGGCTCGGTCCTTCACGCCTGCCACGGCCGTCTTGCCCGCGGTGCCGCGCCCCGTGAGTTCCCGCCGCTTGGCCTTATGCATGTTGGCCCTGCCGCCCGCCGAAGTAGGCTTCGTCCGCCTCCACCGGTCCGGCAAAGGTCTCCCGGGCCTGCCCCCAAGCCTCGCGGATGCGGTGCAGCATGAACCAGGCGGTCTTCTGCGTCACCCCGAGGTCCCGGTGCAGCTTCATGCTGGACACGCCCTTGAGGCTGGTCATTTCCAGGTAGATGGCAAAGACCCACTTCCGGAGCGGCACCTTGGACCGTTCCAGGGCCGTGCCAATGCGCACCGAAAACGGCTTGTGGCAGCCGGTGCAGTAGTAGGGCAGGCCGGATGTGGCGGACGCCTCCGAGGTGTCCGTGCAACCGCAGCGGGGGCAGTGGCGGCCGTCGGGCCACACCAGGGCCTCGAACCAGGCGGTGGCCGCGGCCTCGTCGGGGAACAGGGCGGTCAGCTCCATGATGCTGACGCCTTCGCGGTTGGCCTTGCCCGGTCCCTTGTGCTTCGTCATGTCTTCAGGATGCTCCCCAGTTGCTGACTGTCCAGTTTTCGCTTCAGGCGTTCCCGGGCGATCTTGAGTTCTTCGACTTCCGTCAGCATGCGGTGTAGTTCTTCGACGCTCATATTGGCGGGCTGAAGGGTAAACAACTCCCTCTTTTCATCGGCCACCGCCAAGGTGGTTTCCTGGCAGCGGAGGCGCTCCCAGTTGTCCAGGAGCAGTTTGCTGTGCTGGGCGAAGTACAGCCGCCACTCGGCGATGCGGCAGTGCAACAGGGAAATCTGGTCGGTCAGGTCTCGGTACTCGTGCAACCAAGCCACAATTTCCTGATCCTCGGGTCTGCCCATCGTCGTCATGCTGTTCCCCGGAAGCGTTTGAGTCGGGTAGTCTACCCCTAGCCGCCCCGTTCAGTCAAGTATATAATCCCCAATCCAAATCATGATGGATTGATATTGGGAAGACGAGGTTTGGTATCTACCCCTGCCAACGCAACAGCCGGAAGCATATGCTTCCGGCTGCGGAATTTCTTCTGCTGGACCGACCTGGCGCCGGCCATGGGCAGCTACTCCAGATTCACTTCGATCTGTGCATCCGCCGCCACAATCTGATCCATGATCGGTCCCTCCAGGAGGGTCATCAGACCGTCGTTGGAAATGAGGTCGGCACCGGTCAGCGCCGGCACCAATGCCAGCAGCGTCAGCAGAGAGGGACCGTCATAGGCCAGTGCAAGGGCCGCTTCACCATTTGTCTCGATGACGAGGCTGTTCGGCGAGTTGACCACCCTGACCAACGTAACGCCGTTGTCGTGCAGCAGGCTCAGAACATCGTCCGGGATGGTGACATCGCCCAGCCCCAGCGCCGCCGGATCAGGTCCGCCGATATCCGTGATGGCATTGCCGGTAATGGTCAGCGGCAAGCGTACGGTTGCCGTCATGCCGGGCGCCAGGTCGGGAATCGCCAGGGACGCATCGGCGAAGGGATCCGCCATGTCGCCGGGCATGTCGCCGGGCAGACTCAGCACTGCGTGGAGTGGCTGCGTTGCGGTCAGGGCCTGAATCGTATCCAGAATGCCTTCGGGCAACGGCAACAGGGCCGCCCCGCCGGGATGGATGGTGATGGTTGGCGACAGCGCGCCGTTCACCGCGGCCTGAACCGACATGCCACTCAATCGAAGGTCAAGTCTGTTTATGCCGGCCTCCGCCAGCTGGCCGATCAAATCCGCCGGCAACAGCGGCTCGGACAGGATGGAGCCCAACGGCAAACCCAGGGCGGTGCCCAAGGTCCCGTCCGGGTTGACCGTAACCACCAACTGTTCGGGCAAGGTCAGGCTGCCCGGGGCGGGCCCGCTGAGGGAAACGGTTACCGTAAGGTCAAGCCCGGGCAGGGCGCCGACAAGGGATCCCGCCATGTCCAGGGTTTCGGCATCGATGTCCACCAGTGCCGGCAGGAGGCCAACCAGCGTGGTCATGGTCGCCGCATCGTAGGCCAAGCCCACGGCTGCGGAACCGTTGGTCTCGATTACGAGGCTGTTGGGCGAATTGACAATCGTCAACGAGGCAATGCCCAAGTCGCCCAGCATGTCCAGAACGCCGTCCGGCAAGGCAACATCGCCAAGTCCGAGCGCCGCCGGATCGGGACCGCCGATGCCGGTGATGGCGTTGCCGGTGACAGTAATCGGCAGTACCAGCGGCCCCGCAGCCGTCGAAGGCGCTTCCAGGGACATGGCGCCCAGCATGGACACGGAGGTATCGGAAGCATCGCCGGGCAGGCTGAGAACCAGGTTCAGCGGTTGGGCGCCGGTCAGCGTCTCAACCAATTCCAGGGTGCCGTCGGGGAGGGGAGCCAACGAAGCCAGCAGGGGCTTGGCACCATCATGGAGGGCGATCTCGGGAATGGGCGAGCCATCCACCGCGGCCGCCACGTTGAGACCGCTCAGGCTGACATCCAACCTTGTGATCCCCGCGCCGGTCAGCTTGCCAATCATGTCGGCCGGCAGGACCGGATCGGTCAGGATCGCGCCCAGCGGAAGTCCCATGACGTCGCCCAACGTTCCGTCGGCATTCACCGGCACCACGATGCGCTCGGGCAGGGCCAGACTGCCGGCCGCCTGGCCGGTAAAGGAGATGGTCCCGCTGATGGCGAGCGCCGGAAGCTTGGGCAGGAAGGACTCGACCAGGGACAGTGTCGCCGGGTCGTTCGCCAGCAGTGCCGAGGCGAGTTCCAGTCCGGCCGCCAGGCTGTCGCTGTCGTAGGCCAGGGACGGCAGGTCCTGGCCATTCAGGGCCAATTCAAGGGTGTTGGGCGTGAAGTTCAGCGAAACCGTCTCGGTCCCGAGATCGCTCAGGATACCGCCGATGTGTGCCGGGATCAGGGCCCCCAGTCCGAGATCCACCCCTTCCACCGTGAGAACACCGCTGCCATCGAAGGCCAGGCCCGACAGATCCATGGGGCCGACAAGCTCGGCCGGCGCTTCCATTGGGATGTAGCTGGTCTCACCACGCCAACGCGGGGTGCGAGTGTCCGACATCTGGATGCGGACGCCGACCCCAACTCTCCGGACCCAGTCCAGCAACTGATCCGCGTCGATGCCTGGGGACTGTGCCTCGATGATGGTGGCGAGCACCGCCGCCGAGTCCTCGTCCCAAGCGATGTAGGGCAGATCCTGGCCGTCCAGGTAGATGTGAATGCCGTTGTAGCCAATACGTACCTCGAGGGTGTCGGCACCCGCCGCCTGCAGCGGATCGACCACGGCCGACAAGCCCGTGCTCGCCGTCGTACCCACGGGAATCCCCATGACCCTGAGGGATCCGTCATCGCGGACATTGACGGTGACGGACGGGAGGTTGAACCACGTGGAGCCGGTACTGGCCCCCCCGCAGGCTCCCAGCACAAGCGCGAGCACGCTTGTCAACAGCAGAACCCGGACGCGCAGGCCTTTTCGATTTCGCATCAGAAGTCGTCTCCCCAAGCGCAGTTGCATTCAAGCGCCAAACCGGTGGGCGTCAAGAGGGGCGCAGTACTCGGAATCCAAATCAAAAACGGGTTGTTTTCCGCCTGGAATCAACGCCTGTTGCCCTCACGCGCAATGCGCGGATTGTAGCACAGCAAACGGGTACCGCCCGATCCGATCCGGCAGGTCCGCAGTCCGACACACACACCTTCCACACGGCGATGAAACATGGCTTACAGACATCCAACGGAAGCCGATTCCGGTCCCTTCCCGGTTGGCAAACGATAGATCGAAGCGCGGGGGTCCACAGCAATGCCCAACAACCGTTCCAGCGCCAGCCTGAGAGCCAGGCGGTCACTCCAGGGATACTCCGTGGTTCCAAAGCACATGCTCTGTTCATGCCCCTTGCCGCATGCCACCACAATGTCCTGGGGGCGGGCCAGCGCCACCGCGTGCTCAAGCGCCTCCGCCCGGTCCAATACCACGTCCCAGTCCGCGGGCCGGGCTGCCGATGCAACTCCCTGCTCGATCTCGCTACAGATGGACCGAAGGTCCTCCGTACGCGGATCCTCGGCGGTGATGACCACATGGTCGGCCCAACGGCCGGCCGCCGCCCCCATCAAACCGCGCTTGCGCCGGTCCCGCAGACCCGCGCAGCCAAAGACGGCAATCAATCGGCCTCCCCGGGCCTCGGCAGTCAGAATTTTCCGCAGGGAGGACAGGGCGGCTTCCATGCTGCCGGGCGTATGGGCAAAATCGACAAAGGCCCGGAATTCCTGGCCGACATCCACGGGTTCCATGCGGCCTGGCGTCCCCGGGTACCCGCCAATCCCTTCCTCGATGGCGCTCATGGGACACCCCAGGCGGTATCCCAGGGCGGTGGCCAACAGCATGTTGGAGATGTTGAACTCCCCGACGAGCGCCGCCTGCAGGGCACCGGTCCGGTTCCCGGGCCCGCGGGCCCGGACGAACATCCCGCCGGGACGAACTTCGGACTCCAGGCCCATCCATGTGGCACGGGTTCCGATACGTTGGCTATAGGTGTCCGTATCCGTGCCGTCGTGGCCAATGGCGTGCAACTTGCCCGGAACGGCCTGGCGGCTGACGGGATCATCGGCATTGAATATCACGGCAGCCGACTGGCCGGACCGGTCTGTCAGCAAGTCCAGCAGCGAACACTTGGCGGCCACGTAGGCCTCGAGGGTGCCGTGGTAGTCGAGATGTTCATGGGTAATGTTGGTGAAACCGGCCAGGTTCAGTTCGATTTCGTCCGTCCTGTGCTGCGCCAGACCGTGGCTGGTGCATTCGAGTATGGCAATTCGGCAACCGTGGCGGCTCATGCGGTCCAGGGCGGCCTGTACGTTCCAGGCATCCGGGGTCGTAACGTGGAAACCGGAATCGGTCACCCGTCCCCCTTCCACAAACCCCAGAGTGGACACGGCTCCGGCCTGGAAACCACCATCCGCGCCGCTATTCCGATGCGCGGCTTCCAGAATGCCGGTCAACAGGCCCACCGTCGTTGTCTTGCCATCGGTTCCCGTGATGCCCACGGTTGTCAGCCGACGGGCCGGAAATCCGAACCAGAGAGCGGAAGCCTGGGCAAACGCGCGTTCACTGTCCTTCACCCGCAGGTAGGCCGGCAGTGCCAGGCCGCTCCCGGCACACCGGGCTTCAACCACGGCTTGGGGCGCCGTGCCCAGGACCAGCGCGGCACCGGCGGCAACCGCATCGGGAATGTACAGGTGACCATCCGTCTCCAAGCCCGACTTGGCGATGAAGACATCACCTGCATCCACTTCCCGGCTGTCCCAGCGAACAGGTCCGAGGGGGCGCGCGCCGGCCGGCAGCGCGGTGGCAAGCTGTAGATTGTCGCGCGCCTGCAGGAACCGCTGCAGGTCAGTCCAGGTTGCAGTCCCGGGCAGCATCAATCAACGTAGGGGACTTATACCGGGGTGGACCCTCGGTACGGGGGCGGGTTTGGGCCCGGCCCCCACAGGTGCGGGTGGACCGCGCCTGCCTCGTTCACG
>CAZMKQ010000197.1:0-6240 GCA_964566955.1 uncultured Caldilineaceae bacterium | reverse complement strand
CATTCTGCGCGGCTTCCCCTTTTTGGGTCAACTCCCAATTCCACATTAGGCGTAATTTGTGAACCTGCCCATCATCAGTGCGACCGATGTCCACAAGGTCTATTTCATCGGGGATTCCAGGGTGGAAGCCTTGCGGGGCGTCGATTTTTCGGTTCAGCCAGGCGAAATGGTGGCCGTGATGGGGCCTTCGGGTTGCGGCAAGACGACGCTGCTCAACTGCCTGTCGGGCCTGGACACCTTCGACCACGGATCGGTGGTGATCGAAGGCCGGTCGCTCGAAAAGCTCGGTGACCGGAGGCTGACCAGATACAGGGCGGAGCACATGGGTTTCATCTTCCAGTCGTACAACCTGTTGCCGGTCATCAGCGCAGCCGAAAACGTTGAACTGGCACTGTTGGTGAACGGCGTGCACGGCCGGGAGGCTCAACGCAGGGCACTGGACATGTTGGAGGCGGTTGGCTTGTCGGATTGGAAACACCACCGGCCGGCACAACTGTCGGGTGGCCAGCGGCAACGGGTGGCCATTGCCCGGGCGCTTGCCAACCAACCCGCCATCGTCTGGGCGGACGAGCCCACCGGCAACCTAGACGACGACACGTCGCTGGATGTGCTGAACCTGATGCGCCGCTTGAATGCCGAGCATGCCCAGACGTTTGTGATCGTGACTCACGATCCCAAGGTTGGGGACTTCTGCGATCGGGTGGTGTACATGGCGAACGGCCGCATGGTTTCCGACCGGGATGGTGCCGACGACGCGTCGCATCCCGATGATGAAGACGCGGATCCGGACGTTCCCGTCACGGCCGAACCGATCGCGACGGGCATGTTGGGCGACAAATCAGCCGAGGGCGGGTTGCCCGATGGTGCAATCCGCGGCAACGGACCGGACGCGGCATGAACTTCCTGCAACCCGCGGCCCTCTGGATGGCGGGGGCGCTGATTCTGGTTGGGCTGTTGCTGATTGCGCTGTCGTTGCGGAGCCCGATCCTGGCCCGGCTGGGCCTGCGCAACATTCCCCGACGTCCCTTGCAGTCATTCCTGATTGTGGTCGGCCTAACGCTCAGTACCACCATTTTCACGGCCGCCTTGAGCCTTGGGGATACCCTGAACCATTCCCTGAGCAACCAGGTCGTCAAGGCCTACGGCCATGTCGATCAGGTGATTTCGCCGGCATTCCTGGGAACACTATTGGAGCTTGCGGAGGATGACGACTTTGAAGTCGATGAAGAAACCTCCGAGCAGGACACCAGTCTTGTTGAGCTGTTGGAGGGTCTGGCCGATGGGGATGCCGACAGCATCGTCCAACTGGTCGAGGATGGCCTGCCCGGCATCTCACTGGTGGACTACCAAAACCTACGTGCGGCGGTCGAGGATGAACCGTTGATCGACGGGATGGCCGGAGCCATCTTCTTCCCCTCGGTCGTGCGCAATGCAACTACGGGACAAGGGGAGCCCATCGGGTTCATCTTTGCCGTTGACGACGAATATACGTCCGAGTTCGGTCTGCACGATACATCGGGTGCACCGGTCCGCATGGATGTGCTGCAACCCGGTGTCGGCAACATCATGTCGCCTGTGGTCGGCACGGTGGCCGATTCGGCCGTCACCGTATTGCAAGTGGTCGAGGGCGACTTTGGGGACAGTGCGGTGGCACCCGTACTGGCCGGAGCGGCTGCCCTTTGGTTCCTGGCCACGGAGTTGGAAGGTGAATCGGTATCCCTGCGGGATGTCCGCCTTGATCTCCAAACCCTTGCCGATCTTGGACTGGACACGTCGCTTCTGGCGGAACAAGGGATCGCGGAACTCAGCCTGGAGGGTCTGGGGATTACCGATCAGGATCTGGCCTCTCTGGGAATCGATCCGGACGCGGCCGTGGACCTGCCCACCCTGGAAGCCCTGGGCATCGAGATTCCCGAGAATCTGAATTTGTTCCAGTTCCTGAACCTGAACACGCTGCTCGGGCAAACGGACGAGCAGCTGAACCAGGTGGGATTGCAGATCCGGCAGGGTGACGTGTACCTGAACCAATTGGGGGCGCAACAGTTGGATGCCCGGCCGGGGGATCTGCTGGAAGTGTTCGTGGGACCGATTCCGGTTCCCTATCGGGTCAGGGGCATCGTGCAGGAGTCGGGACCCTTGGGCTTGCTGGGACCCGTCGTCATGATGGATCTTGAAGAGGCGCGCCGGTTGTTGTTCATGCCTGAACGGAACAATGCCGTCCTGGTTTCGTTCGCCGGTGATGAAGAAGAGGGCATGGCACTGACGGACACCGTCAATCAGCGGCTGCGGGAACTGTCCCTCGACGACGAGCAGTTTGCAGGGGTTATGCAGATACTCGCCCGTCCGGAGGTGAAAACCACCATTCGATCGGCAAGTACTTCCGCAGTCAATCCACTGTTGGAAATGGATGAGGCGCCAGATTTCCTGGTGGACATCGCCGAAAGTTTTTCGGGGTCGACCGACTTCCGACTGCACATCGGCACGCTGGCAGCCTGGGCCGCGGATCCTGAGGATTCGGGCTCGGGCGACGATGCGAACCCGGGTTCCACCGTGACGGATTCGGAACTGAGGACCGCCCTGGCCAGCGCCGCCGTGCGGGAGTGGATATTGGACCTGGACTTGGACTCCGCCTCCAGATCGGCTCTGATCAAAAGGTTCGCGGAACTTGAGCGGTTCCAGGTTCTCACTCCATTGAGCAAGCAACTGGCGGTCCAGGGAGCCGGTGTCGCCGGTGTGGCCTTTGGGTCCATGTTCACGGCGTCCGGCACCTTCTCCATCCTGGCCGGCCTCGTCCTGATCTTCCTGATTTACGTGATGCTGGCGGCCGAACGCCGCTCGGAACTGGGCATCGTCAGGGCCCTGGGCATGCGCCGCAGTTCCATGGTCCAGATGTTTGTCACCGAAGGCTTGGTGTACGACTTGGCCGCTTGTGTTCTGGGCTTGGGGCTGGGCCTGCTGGTCTCCTGGGGCATGATCGACTTCCTGACCGGATTGCTGTCCACCATTAGCAGACAGTTCAGGGGACCGGAGTTCCTGTTCAAGCTGGAGTGGTCGGTCTCTGTTTGGTCGCTGGTGGTGGCCTTCTGCCTGGGTCTACTGTTGACTTTGGTAGTAATCCTGGTGTCATCGGTACGCGTCAGCCGGGTTTCCATCGTGACGGCCATTCGCAACCTTCCGGAAGGAACCCTGCGGCGAAGAGGTCAGACAACCCGTTGGGTTGCCCTGACAACTGCGGCTGTACTGCTGTTGGCTGGGGGAGCAGCGTTGCTTTTGAGCCGTTGGTGGATTGAGGATGTCGGGATGTCGCCAGTCCGGTGGGGCGCGACATTGCTGACTGGCGGCTTGGCCCTGACGATCTACTTTGCTCTTGTATGGACCGGTGTGCCCGGGCAATTGAGACAAACCGCACCTGTTGCGTTGCTGGGTGCGGGTTGGCTGGCCATCTGGGCCTATCCCTGGCTGAGGTTTGACGAAGTCATGGATGGCGACCTCGATCCGGGCTGGGTGCTACTGGATCAGATTCTGTCCGCACCGTTTTCCCTGCTGGGCGCGATTTTCGTCATCCAGGCCGGAGCGGCCCCCGTGGCTGCGCTGGCAACTCGGCTTGTGTCCCCCCTGCGCAAGGTGGCGGGGTCCATTCGCCTGGCCATTGCCTATTCCTTGGGCAACCGATTTCGTACGGGGACTGTCATGTTCCTGTTTGCGACCGTGATCCTGTCCGTAATCGTCATGGCCTACGTCATCAAGGCCACCAATACGGCCGCGGCACCCGAGGCCGAACTCAATGCCAACTTCGACATCGAACTGACAACAGGGCCGCTGAGCTTTTTCGATCCCATCCACGATCTGGAAGCGGAGGCGAATGAACGGGAGGACTTTCCCCTGTCCGACGTGGCGTTGACATCGTCCATCGTCACCGACTTCGCTGAACTTGAACCCCTACAGCCAAATGCACACAGTCGCGAAGAGTGGGGCACGTCAGTTGCCGGTGTGGACGCGGCCTATACAACCCAGGCTGCTCAACTGTATTCGTTGCGATGGCGTGCCCCCGAGTATGCAACCGATGCGGACGCGTGGGCAGACCTCGGTACGCGGACCGATGTCGTGATCATGGAACACTGGCTGGTGGAAGAACTATGGCAAGGCGATGACTCGGCATCCGACTTGGCCACGACGCCGTTGGCCGACGCCTTGGACGGGAACACACTCCCGCCCATGACGGTCAAGTTGTCGTTGACCGACGCGGACGCATTGGGACCGATTGAACTGGAAGTGATCGGTGCCTTGGAGGACGGACCCATGCTGGCCAATTCCGACATATTGGTCAACCGCGGTGTTTTTCCGACCTTAACCGCCCGTCCGCCGACTCCGGATGCACACTACATCAAGGTTCGGGAGGGACTCACCGAAGACGAGGCCCGGGCCGTGGCCCAGGCTGCCGAGCGTTCCCTGCTCAGCGGCGGTCTCAATGCCTCGCTCATGTCGGATCGCTTCACCGTTACCCAGGCCATCCTGCGCGGCATGCTGCAACTGTTCCAGGGTTTCCTGGCCCTGGGACTGATCACGGGATTGGCTGGACTGGCCGTGATCAGTGCCCGCACTGTCGTGGAGCGGCGGCAACAGGTAGGCATGCTGCGGGCAATCGGCATGCCCACAGCCGCCATTGCCTGGATGTTCATCCTGGAGTCCAGTTTCGTGGCCCTGTCCGGGATTCTGGTGGGTACGGCTATCGGCATGGTCATCGGCAGCGAGTTGATTGGCGCGTTTTATACGTTTGCAACCGACGAACCACTTGGGATCCCGTGGCAGTCCATCCTGTTGCTGGCCGGTGGCACCTATCTGTTTTCCGTTGCGGTCACGGCCCTCCCGGCCTGGCAGGCCACCCGGATCTATCCGGCCGAGGCCCTGCGCTACGAATAGGGGTCTGCAACGCCAGGACCGGCTGCGCAACCTATAATTCACCTGCATCAAACCGGACACGGAGTCCCAACATGGCGTTCACACTGGAACTGGGCCAGACGGCCCCCGACTTCAGGCTGCCGGCGACCGACGGCAAGGACTACTCACTTGCCGATTTCGGCGACGCCGAAACCCTTGTGGTCTTCTTCACCTGCAACCACTGCCCCTTTGTAATCGGGTCCGACGAAAACACCCGCGCCACGGCCGATGAATTCAAGGATCGGGGCGTCCGCTTCGTCGGCATCAATTCCAACAGCGTGCACGTTGCGGCCGATGACGGGTTCGACGGCATGGTGCAGCGCATGTCCGAACATCGCTTTCCGTGGATCTACCTCAGGGACGAGGAACAAACGGCTGCGCTGGCCTACGGTGCCCTGCGCACTCCCCATTTCTATGTCTTCGACGGCGAGCGCAAGCTGGTTTACACCGGGCGCGGCATCGACAATCCCCGGGAAGGCGACAAGGCCACCGTCAACGACCTGCAAAAGGCGTTGGAAGAGCACACATCGGGCCAGTCGGTCTCGGAACCGTTGACCAATCCTATTGGATGCAACGTGAAGTGGATTGGTCAGGACGAGCACTGGATGCCCGCCGAGGCCTGCGATCTGGTCTTCGCTCCGTCCTAAATCGCGGATCGAGTTCGTAGGCGCACACCGCGCCTTGGGCCGCCTCAGCCTTTCAGCCGATCTGCACAACGGCGCGAGGGCTTGGAGGGGTGTGGCGGCCGTGGCCAAGCGGTAGGCAGTGGGGATCTAGCCATGACGAGGGATCCGCCGTACCGCTTGATTAACCCCCTGCATGCGCTCAGGTACCTGGTGCAGGGAAACCTGCACGACCTGTTCCTGCGGGAGTGGCGCCGCCAGGGCGACGTCGCCCGTTTCCGGGTCGGTTCCGTTCGGATGACGGTCATCGGTGATCTGGCGGACGTCAAGCATGTCATGCAGGACCGGGCGAAGGCCTATGGCAAGCGATTGGACACAACGGAAAGGCTTTTGGGGGAGGGCATTTCCAACTCCGAAGGTCCGGCTTGGCGTCACCACCGGCGCGAACTGAAGCAGGCGTTCAACCATCGGCAGCTGGCCCGATACTTCCCTTTGGTTCAGGCCCGCACCCAGGAAGCCGTGCACAGACTGGTGCAGGGATCGTCGTCCACGGTTGAGGAGGCGGCCGTTGCCCTCACCCGCTGGGTGATCTATACCGCTTTGTTCGGCGCTGAACGGCCGGAGGGGTGGAGGAAGTTCCTGGATTCCTTCGACAATCTTGTTTCCCAGCAGGTGTGGC
>CAZMKQ010000196.1:1485-6429 GCA_964566955.1 uncultured Caldilineaceae bacterium | reverse complement strand
CAAGCTGTCGCTGATGTTCCTGACCCTGAACGGCGAAAAGGCCGCCGCCCTGCTCGCCTTCAGCCAGGACGGCCATTATCTGCTCTACAACAGCGGGTTCCGTCCGGACCTGCACTACCACCTCAGTCCCGGCTGGGTGATCCTCTCCTACGCCCTGCAGTACGCCATCGTGTCGGGCCACAAGGTGTTCGACTTCATGCAGGGCGACGAGGAGTACAAGGGACGGTTCGGTGCCGTCGACCACCCGGTGATGCGCGTCATTCTGGAGCACTGACGCCGGGACCGCCGGCCTCCTGCCAATCCGGCTCCACCGCGTCCACCACCACGGTGCGGGCCTTGCCCTTGCGGATTGTTACCTGTCCCGGACGGGCGCGCGCGGGTTTCCGCACATGCCGCCGCTCGGCCACCATCACGCGCGCCCGGTTCTCGCCGCACAGGCCCGAGTGGTAGGCCGCCAGCCGGGCTGCCCCTTCCAGGGTTTCGCGCGGCACGTTGCGGCCGCCGCTTTGGATGACGACATGGGATCCCGGGTGATCCCGTGCATGCAGCCACAGATCCCTGGGCGATCCCTTGGCAAACGTGACCTGATCGTTCTGGCGGGCATTGCGGCCGACCAGGATGGTGAATTGGCCGTGGCGAAAACGGCGGGGGCCCCGAGCCGGACGCGGCACCTTGGGTCGGGACTTGCGCACCTGCGACCGGCCGGCCAGGCCGGTTTGCTCCAAATCCTCCCGCACGGCTTCCAGTTCCGGCCGGTCGGCGGCCTGTGCCAGATCGAGCAGCAGTTGCGCCAGATAGTCCCGGTCGCGCTCGAGTTCCCGGATGCGGCGCGGCACTACCTCGGCCGCTCGTTCCAGCTTGCGGGCGCGCTTGAACATGGCTTCGGCCTGCTGGACCGGCGTCCTGCCCGGCGCCAGGGCCACGGGGCCACTGCCATCCGGTGGTTCCAGTTCGGTTTGGCCGGGCCGAATGGAATGCTGCAGGGCCAAGAGCCATTGGGCTTGTGTGCGCAACCGTTCGGCGACACCCGGTTCGGGCAGGTCGCGGGCGGCCCCCTTGAGGCGGCGCTCCGTCCGGGTCCCGGCCTTGCCAATCCGGGTGCGCAGGCTCCTGCGCACTTCGGCGTAGGGATCCGGAGGCTGCAGGCGGGAGAGCAAGGGTGTCAGCTCGGGTTCCGACTTGGCTCCGGGCAGATGGCGAATGGGGTAGGGCGCGCAGGTGGTTACGCCGCCGTTGTCGCCAATGCTGCTGGGCGACCATTCCCCGCTGAGGACCGGCTGCCAAAGGTCCTGGATGGCGTTGGCCAGGACCGGCGCGTCCAGTTCACCTGCCGAGGCATCGGCCCGGCCGCAGGCCCTGTACACAATCTCCCGCGCCTGCATGGGGCCCATACCGGCCACGGTTGCCGTGAGGGTGCGCCAGCCCGGTGCATCGGCCTGGATCCGTAGCGCCGCCTCCAGCCTGGACACGGAGCACTCGAGCGGGGAGCACATGTTCCTGGGCGGCAACGGCTGATAGGGTTGCCTGGGCCTCAGGTCGCGGGGGGTACCCGGCGGGACGCGTCGCAGGGAACCGAGGATGCGGTTGCCGTCCCCCAACAGGAACAGGTTGCCGTTGCGTCCGGTCAATTCGCACAGCAGCGTCTGCTCACCGTGTTCCCGGTGCGCAAGGGAAAGACACACCACGCGTTCGTCCGGGTCGGGCAAGTACAAGGCCGAGGCCCCGGCACCCTCCGCGTACTTTCTCAGCAGTTCCAGGAACGGTTGGTTGGGACCCTCCCCCCGGCGGGAGCGAATCTCCGTCAGGTACAGGCCGCACTCGGGACCCCAACCCGTGATGCGCAGCCAATGGCGCTGCCTCCGGCCGTATAGCTCAAGCACCAGCGAGCGCGGGTCCGGCATCACGATCTTCTGGATGCGGCCCGGCAGCGCCCGGGCCGTTGTCTCCTGCACAAGACAGTTGAGGGCAAGGGCATCGAACTGCATGGGAGACGTCTCCTCGGTTCCGGCCCGCCCTCAGGCGGCTGCGGCATACAGGGCCGCGTGCTGGTCGGCGATCCGTTCCCAGGACCGGTCCGCGGCGCTGGCCCGGGCGGCGGCCGCCGCGGCCGCGCGTTTCTCCGGGCTGGCGGCCAGGCATGCGATGCGGGACGCCAAGGCCAGGAAGTCCAGGGGCGGCACGGTCGGCACCCCCGGAGCCAGCCAGCCGTCGGCCAGCGGTGTGCTGGTGATGGTGGCGCAGCCGTGGTCCAGGCATGCCATCAGGGAGCCGTGGCGCGTGCTGGCCCCTTCCGTGTAGGGCTGCACCATCAGGTCGCAGGCGGAGAGGGCGCGGCTGACCTCTTGGTCGGACAGGGCTCCGGTCCAATGGACCCGATCCCCCAGGCCGGCCGTGCGGATGGCGTTTTGCAGGCTTTGCAGAAAGGCCGCGTTGCTGCGGTCGGAGGCTCCCGGCGTGCCGCCGATAATCACGATGCGCAGATCAGTGCCCCTGGATTTCAGCAGGCGCGCCGCCTCGACCAGGGTCTGGAGGCCCTTGGTGCGACCGGCCAGGCCGAAGCATCCAATCACCGGCTCGCCGGGCCGAACCTGCCAGGAATCACGCAAATCGGCCTGTTCCCGCGGCTTCAGGGGCGCAATGGGGATGTTGCTGCCAACCGGACTGACCTCCGCCCGGATTCCGGCCTGTGCCAGCCGGTCGGCATCCTCCCGATTGGTCGCAACCACCATGCGGCTGGCCCGCCCCGGGGCCAGGGTCACGCGCTGTCTCAGGTCATTCCCTGCAAGGGGAAAGAGATAGGGCGGCAGCAGATCATGGTAGGTCCAGGCTACGCGCAGTCCCCGGGCGGCCCAGGCTGCCGGTGACCGGTTCACCGCCGGGTTCATGCGGTAGGCCGCGGTTTGGTACTGCACATGGATCCAGCTATCCGGCTCGGCCCGGGCCAGCCTGGCAATCGCCACTTTGTGGCCACGGGCCCACCGTCTCGGAAGGGTGAGGACTTCCGGTTCGTCCGCCGCGCCGCGGCCGACGGACGGCGTGCCCGTGGCCGCGGCAATCCTTACCCGATGGCCCTCCCGGATCAATGCCCGGGCCAGCAGGCGCGTGTAGTCGCCCACCCCGCCCGTCAGCGGGGGATACTCTCCGGTCACCATGAGGATGTCCATCACGATTCGCCCCGCCCCAATCGGTCCTCCAGTTGCTGCCACAACCCGTCCTGATCCCGCAGGCGGGGCAGCTCCAACTGTTCGCGGTGGGATTCCCGGCGGCACTCCACCAGGATTGAGCGGGTCACGCGCCCGGTCCAGCGAATGTTGGTTACGGCCGACCAGGCCACGGTCTGCCGGGTTCGTCCGATTCGGTGCAGGACCAGTCCCCGGGCATTGGTTTCAACGCGGCTGCCCAGCCATTGCAGGTGCCACAGGGCAAGGCCGAAGGCCAGCAGGGCCATCAGGATGTTGCCGGAATCCGGCTGGCGTCCATCCTGCAGCACCAGCCAGACCGTCAAGAGTGCCAACAGAGCCGTCAGCACGGCGTACTGGGGATGGGCGTGCCAGGTACAGGCCTGTTCTTCGCACTCGGCCATCGGGCTGCAGGAACATCGCTCAGGCGAAGCCGTCGGGGGTTGCGGCCAGCCGCCGCGTGTGAAGGGCCAGGGCTGCGGCGAAATCCCTGACGCGGCCGGCCGTGCGTTCGTCGGCGAGTCGGTCACCGTCGAACTGGCGGTAGACGGACGGCAGGCTGATTTGCTGCGGAATGACGTGGCCGTTGACCCCGCGTATCACGATGCGGAGGTGTCCCAGGGCGTTGACGGCACCCATGTCGCCTCCGGCAATGCCGATTAGACCGAACATCTTGTCGCCCAGCTGCTCGCTGCTGAGCAGATCGAGCGCGTTTTTCAATACGCCGCTGTAGCTGTTGTGGTACTCCGGCGTGGCCAGTACAAATCCCTGGGCCCGTTCGGCCCGCGCCACCAGGTCCTGTTTGCCGGGATGATCGTCCGTATCCGCAGCACTCTTGCACATGGGCAGTTCCGTCTCGGCCAGGTCAAGGAAATCGGTGCATGCACCGAGGACGTCCAACTCGGCCATGACCAGGACCAGCAGGCGGCGGGTAAAGCTGTCCGGCCCACGCAGGCTGCCGCACAGACCAAGGATGCGAACGGGGTCGGAGGGATCGTTGGACAGAAGGCATCGGGGACTGGCAGGACATTCGGCGGGACCGCGGTCCGGTCCGCGGCGGCGATTATAGCCAACCGGCACCCTGGCCGGCCGGGGTGCCAATTGATCGACACAGTTTCAGGCTTGTTGATGCGGCGGCGGCGTGGGTGTCTTCTGGCGTCCAGACCCCTGGTACAGGCCGTGGCGGATGCCCATCCGCCGCACGCTGTCAAGGGCTCCTGTCTCTGTTCGGAATCCCCGGGCCAGCCATGCCCGCGGCTTGAACCGACCCACCCCCGACCGAGATGGACACGGGCCGGGACAGTTGGACTCCGCCTGCCGTGCACCGGGGATGCCAACCGTGCCCGGCCCTCCATCACCGCCTTCCACAGGGCGGCCGGGACTGGTAGGCCGATGCGCACGGAGGTGCTTTTCATCACAGGACAATCCTTGTGTCAATGACAAATTGGACATGGTGGGACAACTCAGGCTGGCCGGGCCGGGACGTGTAATGCTGCCCGCGCGCCGACAGGTCGAACGCGGTGGTCGGGATGGCAGGGGCTGCCATCCGCACTCTATGGACAAGGGGGTGTGGGGTGGAATGCTCCGTGATCCGAGTCTGCGGACCCGGGTGGTGGAACGGGGGACGGCGGAACGGTGCGGGCAAGCAGCGGTGCCATCTTGGAATTCTCGGAGGGGCGGGGCGCGCGGGCCCAAACGGCCCCCCCCCCCCCCCAAAAGAAAAAACACCAATAAAAAAAAGATTGTTTTGCAAACCCCAGAAAAA
>CAZMKQ010000196.1:0-1475 GCA_964566955.1 uncultured Caldilineaceae bacterium | reverse complement strand
TTCTTTTTTGGGGGCCCGGGGGGGGGGATGGGGGGTGGGGGTACGGGTGGGGGAATTCTGGGGGGCATTTTTGTAATTTTGGGTGGGGGGGGCGGTTTTGCCCATCGCGGCCCGCCCCTCCGACATATACAATACCGACATATACAATACATTGTGATGTCCATGCCCATTCAACACCGAAATTGATGGTATTCCGTTATGTATCCGATGTGGCCATGCCCGGCCTGATTCCGGTGCCCGCCCCGCGGAATCGAGGTCGGTGCTGGATCCGGAACCTGCCGAACACGCCCGGCTCCCGTGGCGGCGCCGGGCGCGTTGGCGTTCGGGATGGGCGGGGGACCGGGACTGAAGTCCACGGCGAGCGGTCCTCTCGGGTTGTGTCGCCGACACTGTTGCAGGGAGCCCTTGCCATGTGGGCGTCCGGGACTGCAGCAACGAGATTGAAACAGGGCCGATGGATCCTGGAGCACGGCCGGGATGCCGTCTCCCAGCCTGCGGCCCCGGCCAGGGAAATCACACTTCAAATTGGGAAGTATTTGCTATAATTTTCTTCTATACTAATCGGGCGCCTTCGCCCCCCATGTCATCGTATGTCAGGCGCGTGAGCCGGAAATTTGGGTCAGGCAAGGTAATGAGAGCGGTCGTTCAGTCAGGGCAGGCGGCGTCGAAGGCGTCCCAATCCATCCGGGTGATGGATTACGAAAACAGCGCCTACCGGACCGAGTTCTGGGAGGCGGTCGACCGCCGCTACGAGGACGTTGCGGAACGAATGGCGTTGCGCATCCTGTTGCCTCCCCAGGGCTTCCGGCTGGTGGACATCGGTGGCGGCTTCGGGCGCCTCGGTGCGGAATATGCCGGCTATCGGCAGGTTGTCTTCTTCGACTACAGTCGCACAATGCTGGCGCAGGCCGTGGAGCGCTGGGGTCACGATCCACGATTTGTGTTCGTCAACGGCGACGTGTACCGGCCGCCCTTCCGGCCCGGTGCCATGGACACGGTGGTCATGATTCGGGTGATTCACCACTTGGAGCGCGCCGAACTCGCTCTGGAGCGCATTGCCGGGATGCTGCGCCCCGGCGGTTCGGCCATCCTGGAGTTTGCCAACAAGCGCAACTTGAAGGCCGTGGGACGCCACCTGCTGGGACGGCAGTCCTGGTCTCCCCATGCGCGGGAGCCCGTGGAGTTCGCGGAAATGAACTTCAACTTCCATCCGGAGTGGATTTGGGAGCGGATGCGGAGGTTGGATCTCGGCATTAACCGTGCCATGGGTGTCTCCCACTTTCGACTCCCGCTTCTTAAGCAACTGTTTCCCCCGCAGTGGCTGGCCCGGTTGGACTTGGTGGCAGGTTCGTTGACCGCGGGCCGCGAAGTGGCGCCCAGCGTCTTCGTGCACAGCCGGCGGCAGGGCGACCAGGCCGGAACGGGGGAATTCGGTGCGGCACCGGTGGATTGGCTCTCCTGCCCTGCCTGCGGCA
>CAZMKQ010000195.1:0-6503 GCA_964566955.1 uncultured Caldilineaceae bacterium | reverse complement strand
GGAACCAAGCCCCATGATAACCGAAAACGCCAAGTTATCCATGCCAGGCGCTTAGGGAAGCCATTGAGGGCTACCTGTACATCTCGCCGTGGCTAATCGGCTTCGCGGTGTTCGCCATTGGCCCGATGCTGGCCTCCATCTACCTCAGTCTCACGTTCTACAAGATCATCACTCCGCCCGACTTCGTAGGGTTGGACAACTACATCCGCATGTTCCAGGACGACCTATTCTGGAAGTCGCTCTGGAACACGATCTACTATGCGGTGGTTTTCGTGCCGGTCTCCATCGCGGGTTCCCTTTGCTGTGCACTGCTCCTCAACCAGCGCATCCCGGGACGTACTTTCTTTCGGGCCGTCTACTTCCTGCCGTCCATCACCCCCATCGTCGCCACCGCATTTCTTTGGCTCTGGATCCTGCAGCCCAACGTGGGCCTGGCCAACTACCTCCTCGACTTAATCGGCATCGAAGGGCCGCGCTGGCTCGATGACATCCAATGGTCAAAGCCGTCCCTGATCGTGATCAGTCTCTGGGGAGCCGTGGGCGGTGGTTCGATGCTCATCTTCCTGGCCGGACTGCAGGGGATTCCAATCGAACTCTACGAATCGGCGGAGATCGACGGTGCGGGCAACCAAGCCAAGTTCTGGCGCATCACGATGCCCCTGCTGTCGCCGTCGATGTTCTTCAACCTGGTTCTGGGGTTGATCGGCGCCATGCAGATGTTCACGCTGGCTTTCGTGGCGACCAGCGGAGCCGGCCAAACGCGACCCGCCGGCGGACCTGCCTACTCGACCCTCTTCTACGTCCTGAACCTCTACAACCACGCCTTCGACTACTGGGAGATGGGATACGCGTCCGCCCTGGCCTGGTTCTTCTTCCTGATCCTGGTGATCCTGACCTATTGGCAGCTGCGTCTTTCCCGCTCGTGGGTCTACTACGAATTTGACCAGGGCGAACGATGGTAGAACCCGCACTCTCTGCACCTCGGGTGCCGGCAGACGGCATCGGTGGTATCCGCCTGCGGCAGGCAGTCCACATGCTTCCCAGCTTGCTGATGGTCCTGGTCCTGGCCGCAGCATTTGGGTTGCCGTTCCTTTGGGCGGTACTCACATCGTTGAAGGTACCAAGGGAGATCTTCATTTTTCCACCGACTTGGCTGCCCGAGGCTCCCCAGTGGTCCAACTACATCGAAGTCTTCCGCCAGGCCCCGCTGGCCCTCTTCTTCTGGAACAGCCTCAAAGTCACCGTGTTGACGGGAATTGGACAGATCCTGTCCGCATCGTTGGTGGCCTACGGCTTCGCCCGGTTCCGTTTTCCGGGACGCAACATCCTGTTCCTGGTCATGCTGAGCACGTTGATGCTGCCGCCCCAGATCACGATCATTCCCACGTTCCTGCTCTTCAAGTGGCTTGGTTGGCTTGACCAACTCCGTTCCCTGTACATCCCGCCGTGGTTTGGCGGTGGCGCGTTCGCCATCTTCCTCTTCCGTCAATTCTTCTTGACCATTCCCCGGGAGTTTGACGAGGCGGCCAAGATTGACGGTGCCAACTCCCTTTGGATTTTCTTCCGTGTCCTGGTCCCCTTGTCGGTGCCGGTATTCGTCACCATGGGCATTTTCTCCTTCCTGGGCAGCTGGAACGACTTCTTCGGACCGCTGATCTTCCTCAATACCACAGAGAAGTTCACCTTGGCCTTGGGCCTAACCTACTTCCAAAGAGTGGTATCCCTTGGCGGCCAAGCCACCGAACACCTCATGATGGCCGCGTCCATTATCATGACGCTGCCGTGCCTGCTGGTTTTCATCCTGTTGCAACGATATTGGATTCAGGGCATTGTCATGTCGGGTATCAAGGGGTGATTCCCAAAGAAAGGGAACCTGCCGGGCACCCGGCATCTGCCTACTGCCTGTGTTCCGCCATTGCGGGTTACGGCCCGCGTCAGAACGTGATCACGTTGCGGAGGGTGGCAGGTTCCGCAACTGCGGCGATGGCCTCGTTGATCTTCTCCAACGGGTAGGTACGGGTAACCAGTTCGTCCAGCTTCAACCGGCCCTGCCGATACAGATCCATCAGGCGAGGCACATCGCGCTGGAAGTTCGTTCCGCCCATCGAACTGCCCTTCAAGGAACGCTGTCCCATGAAGCGCTGGCCGGTGTAAGTGAATGTGTCATCCAGAGGCGGCATGCCGACCTGAATGATGCGCCCGCCCTTGCAAAGCATATCCGCCGCTTCTTCCAGCAGACGGGTGACGCCGGCCACCACGAACACGTAGTCGACCCCGCCCGCGGAAAGATCCATCACGGCCTGCACGGGGTCGGTCTCCCCGGCATGTACCACATGGGTGGCCCCAAAGGCTCGGGCCATGTCCAATTTGCCACGTTCAATGTCGATTCCAATAACCTGCACAGCCCCCGCCAGGATCGCGCCCTGGACGGTGTTGAGGCCCACCCCTCCACATCCGATCACCGCCACCGACCTCCCGAACCGGAAGTGCGCCGTATTCACCACCGCCCCCAGCCCGGTAATCACCCCGCAGGCCAACAGTGCCGCGGAGACAATCGGGATCGAGTCGGGAACCTTCACGATCTGGGTTTCGTGCACCACAGTATATTCCGCGAATCCGGCCACCTTCAGCGCGCGGTTGAGTTCCCTGCCGTCGCGGTTGGTGAACTTGGAACGCAGTTCCAGCGGGTGGTCTCCGATGCAAAGATAGGGTTCGCCTTCCAGACAGTGGCGGCAGCGGTGACACGACCACAGCAGAGACACAACCACGCGATCGCCCACGGCAATGCCTTCCACATCCGTCCCAATGCGGGAAACGGTGCCGGCGGCTTCATGTCCGGGGATCAAGGGAGCTTCGTAGTGCCATTCCCCGTCGATGATGTGGATGTCGCTGTGGCAAATGGCACACGCCTCCATCCGGACTTCGACCTCGTTGCGGCCAGGCGGCTCCAGATACACCTCTTCCACAACCAAGGGACTTCCGTACTCGTAGCAAACTGCGGCTTTGACCGTCCGCATGGCGCTTGTCCTCCGTCCCGGCCATTCGCGGTGATCCGCTGCGCGCCGATCCGCGAATAGCTCCAGTCAAAACCTGCGGGCGGATGCGGCACCCGCCCGCAGGAGTCCATTCGCCTACGCTTCGAGCGACGGCTTGGCCAGAATTTCGGCGGCCGCCTCCTGGACGTTGCCGATCACCTCGTCCAAATCGCTCTCGCCGAGCCAAACGACCTGGAGCATCTCATTGATGGTCTTGAAGTATTCGGTCTCGCGGAAGTTGGCCGGCAGGACCAGCGGCAAGGCCTCGGCCATGATTCCGCCAAACACCCGCATCAATGCCGAAGACTGCAATGTATCGGACGCCATTACATCCGGGCGTACCGACGGTGCGCCCATGGCGTTGTAGTTGCCAATCTGGGCGTCGAACGTCGTGAAGTACGTCAGGCAGTCAAACATTTCGGCCGGGTTCTCTGAAACTCGCGAGACGCAAACGGGGTCCGACTCGAACATGTTGCCGCGTACGCCCGTGTCGGCTCCGATCGGCATCGGGGCCACGGCCCACGCGTCCTCCTCAACGAAGTTCTTCACGTATTCGCCCCAGAAGCCCGACTGGTACATTGCCAGCTTGTTGGCCGCGAATGTCTGGTACGTGCCCTGTTCCATCGTGCCGGGCAGCGGCGCCGCCCCGTGTTCATGAAACAGATCGCTGACGAAGCGCAGCGCCGCGATCGATTCGTCGGAATCGAGCGTGGCCACGGTGCCGTCTCCGTTCAGCATGTCGCCGCCCCAGGATCGCTGGTAGACGAGAAGGCAGAAGTAGCCCAGGCACGGCAGGAACCCGTACACCCCTTCGTCCGGATCGGTCAAGGCCGCGGCGGCCGCCAGCAGATCGTCGTACGTCCAAGTGTCGTTCGGCGGCTCCATACCGGCGTTTTCAAACAACCCGACGTTGTAGAACAGGCCCACACGGCCGGGATGGGCCAACTGGGGCAGGCCATAGAGTTCGCCATTCAGGCGTGCAGCCTCGATGTTGAGCGCGTAAAACTCGCTCAGGTCAAAGCCGGAGGACTCCACCAGATCATCGATTGCCCGTGTCGCCCCCGCAGCAGCCAACCGATAGTAGCCCTCAATGGACGAAATCCAGAAGGCACCACCGATTGTGCCGCCGGCAATCAGGGTGTTCAGCTTCTTGAAATAGTCGGCACCGGGGAAGCATTCCATCGTAACGGAAACATCCGGTGCCCTGTCCTCGTTGAATTTCTCAACCCACTGGCCGTGGTTGTCGCACTCAAGGCCCAAGCGGTGGTGATACCGAAGCTCAATCATCTCCTGTGCTGGTCCACCGCCGGTCATGGCAGTTGGATCAGCGCAGGCGGCAACCGTCAAACCTCCCAACAGAAGCGCACCGGACCGCAAAAAATCTCGCCGACCAACAGTGTTGCCGTTCATGATGTCTCCTTGACCGGGACGCACCCTGACGGCGGAGCGCCGGTGGTGAGGTCGATCAAATCAACGGATGATGCCGGAGTATAGCAATAGACAAATACAGCTTTTTTTGATGGCGCAGCTCGTTGCTCCAGACTGGACACGTCATGACACGAATAGGGATTCCACCGCGGTGTTGGCTCCCTGTCGGGTTCCAAACAGCGCCCGTTATCATGGCAACTCAAATCTTGCAGCCCCCTTTTGGTAGATGATGGCTGCAACCGCTTCTCTGGCGGCTCCTGTGACAATGGACAACGAGTGGGGCCCCATCCGGAGCGATTCCATTAAGGCTGAGGGCTTGGCTTCAACGGAGGACTTCAGTCGGGAATTGGCATGTTCTCCCGATGCAGCAGCGCGTTTCCGGCTCCCGACACTCCGCTCCAACCCGTCAGTTCCATGTCCCGAATCAGAATGCGACTGCCCTGAAACCCCATCAGGCCGCCGGCAGCAGCATCACGGTGACATTGCGCTGCCGAGCCAGTTCTACCTGCTCGGATCCGGCCCTCTCACCAACAACGGCTCCTACTGCCGCCTGGCCGGTGGCTTTTGCCAGATACTCGGCTCGCTCCGCTGCCCGGACGATGTCCTGGTCTCCCAGGGTAATGGATGCCTCCGCAGCCACGTACGCGTCGTGTCCGTTGTCCCGGCTGCGCCCGATCGCAATTAAATCCACTGCCAGCAGTTCGTCGGCTTGTCCCGCGGTGATCGCACCCCGGTCTTCCGCGTCGGCAATCAGGTCGTTCAAGTTGCCGTCAATGGGCACTGAACCCGCTTTTAGCACCCTGGCGCGTCGCAGATTGAGGTAACGCCCAGCGATGCTACCGAAGTTATTGGCCACCTTGATTTCGTAGTTTGTACCGAACCCGTTGTCCATCCGTCCGTCCATACGGTCCATGCGGCGGTTCATTCCGTCCATCCGCTCGTTGACGCCGTCCATCCGCTCGTTGACGCCGTCCATCCGCTTGCTGACGCTGTTAACGTTGGTCTTCACTTCCACCATGTCGGCCTTGAGGTCGTCCTGGCCTTGCTCCAAGGCTTGCAGCCGTTGGTGAGTGGATTCCATGAAGTCGGCCAAAGTGGCTTCCAACCTGGTGAAGAGCTGGTTGGTAACAGTAGCGTGCTCAGCGAACCGTTCCGGCAGTTCCAACAGGTCGGCAGTGAGTATGCGCTGGCGCACCCGCTGCAGAAACTCAGGGTTGTCGCCTAAGGCTTGGAGGAAACGGGTTTGGTCGGCGGTACTGAGGGTCATGGGGAGCTTCCTTGACCCGTCCAGTATACCCCGCAGACGCCGCGCGTGCCTTTGGCTTCTCCCTCTCAGCCGAGACCACTGTCGCGGTGCGGTCATAGTGTTGGCAGCGGTAGCACTGGACAATCATGGTCCGGTCCCCACCGAAGCCAGCCAGTCACCGTCCACCGGACCGCGCCGTACCGATATCAGGCGCGTCCCTTGCCTCCAGTCCGGCAACGTTGGGCTGGAGTGGCACCCACACAACCGTCTGCGCTTTATCCGTGGCCAGAAGCTCCCGTCCTTCCTGCAACGGATGTTGAATTGGCTTTTTTGACACCGGACGGGTTGGCCTCGACTCTGCCGGGACGTACCACCCCCTGCAGGGTCTAAGCCACTCGGGGCACCGGGCTGAATACACGGCCCATCAGCTCCAGATTCGCCGCATCGATCCCAATTCAGCGGCTCCCAACCCCGATTGGGGTGACAGGGACGACACTCCTGCTCATTTGCCGCGAAAACCGTACACGGACTTGGTGTACAGCGGTAAACAATACTGGGATTCCACGGTTGAATTGGCGCACCCATCCTGTCGAGGAATTGGGCTCCTGTTGGTTCCCCCATGCGCGTCCTTTATTATGGCAACGCGAATCTCACGGGCTTACAGGTTTTTGGGCGCCATCACCATTGCCACCAATGCCCGGTGGCTCCCGGCAGCAACCAAAGACAGACGGTTCATTAACACTGCAACGAGAAGTCATGTGGTAGGTTGCAGGGGTCCGGTTCCGTCCACGGAG
>CAZMKQ010000194.1:0-6511 GCA_964566955.1 uncultured Caldilineaceae bacterium | reverse complement strand
CCACTGGCCAGGGTCCGACCGTCGGGACTGAACGCCACACTGCGGACGCCCCCACCTTCATGGCCCGTCAGGGTATGCCGGAGGGTGCCCGTGACCGCGTCCCACAAGCGGACGGTGTTCCAAGCGGCACTGGCCAGGATCCCACCGTCGGGGCTGAACGCCACACTGCGGACACCCCCACCCTCATGGCCCGTCAGGGTGTGCAAGAGGATGCCCGTGACCGCGTCCCACAAGCGAACGGTGGAGTCCCAATGGCCACTAGCCAGAGTCCCACCATCGGGACTGAACGACACGCTGTTCACCATGGCAGTATGCCCCTCCAGGGTATACCGGAGGGTACCCGTGGCCATGTCCCACAGGCGGATGGTGGGGTCCCAACTGTCACCGACACTGGCCAGGGTCCCGCCGTCGGGACTGAACGCCACGCTGGTGATCCTGTCCCCTTGGGGACCTATCAGTACGTGCCGGGTACCTGTGGCCACGTCCCACAGGCGGATGGAATCGCCCCCGCCACCACCGCCGGCGGCGAGGGTCCGGCCATCCGGGCTGAACGCCAGGCTGTCGGCAGACCAACTTTCATAGCGGCCTTGCAGGAAATCCTGAAGCGTACCCGTGACCGGATCCCACAAGCGGACGGAGCTGTCTCGATTGCCGGAGGCAAGGGTCCGGCCATCGGGGCTGAAGACCACGCTGGTAACCCCGCCCGTATAGTAGCCCGTATAGTCTTCCGGAGAATGCCGCAAGGTGTGTTGCAGGACACCAGTAGTCGCATCCCACAGGCGAACGGTGTCGCTCCCGCCAGCGGCGAGGGTACGGCCGTCGGTGCTGAAGGCCACGCTTTCGACATCCACGCCCTCACGGCCCGTCAGGGTGAGCCTGAGGGTACCCGTAGCCGTGTCCCACAGACGGACGGTGCCGTCCTCCCCACCACTGGCGAGGGTCCTGCCGTCGGCACTGAAGGCCAAACTAGCAACCCAACCCGTATGGTCGGTCAGGGTGTGACGGAGGTTGCCCATGGCCGCGTCCCACAGATAAACGGTGCCAAAATGGCCGTTACCGGCCAGGATGCGGCCGTCGGGACTGAACGCCACACTGTGAACAGGTCCCGTATGGTCCGTGAGCAGAGACTTGACTTCACGGGTCGCGACATCGTACAGCCAAATGCCGGCGCCGCCCCCAACCGCCAGGCGCGTGCCATCCGGTGAATACTGCACGACCGTGACAGTACCCCGCCCCAGACGGGCCTGGGCTCCGCTCGGCAGGGGCTCGGACAAACAGGCCAGGGCCACGCCAGGCGACGACAGGGCCAGGAGCAGGAACAGGCAGACGGCCGGGACCAGGGTCGAAATCTTCACGGACAGCATCGGAGCAACTCCGCCACAGGATATCAACACGATACCTGGTGCCCAGGCTGAGTACGGAGGCATCCCACCATCATGATCGGGGCCGTTTGGCAGTCGCCGCTGGTCAAGGGTTTGGACACGGGCCGCCCTGCCGGGACATGAAGTTCGGTCCCGCAACAACGATGGCGGGAGCAATGCCGACCCGATACTGGCGACCACGGGGACCCGTACCGCCATGGTGGTGTCCGCCGTTGCCTCACACGCCCATCCCAAGCCAATGTCCGTCCAAGGCGTGTTCTGCCCCCATCGCTGCTCACCCCACCTCCGTACACCGGACAGACCATCGTTTGTGTCCGCTCTGCTTTATCCCTCGGAGCGCTAAATCGTCGCGGTTGTCCGGGCCATTCCGGAGACAACTGCCGTTGGAGCCGCAAAATTAGCCCATCGGGTGTGGGAACAGGGATCGCTGCCCCCGCCCCCTCCGTACGTCGTAAGTGGACGCGCGGATTCCGGATGTCGGCGTTCTCCTCCGCGTCCGGGGGGCCAGGTCAACGTCTAATGTGTGAATCGCCTCTACACATGGCACCAACATGCAACGACCGGCCCCGGGGAGCTGGTCTTGACAAGGGTATTTGCACAAAGGTGCCATGATTGGTGGGGTCTGTGCGAAGGCATGACCGACCGGTACACTGGGGGTCTCTACCCCAACCCAGTCCCCGGCGTGTGGTCATGCTTCGCACTTCCTCATTGTATCCGCTGTCCCGCGAGCGGGAGCGGCACCTGCCCTCGGTCCAGGGCCGTCTGCGCCAGGGCCTGGCCCTGTGGGTGAAGGGCACGCTGCTGGCCCACAACGGCTGCCAGGATGCGGTGGCCGCGGCCCTGGAGACGCACGGCGGCTTCGAGACGCTGCGCCGGGAACTGCGGGCGTGGACCTGCGACGATGCCGACCGGATTCTGTCTTGGGGACCGGAGACGGAGGTGGACGCGGCGGCCTGCTTTCCGGAGCTGCTGCGCTGGGTGCAGGCGTTGTGGACGCCCGGTGCGGGGGAGACCGACACGGAGCCGCCCCTGGTCCTGGCCCTGGACCCCACGCACCACCGGGACGAATGGGTGGCCCTGGTGGTGAGCGTGGTCCAAGCCGGCAGGCGCTGCCGGTGGCCTGGCATGTAGTGGCCGCCCAGGCCCGGGAGTCCTGGACCGCGCACTTCGGTCGCCTGCTGCGGCAGCTGGCACCCGCGGTGCCGGCGGGGACGCCGGTGCACGTGCTGTGCGACCAGGGGCTGGGCAGCCGGGAGCTGTGGCAACAGATTGTGGCCCTGGGCTGGCATCCCGTCCTGCGCTATCCGCCCCACATCACCTTCCGCCCGACCGGCGGCGCGCGGGTGCCGGCCCGCGCCTTGGGCGGCGGTCCGGGCACGCTCTGGCTGGGGGCGGGCGCGGCCTTCGGAGCGCAGCCCCTGTCCGGCACCCTGATCGTGCTGCATGCCCAAGGCCACGAGGACCCCTGGCTCCTGTTGACCGACACCCCGCCGGACCGGACCGACGTCGACCTCTACGCCTGCCGCCACTGGATTGAACAGGGCTTCCGGGGCCTCAAGCGGGGCGGCTGGCAGTGGCACCGCACGCGCCGGCGCGACCCCGTGCGCGTGGCCCGGCACCTGCTGGCCCGCAACCGCCTCTGGGCCCGGGTCTGGCTGACCCCGGTGCCGGGGTCCGACTTGGCCGGCGGCCTGCGCTGTCTCTCGCCCCCCGGCGCCTGAAGGCACCCCGTTCCACAATCCCGTGCCCCCGAGGCCGCGCCCGCGTGCGGCCCGACCGCCCCTGACCGCAGGGACCCGGAGGTCCGCCTCCGCATCCGTTCCAGGGCCCGGCCGGTGGTCCCGACCAAGGCCGGTGTCGGCCTCGGAGGCTCCCCATACCCCGATCCGACCCTGTCGGACCGGAACACACTCTTAATTCACTCAGAAAATACCCTTGTCAAGAGAGCTGGTCCGGGTTCGAAAGGCACCCGATTGCTGCGGTGTCTACCAATACGACGGGAATTCGGCCGGTACCGCCAGACTCTCGGCTATGCCATCAGGTTTCCGCGGCCGAGCAGCCAGGAGGGACCAAGACCGGGGTATCGCGACGGCCGGGTCCATGGGTCCGGACAGCAACGATGGCACCGGACACCGCCGGCGGCAGGGGAGCCGCCTGCATGGGGGCGTGGGCATCCCGCGGTTCCCTGGGCCACGCCGCAGAGCAGCCCTGCAATGCGATGTTCAACACTGCTGCCGATCAGGGACTGCCCGGGAATTCAGTAATCCAATCCCCTGTTCGCATGCGGCCTGACAGACAGCTGACGCGCGCCTGACGCGGTGCATATGGTCACCACCGCTCCCGGCATCCAGAATGCCCCCGTGCCGCGCCCGACCTGCGGACGCGGTGCCGATTTCATCATCCATCCAGGGGATTCCCATGACCATCCAGACCCCCCAGCTCAGCCTGAAGGCTGACGTCGAGAGCGCCGTCAATGTGCGCTGCGGCCCCGGCACCGAACACCACAAGGTGGGTTCCATTGCCCAGGGTTCCAACGAACTCTTTGACATCCTGGGCAAGAACGCCGCCGCGGCCACCTGGTACCAAATCCGGTACCCCGACACCATCAGCGGCTGGGTGTACAAGGAACTGGTGCAAACCAGTGACAACCTCTCCGGCCTCCCGGTAACCTGGCCCTCTCCGCGGCTCAGCCTCGGTCCCACCGTCAAAGGCCTCAATGTGTACGCCGGACCCAGTACCAGCCATAACCGGGTTGCCTTCATTAAGGACCCCAAGGGGGCAACCTTCCCCACGCAGTACACCATCCTGGGCAAGGATGACGCCGCGGTCGTCTGGTACCGGATCTGTGTCCGGAACTTGGTCACGGGCTGGGTCCGGGCCGCCTATGTGCAAACCCACGGTGACTTGGGCAACCTGCCCGTCGACCGGACGCTGCCCCGATTGAGCCTGGCGGCCAACGCCCCGACGGAGGTCGATGTCCATGCGGCACCCGATGCCAGCCAGAGCCTGGGCATCTTCATTCGAGATTCCGACGAGGACGATCCGCCCAGACGGTATCTCATTCTGGGGAAGGATGCCGACACGGCCGCCTGGTACCGGATCCGCGTCAACAACGCGGTCACGGGCTGGGTCCGAGCCGCCTACGTGCAAACCCACGGCGACTTGGACAATCTGCCCGTTGCCTGGCTGCCTCCCTTGCCTACCAACCGTTTGAAGCTGCCCGTCCGGGATCAGCATGGCAATCCCGCCCCCATCTCCAGCCTGTTCAACGATCCCCGCAGATGGTGGAGGCCGGAGGATGGCGTGCCCCTCCGGCACGAGGGCATCGACTGGGCCTGTTCCCTGAATAGGCCTGTTCACGCCATGATTGGCGGTACGATAACGAAAGTATACAACGAGAAAACAGGAGTTGACCCTTTCGGGTACGGCTATTCAGTCACCGTCCAATCCGAACTTGAAGGTCGTTCATTCAAATTAACCTATGCGCACCTGTCGACGGTGACCAAAGCCACAGATGACCAAGGCCGGCCAATTGAACCAGGAGTAGATCAGGGCGATCAACTGGGCCTGTCCGGCAGCACGGGCCAATCCACAGGCCCGCATCTCCATGTGCACTACGATCCCCAAGGTGATATCAACTGGCTGGATTTTTTTCAATCGGGCAACTACCAGGACTTCCATGCCGCCCTGCCGTCAGACATCTACCACTGGCCCGACATCGAAGACCTGCAGACCGACATCGATGTTGCATCGGAGACCACCCGGGATGGGCTCATACGCGCGACCAGTCAGTGGATGGACAATGCCCTGCGGTACGGGGCTGACCCCGACAAGCCGCGTCTCCGGGTCAAGCGCGGCGGAGCCGTCTACATGCTCCCACAGGCGGACAGGCGGTTCAAGTATCCCTGTCGGCCATTCCCGGGGAGTACCGTTACCGAAAGGATCCATGCAGTTTGGGATCTGTCCCGTTCGGACACCGGGACCGCCCTTCCCCCTGACTGGTGGCGGATCAAGATCAATGATTCGTTCCAAGCCTGTTGGGTGCGTCACGAAGACGCCGTAGTGATTGGAAACTGGCAAGAGGTACCACGGTTCTCGCCATACCTGTCAGAGGACCCACCCCAGTACCTGCAAAAGGATAACATCACAAATGTGCGTCATTATCCGAGAATCCAAAAGATGAATGCGGATGGCGAACTGGTAGCCGAAGATGCCATAAGTCCCAAGCCAGTCATCGATGGTTGGGTACCCATTACTGATTTGGCCTGCGACGTTATCACGGGGGATTACCTCTGGTACGAGATTCCGTACGACACCGAGGATGCCTCGGCGCGGGGCTGGGTGCGCGGGGATGTGGCGGCGCAGGTCAAGGGCATTCTGTCGGAAGAGGAAAAAGAAACTATACCGGCGGCCTTTGCCGACATCGATCCTGTGGTGCCCGAGAGTCCCACAATCGCCGGCGTCGAGACGAAAAAGGAGGTCGTGGCTTTCGTGCACGACCAACCCAAGGACGGTGCCCACAAGATAGCCACGTTGGAAGGCTTTGCGGAGGCGACGGCGCAGTTCTCCCTGTCACCCACCTGGTACCACGTGCGGTTCGGTAGTGCGCAGCGGGGCTGGGTGCGGGCGAACCAGGTAAAGGCACACAACACGGACAGCCTGAACACCGCCCAACCGCGGCTGCGGCGGTGGTCCGGGCACACCGCCACGGTGCCGGTGCGCCGCGGGCCTGCGTCCGGCGAGACCGTGCGCGCCACGATCGCGGCCGACAGCACCGCCTGGCACAACCTGCTGGGCCGGGATGCGGCCTATCCCGGCTGGTGGCAAATCCAATACAACGACACTATCACGGGCTGGGTACGGGCGGACGATGCGGTCGAGATCGAGGGCAACCTCAACTCGTCGCCACCACCCAGGGTCGGACTGGCCGACGCCACACAGGCCTGTGTCGTGCGGTCGCAGCCGACCGCGACCGCCACCACCGAGGGCACCATCGCAGCCGGCAGCACCAAACTCTATCCGGTTCTGGAACGGGACGCCAACCCGGCCACCTGGTACCGAATCCGCTTCAGCGACACCGTCAGCGGCTGGGTGTCCGCCGCCGACGTGCGCCTGCACGGTGACGGCCG
>CAZMKQ010000193.1:0-6514 GCA_964566955.1 uncultured Caldilineaceae bacterium | reverse complement strand
CTGCCGCCGAGACTGTCCTGGACGACGAATTCTATCACCTGGTGAGCAGCGATCATGACGGAGAATCAGCTGATTTGGGCAATCTGTCGACGGATGCCCTCCTCCGCTACGCCCACTTGAAAAATTTGGTGACAACGTTGGATCTCGCAACTCCCACTCTTCTGGGGGCGAGCACGCAGGACAATCCGGCCTTGGCCGGGCAACTCCACGAATTCTTCGACGGGAGGGCTGCCGCCGCTGCGCGAGACATTGAATATCTGTCCGAGAATGGAGGTCCCGAGTTGGAGGACGTGCTCCAACTCATTCAGCAAATGTTTGCCCTTGGGCAGGGGGATAACAACCTCTGGGACGGCTTGTATCATCGACTCAGCTTGATATCGCGTGAAAGAGTCCTGGTTGCGAATATCGCGAACATCCAGCAACAGTTGCTGGATGAAATTGACAATCTGGCGGCCGATGTACAGGGCTACCTGCAACCGCCAACAATGCCCGAGGTCGAAGTTGGAGTGCCCGGCGTTACAGACAGTGAGATCAAGTTTGGGCAGTCGGCCGTTTTGACGGGGCCTTCGAAGGCCTTGGGCGAAGGGATGCAACTCGGCATCCTGGCTGCTTTCCACCAGGCGAATCAGGCGGGCGGCATCCATGGCCGACAGCTGACACTTAAGACGATCAACGACTACTATGAAACCTTCTTTGCGTTTTCCGGCACCAGTCGGCTGATTGGGCAGGAACGTGTATTCGGGCTGCTTGGCTCAATGGGTACGCCGACGGCTCGCGCAGCGTTGCCGTCGGTGGAAATCGGCCATGTTCCTTTCGTAGGTGCGTTCACCGGAGCGCAGCTGCTACGACGCGATGATCAAACCAACGTGCTCAACGTTCGGGCCTCGTACTACGATGAAACCGAGACGATGGTGGATTACCTGGAAAAGACGGGCAAAACCAAGGTGGCGGTGCTGTATCAGAACGACTCCTTCGGCCTTGACGGGCTGGAAGGGGTGCAAAAAGCACTGCGTGAGCGGGATGGCATGCGTCTGGTGGCATCCTGGTACTACATCCGCAACACCACCGCGGTGAAGGCGGCGGCGTATCGTATCGCCAATGCCAAGCCGGACGCGGTCATCATCATCGGGTCTTACGCGCCAACGGCCGAATTCATCAAGTACGCGCGCCTGAGGCTTGAGGATGATCCCACCTTCATGGCCGTGTCATTCGTCGGCAGCAGCGCGCTCAAGGTCCGGCTCAAGGAACTCAACCAATCCTTGGCAGATGTTTACGTGACCGAGGTGGTGCCTCTGCCCAGTGATGAAAGTAGCGAGGTTGTTGCCGAGTATCGCGCCGCCCTGGCCGCATACGATGCCGAGGCAGAACCCGAGGCCATCTCGCTGGAGGGCTATATCGCGGGACGTCTGGCTATCGCGCGGTTGCAAGAGTGCGGTTCTGATGTCACCCGGGAATGCTTCCTCAATGTGTTCAGTGAATCCACATCCATCGACATTGACGGCCTCCAACTCCAATATGGGCCTGGGGACAATCAGGGGTCGGACAAGATTTTCCTGACCAGGCTCGACTCGGATGGCGAGTAAGAATTGGCCGGTGGCATGGAACGTTAGGCCCGCGCCATCGCGGTGTGTTCAAAGCAGTTTTTCCGGGCAGGGGCGAATGAACATTCGCCCCTGCTGCTTTCGGTGACAGCACTCATGCATCCATGTGAGGTCTGAGTCGATGTGCCGATCCGGACAGGGAATTCCCTGGAGGTCATCCTTCTGATTGCGACACTGGCCGTCATCTGCGGCGCCGACAACGGGACCGAGGTCAAGTTCTTCGGCCACCTGAAGCAGGCTTGGCTGGAGACCTTCCTGGAGCTGCCACACGGCATTCCCTCACCCGACACCTTCGGGCGAGTCATCGGCCTGCTGGATCCAGCTCCGTTGGAGGCCTGCTTTGCAGCGTGGGTGCAGTCGCTGGCCATGACGCTGCAGTGGCCGTGGACGACAAGGTGGCCCGGGGGCTCGCACGACCATGCCCGAGGCGTGTCCCCTCCTGCACCTGGTCAGTGCCTGGAAGCAGGCCGAGGGCTGCGAAGGCTGCGACCACGACTTCCACAAGACGGTACACAAGAACCACTGCCGCATTGAGACGCGCCGCTGCCGAGCGCTCGGGGCACCGGAATACACCCGGTCCGTGGACATGGCCTTTCGGGAGGACGCAAGCTGCATCCATACCGGCCACACTGCCCACAATCTGTCCATCCTGCGCCGGGGTCGGCCTCGCCGCCCGGCGCAAGCAAACCGGTTGGAACGACAGGTACCTGCTCAAGGTCATGCCCCATCGGAATGCGCTTGTCCTGCCGGTGCCCCCCGCACACACAGGGATAAATCCGAGGCAGCGAATGGCTCAGAGAGCGCCAACACCTGGGCTCATGCAACGAGAGGATCGCGGCTAGCTGCTTGGGATTCGTCGATTCCGCAGGAATCGGTCTTTGGCTGCTCAACCCTTTTGCTTATAGAGTCCAAAGAGGTTTGACCATGTCCGATGATGTAGCCTAGGACCGTGTGACACAGGCCAAACCAACATCAGAAGTGTCAATGTATGCTGAAATTCAGCCTGACAAGCCCACAAGAACCGACAAACCCACAACTTGGATCAATTTTGCATACCTCATCGGTTATTTGATATGATATCGGTTTGGATTCTCTCTAATTTAGGCCTGAACACAAGGTAGGCAACGACGTCGGCCCCTCCGCGCAGACGCCCTTGCTGCGCATCGGCTTGTCGGCCGCGGTGGCTCGCAGGCGACAACGCGACCGATCGGCCGCCTGTTCAGGACGCATGACTCGCACATAGAGGCTATTCCGAGGAGACATCGTTATGTCTGAAACTACCCTTGCCCCCTCCGGTGCGTATCATGCCATGCCCAATCCCGGCCTGCCGGTCAAACAGGGCCTTTATGATCCGCGCTACGAACACGACGCCTGCGGTGTCGGCTTTGTCGTGGACATCAAAGGCCGGAAGTCCCACGCCATTGTGGCACAGGGACTGCAGGTACTCCTCAACCTGGCGCACCGGGGCGCATGCGGCTGCGAACCGAATACGGGCGACGGTGCCGGAGTCCTAATGCAGATGCCGGACAAGTTCATGCGCAAGGCCGCCGCGGCTACGGGCATCGAACTCCCGCCCCTCGGCGAGTACGCGGCGGGCATGGTTTTCCTGCCCCGGCGGGAGAACTTGCGCTTCGAGTGCGAGGCAGTCTTCGAGAACATCGTCCGCGCCGAAGGACAGACGGTGCTCGGCTGGCGGACCGTGCCAACCGCCAATGGGGAATTGGGCCATACGGCCAGGCTGGGCGAACCGGTGGTGCGCCAGCTGTTCATCGGCCGCAATCCGGAGCGGTTGACCGGCAACGACGACCTAGCGTTTGAGCGAAAGCTCTACGTCATTCGCAAGCAGGCGGAGAACCAGATTCGGTATTCGCGGATGCGTGAAGGAGGTGCGTTCTACATCGCCAGTCTCTCGTCGCGCACGGTGGTCTACAAGGGCATGTTGATGTCGGAGCAGGTCAAGGGCTTCTACCCGGATCTGCTGGATAAGGATATGGAGTCGGCCCTGGCCGTGATCCACTCGCGCTTCAGCACCAACACCTTCCCCAGCTGGGAGCGCGCCCATCCCTACCGCTACCTGATTCACAACGGCGAGATCAACACCCTGCGCGGCAACGAGAACTGGATGCACGCGCGCCAGTCCCAGCTCCGGAGCGAGTTGTTTGGCGACGACATCAAGAAAATCCTGCCGATCATTCACCCGGATGGCAGCGATTCGGCCAAGTTCGACGAGACGCTGGAGTTTCTCTATCTGGCGGGCCGTTCCTTGCCGCACGCCATGATGATGATGATCCCGGAGCCGTGGCCGCAGCATGAATCAATGAGCGATGCCAAAAAGGCGTTTTATGAGTATCACAGCACGATGATGGAGCCATGGGACGGGCCGGCATCGATCGTCTTTACCGATGGCGCCGTCGTGGGCGCCGTGTTGGATCGCAACGGGCTGCGTCCCTCGCGCTACTGCGTCACCAAGGACGACATGGTGGTCATGGCGTCCGAGACAGGCGTGCTGCCGCTGGAACCGGAGCGCATCCTGCGGAAATCGCGCCTGGAACCGGGACGCATGTTTCTGGTGGACACGAATCAGGGCCGCATCATCTCCGACGAGGAGCTGAAGGAGACGATGGCCCAGGTCCAGCCCTATCGCGCGTGGCTGGACGAGCACATGGTCAGCCTGGATGAAATCCCGCAGCCCGATGTCGAGGTGCCGGGCGTGGAACACGATACGCTGCTCGAACGGCAGCAGGTATTCGGCTACACGTTCGAGCAGTTGCGCATCCTGCTGGCACCGATGGCGACCGACGGTGTGGAGGCCTTGGGTGCGATGGGCAACGATACGCCGGCCGCGGCCCTGTCCAATCATTCACAGCTGCTGTACAACTATTTCAAACAACTTTTCGCCCAGGTGACCAATCCGCCCATCGATGCCATCCGCGAAGAACTGGTGACGGGCACCGAGGTGATGCTGGGCGCGGAGTTGAACCTGCTTGAAACCAAGCCGGAGAACTGCCGTCAACTCAAGTTGCGCCACCCGATCCTTACCAACCGCGAGTTGGCCAAGATCCGCCATGTCGGAGAAAGCGGCGTACAGGAATTCCGCGCCCGGACCCTTCCGATGCTCTTCGACATCCACGGTGGGGAGAAGGCACTGGAGCAGGCACTCGAGGATCTGTTCCAGGCGGCGACGCAGGCCATTGACGAAGGCGTCAACATCCTCATCCTTTCGGACCGGGGCGTTGGCCCCGGCACGGCGCCGATCCCGGCGTTGTTGGCAACCTCCGGACTGCACCACTATTTGATTCGCAACGAGACGCGCACGCGGGTGGCGCTGGTGGTCGAATCCGGCGAACCGCGCGAGGTGCATCACCTGTCCCTGCTGATTGGCTACGGCGCGACGGCCGTCAACCCGTATCTGGCGATGGAAACGCTGGCTCAGATGATTGAGAATCGGCTGCTGGTGGGGATCGACCACGACACGGCGGTCTACAACTACGTCAAGGCTGCGGTCAAAGGTGTCGTCAAAGTGATGTCCAAGATGGGCATTTCGACGATCCAGAGTTATTGCGGCGCACAGATTTTCGAGGCGTTCGGTCTCAGCCAGCATGTGGTCGACAAGTACTTTACTTGGACCGCGAGTCGGGTGGAGGGGATCGACCTGCCGGAGATATGCGCTGAGATCAAGATGCGCCACGACCGCGCCTATCCCGTGCGTCTCTTTGCGCCGGATCAGATGAACGGCAGTGCGCCCCGGGTGCCCGAAAACGGGACTGGAGACGGGGAAGGCCAGCTGCTTGCACCCGGAGGCGACTACCAGTGGCGCAAGGACGGCGAACTGCACTTGTTCAACCCGCGCACGGTGCACCTGCTGCAGAAGGCGGTTCGGACCGAGGATTACGTCTCGTTCAAGGCCTACACGCAGGACATCGACCTCATGAACAGGGAATGGTGCAACCTGCGCGGTCTGTTGGAGTTTGACTTGGACGGCGCGTCGAGCATACCCATCGAAGAGGTGGAGCCGGTGGAGTCGATCTGCAGACGCTTCAAGACCGGAGCCATGTCCTACGGTTCGATCAGCAAGGAGACGCACGAGACGCTGGCGATAGCCATGAACCGCATTGGCGGGCGCAGCAATACCGGCGAGGGCGGGGAAGACCCGGCCCGTTACGTCCTGGAACCGAACGGCGACTCCAAGAACAGTGCCATCAAGCAGGTGGCATCCGCCCGCTTTGGCGTAACAAGCTACTATCTCGTCAACGCCAGGGAGTTGCAGATCAAGATGGCACAGGGGGCCAAGCCGGGCGAAGGGGGTCAGTTGCCCGGCAAAAAGGTGTATCCCTGGATTGCCGAGGTGCGGCACTCCACGCCCGGGGTCGGCCTGATCTCGCCGCCTCCGCACCATGACATCTACTCGATCGAAGATCTGGCGGAGTTGATCCACGACCTCAAGAACGCCAACCACCACGCCCGCATCAACGTGAAGCTGGTGTCGGAGGTGGGCGTGGGCACGATCGCGGCAGGGGTCGCCAAGGGCCATGCCGATGTCATTCTGATCAGCGGTCACGACGGCGGAACGGGAGCATCCCCGCAGACGAGCATCAAACATGCCGGCCTGCCGTGGGAACTGGGCGTGGCCGAAACGCATCAGACCCTGTTGATCAACAATTTGCGCAGCCGCGTCGTCGTCGAGACCGACGGCCAGTTGAAGACGGGCCGCGACCTGGCCATCGCGGCGCTGTTGGGTGCCGAGGAATTCGGTTTCGCGACCAGCCCGCTGGTCGCCCTGGGCTGCATCATGATGCGGGTCTGCCACTTGGATACCTGCCCGGTGGGCGTCGCCACCCAGAATCCGGAACTGCGGGCGAAGTTCACAGGCGATCCCCAACATGTCGTCAACTTCATGCGCTTCATCGCCCAGG
>CAZMKQ010000192.1:617-6642 GCA_964566955.1 uncultured Caldilineaceae bacterium | reverse complement strand
TCCAGTCTCTTCTACCGCCTCATGCGTTCCCTGATGCGGGTGGACCTGCCGCTGGACACCGGCGACTTCCGCCTGCTGGATCGGCAGGTGGTGGATGTGCTCTGCGGCATGGGCGAACGGCACCGGTTCATGCGCGGTCTCAGCAGCTGGGTAGGCTTCCGGCAGACGGGGGTCCGCTTCGACCGCGCCGAACGCTACGCCGGGGAAACCAAGTATCCACTGCGGTCCATGCTGCGCATCATGCTGGACGCCATTACCGGCTTCAGCTACCAGCCCCTCTACATGGCCTCCTATCTGGGATTCCTGCTGGCCCTGCTGGCCCTGGCCGGCATCCTGGCCGTCATCGTCCTGCGCGTGAGCGGCATCAACGCCCTGGGCGGCCAGGCCACGACCCTGGTCAGCGTCCTGCTGCTGGGCGGGGTCCAACTCATCTTCCTCGGCATCATCGGCGCCTACCTGGGCCGCATCTACGACGAAGTCAAGGGCCGCCCCCTGTACATCGTGCGGCGCACCTGGGGAGTGGACGGACCCGCACACGGCTCCGCGGCCCGGCTGGTGCTCAACGACGGAGTTCGTGCACCAGATGGCGGAGTTCCGGAAGAATGAGCCGGGTCATGGCCAGGCGCACGGCGTTGGACGAACCGGGCATGCAGAACACCAGCGTCCGGCCCACGGTCCCGGCCACGGCGCGCGACAGCATCGCCGCCGAACCCACCTCCTCCCAGCTCAGCATCCGGAACAGTTCACCGTAGCCGGGCAGTTCCTTCTCCAGCAGGGGCCGGACCACGTCGCAGGTCTGGTCGCGCGCGCCGATGCCGGTGCCGCCGCTGGACAGCACGGCGCCCAAGCCCGCCCGGCACAGATCCAGGACGGCATCCCGGATCTGTGCCGGTTCATCCCGCACCAGCCGGCGCTCCGCCGTGTTGTGTCCGGCCTCGGCCACCAGATCGAGGATCAGTTGACCGCTCTTGTCGGTCGTCAGATCGCGCGTGTCGCTCACTGTCAGGACACCTACGGAAACCGCACCCAGACCTTCGGCCCGGGCCCTGTGCTCGCTAACCGATGACATTTTGACTCCTTCCCTGCGGGTTCAATGGGTTGGGTGACAGCGCCTGTAGATACTCGGCCTGCAGGGATTCACAAAACCGCAGGGCCACGGCATGCCGCTGCGCGGCCAGCGCGCGGCCGCTGGCCGTGTGCATCGAGTCGACCAGCCGGTCCAGCTTGGTTCGCCATTCAAGGGCCGGCGTGGCCGGCCATGTTCCTGCGGCGAGATCCTGTTCCGAAGCGGCGAAGGTGCCACAGTGCCAGAGCGAATGGCCATGGAGACCGGCATAGGCAAAGGCGCGGACAATGCCAATCGCGCCCAGCACATCAATCTTGTCGGCGTCGTACAGGCACTTGGCTTCAAGGCTGGTCCGGGCGACACCGCGGTTGCGGTAGCGATGTCCCTTGATGCAGTCCACCACCAGATCGACGGCCGCAGTCGGCACGCCCCGCCGGACCAAAAAGTCCGACGCCTGCTCCGCGGCGACCACATGGTGTTCCTCCCTCGCCGTCCCGGCGACGGGCACATCGTGCAAGAGTGCCGCCGTGCGCACAATTTCGGGATCGGCCCCCTCCGTCCGGGCCAGGTGCCAACCGAGGGCGGCCACCCGCATCACATGGTCGAAATCGTGGATCGGATCGGCATCGGCATAGAACGGACGCACCTCCTCCGCATCGAGCGGCAGTCCTTGCATGTCCGTCACAGGCACTGCCGGCCGGCTAGCCAAAGAACTGCAGGACTACGCCCACATAGATGGCCAGGAGGATGGCCAGAAGCAGAATCAGGTCGCCGAGAAAGTGTCGCCACACGGACCCACCCCCTAGTCCTTGCCGATGGTCGCCACGGTTACACCCTCGCCGCCTTCGCCGACCTCGCCGGACCGTATGCCGGCCACGTGGGGATGCCGCCGCATCAGATCCCGAATCGCCGCCCGCAGTTGCCCGGTTCCCTTTCCGTGAATGACCCGCACCCAGGGCAACTGACACTCCCAGGCATCGTGCAGGTACTGGTTCACCGTCTCCACCCCGGCCTCGACCCGTGCGCCCCTGATATCCAGTTCCGTCGCCACGTCGCGGACTGCCGTCCTGGTCGTTGTCATCACGGCCGCCGGCTTCGGCTCCTCCTGTGCGCGGCTGCGCAGTTCCAGTTCCGGCAGTTTGGCCTTGAAGCGCATGCCGCCGGCGTGCACCTCGGCCCGCTTGCCGTCCGGCAGCAGGGCCGTCACCTTGGCAGTGGTTTGCAGACGGCCCACCCATACCGTATCACCCACGGCGATTTGTCCGGACACTCTCAGAGGCGTCGACCGCATGCCCACCGGTGCGGCCGCGGGCACCTTGGCCGCCAGGGCGGCCAGGTCCTTCTCGGTCTCGGATGCGGGCGCGGATCGGGATCCGGTCCGTTTCCCCAATCCGTCCGGCCGCATTGGGTTGCGGGCCGTCCTGCGCAGCCGGGACACTTCGCGCCGGGTTTCCGCCAGCAGACCCTCCATTTCGGCCTTGGTTTCGGCCAGGACGGCTTGTCGATCCTCCTCGACCGAACTGAGGCGCAGCATCAGTTCCTTGCGCGCCAGTTCCGCCAGCTCCCTTTCCCGCGCGGCCTCGGCCCGGGACTCGACGGCCTGCTGCCGCGCCTTGCGGATGTCCTCCAACATGGAGTTGGCACTGGCGACGTCGGCCTGCACGTGCCCTTCCGCCTGGGCGACCACATCCCGGTCCAGCCCCAGCCGCCGGGCAATCGTCAGGGCGTTGGACTTCCCGGGCAAACCCATGGTGAGCCGGTAGGTTGGGCGCAGGGACTCCACATCAAACTCCATGGCCGCGTTCGAGACGCCGCGCGTGCTGTGGGCGTACAGCTTGATTTCGCTGAAGTGGGTGGAGGCCAGGGTTGTGACGGACCGGCGCCGCAGATGGTCCAGCAGGGCCAGGGCCAGGGCCGAGCCTTCCTCCGGATCGGTACCGGCTCCGATCTCGTCCAGGATCACCAGGCTGTCCGGGGCGGCGGCCTCAAGGATGCCGACAATGTTCGTCAGGTGGCTGGAGAAGGTGCTGAGGTTCTGCTCGATGCTTTGCTCGTCCCCGATGTCCGCCCAGACGGATTGCAGGACCGTCAGGCGGCTGCCCGAACCGGCCGGGATCATGAGGCCGGCCTGGGCCATCAGCTGCAACAGGCCCACCGTCTTGAGGGCCACGGTCTTGCCCCCGGTGTTGGGACCCGTGATCACCACGACATGGGCGGGACGGTGGCCGGCCGGAGTCGTTTCCGGCCCCAGTTCGAAGTCCAGGGGCACCGCTTCGTCCCGCGGCAACAGCGGATGGCGGGCCTTGCGCAGCCAGATGCAGGTTCCGGGATGGCCCAGGGACGGGGCTTCCGGCACATCCCCGTCCACCCGCTCGGCGTAGGGCACCGTGAATTCGGGCGGCGCCAGCAGCTCCGGCGCGGTGCATGCCAGATCCCAGGCATGCCGTCCCTTGGCCAGGGTGAAATCCAGCTCGGCCAGCACACTGTTGTTGTGGCCGATGTCCGCGGCCGCTTCGGCCACCTGGGCTGTCAGCACCGTCAGAATGCGCCTGATCTCCGCCTCCTCCTCGGCCAGCAGCACGCGCAACTCGTTGTTCTGTTCCACGACCTGGAAGGGCTCCACGAACACCGTGGCGCCGCTGGCCGACTGATCGTGAACAATTCCGCGCACCTTGCCGCGGTATTCGGCCTTCACCGGGACGACATAGCGGCCCTGCCGCTGGGTGACGATGGCGTCCTGAAGATAGGGAGCCAGCCGGGTGTTGGAAGCCACCCCCTCCAAGGTCCGGGACAGCCGGCCCTGGGCAATCCGGATGCGGTTGCGCAGTGAGGACAACAGGGGCGAGGCACCGGACTGAATTGACCCCTGTTCGTCCACGGCCTCCGCAATCGCGGCGCCCAGCCGCGGACACGGCTGCAGGCGCGCGGCCAGTGCGGCCAGGCCGGGGTACTCCTCTGCCTGACTGCCAAACACCTTCTGCAGCGCGGCGGTCCGATCCAGCAGGATCCGGATGTCGCGCAACTCGGCGCCCAGCAGGAGTGACCGGCGCGTGGCCCTGGACAACAGTTCCGCCACATCCGTGACACCGCCGAACGGAGGCGCGGGCTGCTCCGCCAGGAAGGCGTAGGCCTCACAGGTGAGGTCCAGCTGCATCTGGATGGATGCCAGGCGGCGGCCCGGCTGCAGATTGCGGGCCAGTTCGATGCCGCCGCTGTAATGGCACAGATCGGCCAGCTGCCGGCGCACGCGGTCGAATTCCAGCAACCGGAGCGTATGGTCGTTCATGTCGGTTGGGATCGGAGCCGGGTCCTGACAGTCCAAGGAGGGCGCGAGGCTGTTGAATGGTACGGGACATATGGACCGGACTTGACATCCGACCCCGTGCCGCCCCATGCGCCTGCCGGAAGCACACGGGACAACCAACCGTGTCCGGCCGGACCGGGGGACGGGGGCCGATGCACGGCGAGAGGCATTCTTGTTGGAGACCTCAACAACCCGTGAACAAGATATGCGGCTGTCAAGTCAGACATACAGGTCCCAATGGTACATGCCCACAACCCCGGAACCGTGTGCGGACGATTGTGGAAGGACCCGTGACGCAGTCTCCCCAGCCCCTGCACAGCCGGCAGGCAGTTGGGGCGGGTCGGAAGCGGAACTCCACCTCCTGCACCGGATGGCAACCCCCACGATCCGACATCAGGACAGAGGACCATGCACGCTCGGCGCACCGTCGGCCGCACGAACCAGAATCAGCAAATCCGGAACAGGGCCCGGCGACCCGCAATCTCCCGGTCCGGCGGTGGTAGTGTAGAATCGGCGTCCTCTCGTCGGGGAGTAGCGCAGCCCGGTTAGCGCACAGCGTTTGGGACGCTGGGGTCGGAGGTTCAAATCCTCTCTCCCCGACCTGAAGTCCGGCTTCTCCCGGCCGGGTCGTGCGGGTATAGCTCAATGGTAGAGCGTCTGCCTTCCAAGCAGAATATGCGGGTTCGATTCCCGCTACCCGCTCTGCGGATCGGTAGCTCAATGGCAGAGCAAGGTGCTCATAACTCCGGGGTTGCAGGTTCGAGTCCTGTCCGATCCACTCCGACCATTCCGGTGGGCCGCGTCCTGCCCGTTCCCGGCCGGGCCCCGGAACCGCCGGCCGGGTCGCCACGCAGTCCCTCAACGACGAGGGCCGCCTTGCGGCGGCCCTGCTTTTTTCAGGTGCGTGGCCGTAAGGGCCGCATCAGCCACCGGGCAGGATCAACTCGATGTTGAACGGACTGCCCGTCAGGAACGGCACAACGATCCCCAACACCTGGGGCGACAATTCGGGAACGTTTTCGGCCAGGTACCCGGAATCCGAACCCCAGGCCAGGACGTTGTCCAGTTCACCGCTGTCCCACAGCATGGTGGGCAACCGATTGCCGTTGATGCCAACCGTTAGGCCCACGGGGCGCGTGGCCAGGGTCAACGAGGTGATGCCTCGCTCGTTCAGACCCTCCAGGGCCGATTCGGGGAGGCCCACACCGGGCGGCAGCTGGGACAGCATGATGCTGACCAGGAAGTTGGACGTGCTCAGGCTCCCGTCCGGGGCCACCTGGATGGGCACCTCGTTGACGCGGAGGGACTGTTCCTCCCGCCTGATCCTGGCCATGTCGGCAGCCGTCTTTCTCGTATAGCCCCGGATGCTGGGTATGTCGCGCCGGGCAGTCCCCTCGGCCACGGGCAAACGGAGGGTGACGCCCATCCCGACGTTGCGCAGGACCGGCAGCATGGTCGCCACCAGATCCGGTTCCTCGGCCTCCTCCTCGGCGGCCGCGGCCTCGTCGCCGGCCTCGTCGGGACTGGCCGTCAGAATTTCCAGCACCGGACCCAGGGTGTTCAGGACGTCGTCGTCGTAGAACACGGAACCGAAGAAGGGCTTGCCGTCCAGGAACAGGACCAGGCCGTTCGGATGGGTCTCAATCTGCAGGTAC
>CAZMKQ010000192.1:0-607 GCA_964566955.1 uncultured Caldilineaceae bacterium | reverse complement strand
GGTTGCCGTTGCTGACGAAGGCCGCCACGATGTCTTCCGGCAGGGTGATGCCGCCGAGACCGGGAATCAGGTCCAGCGGGATTTGTTCGGAGGAGACCGCGCCGGTGCTGTCGACATCCAGAACGATGGACGGCAGGTCCAGCACCATGCCGCCGATCTCGGCGGCCGCGGCCGTATCGCCGCCAAAGCTGCGCGGTGCGCAACCCGACAGCATGAGCATCAACAGGATGGGCAAGAGGAGCCATCTAACTCTTGTCATAGTCATAGGTTCTCCTTGTGCGAAACCGCGGGCTTCAGCCAACCAGGTCTCCTGGTCGATTTGTACGGGGATCGGTGGACCGTGCGCCGAGTGTGGGACTTGTTCGATTTCCGCCGGCACGCATGCACCCCGGCAGGGTAACCTGCCTGCCCGCCTGTGAGTATAGGTTATGCGCCAAACGGCATTCAAACGGCAAGTGGCCCGCGGACCCGATGCAGCCACGGTTCCCGCCGGCCGGATGCCGGCGGTCAAGTCCCTGAAGGTACCCCAAAGTTGTGTATGAACTTCATGTGAAACGCCTAATGTGGAATTGGGAGTTGACCAAAAAAGGGGAAGCCGCGCAGAATG
>CAZMKQ010000191.1:0-6789 GCA_964566955.1 uncultured Caldilineaceae bacterium | reverse complement strand
CGAAGCGGGACACCGGATGGGACTGCTCATCCCGGACTCGAGCCTGCCAGGCAGCGCCGGCTGCCTGGCAGGCCGAGAGCGAATAGCCCGAACCCCGCGAGTCAAGAACTTGTAGGAAAAAAGGAACAGAGTTAGGAGGTCGGGCCAATGGCCAATGCGAGCCAGATGGCATTGTTTGCAACCCTCTTCATGCCGCTGATGGCCGGCATCTGGGTGTTGGTGTTCAGCCGCACGGACCGGGCCATCCGCTGGTCGTCGATCCTGTTCAGCCTTGTGCCGCTGGTTCTGAGTGCCTGGTTGATGCTGACCTATGACCGGGACGCCGGCGAACTGTACGGCGAGATTTCCGCGCCGTGGATCCCGATGCTGAACTCGAACTTCCGGATTGCGGTCGACGGCCTCAGCCTGCCCCTGATATTCCTCACGACCTTGCTGTCCACCCTCAGCCTGTACTACAGCGCCCGCACCATCCGCACCCGCGTGCGGGAGTACTTCGTAATGTTCCACCTGCTGGAACTGAGCATGCTGGGCGTGTTCATGGCGCTGGACTACGTGCTGTTCTACCTCTTCTGGGAGGTGTCCCTGGTTCCGATGTACCTCCTGATCGGGATTTGGGGCGGTGAGAATCGCAGCTATGCGTCCATCAAGTTCTTCATCTACACCCTGGTCGGGTCGGTGGCCATGCTGCTGGCGATTCTGCTGACCTATCTTGCGACCGGCACCTTCGACATCCTGATGGCGGCCGAGGCCCAGCCGTTCATGCAGCTGGACGACCACAACCGTCTTCTGCTGGGCAGCCTAGCCTTCTGGGGCTTCTTCCTCGGATTTGCCTTCAAGGTGCCCAGCTTCCCCTTCCACACCTGGCTGCCGGATGCCCATACCGAGGCGCCGACGGCGGGTAGTGTGATCCTGGCGGGGGTTCTGCTCAAGCTGGGAGCCTACGGCTTTCTGCGCATTGTCCTGCCAACCTTTCCCGAGGCCAGCCAGCACTGGGCCTGGGCGGTCATTGCCGTGGGGGCCGTGGCCATCGTCTACGGCGCGTTTGTCTGTGTGGCCCAAAGCGATCTGAAGCGGCTGATTGCCTACAGCTCGGTCAGCCACATGGGCTACGTGATGCTGGGCATCGGCGCCGCAGCGCTGGTGCTGACCCCGGACGGCCTGAATGCGGTCGCCGGCAAGTTCAGCGATGCGGTCACGTCGGGCCAGATTTACGACAGCGCCGTCATGGCCCTGAATGGCGCGACCCTGCAGATGTTCAACCACGGCATCATTACCGGGGCCCTGTTCCTGCTCGTGGGGATCATCTACGAGCGGGCGCACACCCGCGACCTCTCGAAGTTCGGGGGCCTGAGCGCCAAGACCCCCTACTTCTACGGCATCATGCTGGTTACCGCCTTCGCCAGCCTGGGCCTGCCGGGCCTGGCCGGCTTCTGGGCGGAGTTCTTCACCTTCCGCGGCGCGTTTGCGATTGTGCCCATCTGGGCCGCCTTCGGGACCATCGGCATCGTGATGACGGCCGTGTACATCCTGTGGCGGATCATCCAGAACGTGTTCCTGGGCGAGTACGACAGCACGAAACTGGATCACTGGACCGACGTGGACGGACGGCATGCCGACGGTCCGACCGACATGGTGTTCTTCGAAAAGCTGACCCTGTGGCCCCTGGTGATTGGCATGTTTGTGATCGGCATCTATCCCACTTGGCTGCTCTCGTTCTTCAACACCGCCTCGGTCCGCCTGATCATGTTCATCACCGGTCCGAGCTGACAGGTCCGCAGAGACTTTCCCTTCGATCTTCCAGGAAACACCTGTCGTGGAACAGTTCAGCCTGCTGGCACCTGAAATCCTCCTCTTCACGGGCGGTCTGGTCATTTTCCTGATCGATGTGTTCGTGCGCGACCGCACGGACAGCGGTCGGGGCTATGCCACGCTCGCACTCTTCACGCTGAGTGCGGCCTTTGTGGCGTCGCTGTTCCAGACCTACGCCTTCTTCGAGTTGGAGGTGGCCCAGAAGCCGGTCATCGTCCTCAACATGCTGGAGATCGATCTCTTCGCGGCCCTGCTCAAGGCACCGATCATTTTGGTCATGATCCTGATCACGATGGCCGGCAGCACCTACATGAACAAGCGCACGGAACGGCGCGGCGAGTTCTGGAGCTTCTTCGTCTGGGTGACCCTGGCCATGAGTGCGGCCCTGTCCGCCTCCAACCTGATCATGCTGTACGTGGCCATCGAATTCCTGTCCATTACCAGCTATTTGCTGGCCGGGTTCCTGCGCGACAACCAGCGCAGTGCCGAAGCGGGACTGAAGTATTTCCTCTACGGTGCGGTGGCCTCGGCCGCCATGCTCTATGGCATGACCTTCGTGTACGGTGCCACCGGCACGTTGGACCTCAAGGAGATTGCCGCCCATATTGCTGCCAACGATCCGTCCGTACTGGCGCCCGCGCTGCTTCCGGCCACCATGTTCGTGATGGTGGGCCTGGGTTTCAAGGCCACGCTGGCCCCCTTTTTCCAGTGGGCACCCGATACCTACGACGGTGCCCCGACCCCGGTCACGATTTATCTCTCGACAGCCTCCAAGGCCATCGGCCTGGCGGTCACCGCCAGGGTCTTCGTGGTGTCGATGAACGCGCTGCTGGTGGACTGGGTGCCGATTATGGCCGGCTTCAGCATCCTGACCATGACCATGGGCAACCTGATGGCGCTGCGCCAGCAGGATGTCAAGCGCATGCTGGCGTACAGTTCGGTGGCGCACGCCGGGTACCTTCTGATCGGCATCACCGCGGTGGCTGCGGGCACGGAAAGCTACATGGACGGCATCAACGGCCTCCTCATCTATCTGATCGCCTACATGTTCACGAACGTCGGTGCCTTCCTGGTGGTCATGGTGCTTGAGGAACGGGTCGGCCGCACCGACATCGGCGCCTTCGAAGGCCTGTATCGGCGGGCGCCCGCACTGGCCGTCATGTTGACGGTGTTTCTGCTGAGCCTGGCGGGCATTCCGGCGACGGCCGGTTTCTGGGGCAAGTTCTTCGTGTTCGGTGCGGCGGTGCAGCGGCAGTACTTCTGGCTGGCGGGGGCCGGGGTTGTCAATGCCGGCATTGCGGCCTGGTACTACGTCAACGTGGTGCGGGTCATGTACTTCGGCGAACGCGAAACCGATGCCGAACCCGTAAGCATGCCGATTGGCATGGGGGCTGTTCTGGTCGTCTGCACTCTGGTGGTGTTCTGGATTGGTTTGTATCCGGATCCCCTCATCGAGTGGGCCACCACCGCCTCCGAACAGTTTCTGTCGGTCGGCTCCTGACCCTCGGACCTTTGCTTCACCCGGTATTGTTTGGCCCTGTAAGGGGCATGGGTTGATGGGGAAAGGGTTGCCCGTTCCCGCAGCAGGCCCGTCCAGGAGTCCGTTCGCGAAGTTGTAGATTGGATTGATCAATGCCGGCGGAGCCCTGCGCCGGGATATTGCGGTGAGTGTGTCGGCCGTTTTGCCCTTGACATCTGTTCAGGCGGCGGTTCTGGCTATTGCGAATGGAGGCCGACCCCGGACGTGGGTCTGACCTCCTGCACAGCTTGATCCGGGCGCAAACCGGAGCACATGGGCCGTCCTGACCATGATTAGGTCAAGGCAGTTAACGGATTCAGGTCGGGGTTGTCCAAAGAACTGCCACAGCGCAGGAGCGAACACAATCCAGCTATACTGCCCCGATCCTGGCCTGATGGCGGTTTTCCGGTTGTTTTTGGGGGAGCATCGCGGCCGGATGCCGATGGACTCGTCGGATCGACAAGCACTTTCTCAAAGCTCTGTAGCCATGGAGCGCAACGGTTCTGTGTCCAGTACAGGGCCGTCATGGTATTGACCACTCCACGAATTCCCTGTCTGGGCTTCAACTGGCGGGAAGTTTCCTCAACAGGAAGTAGATTGTGCCCATGGTGATGCCAAACATGATGTGCCCAAAGAGACTCCCCATCATGGCCTGGATCTGAAACACAGGCATGCCCATCGCCAGCGGCATAATCAGCAACGGTCCCAGAACCCACCAGACGATGCCGTAGATTCCGCCTGTCAACAGGCTCATGCCCGGACCCTGCATCACCATGGTGTCCAAGGCCAAGCCGAAGATGGCACCGATAACGGCCGAAATGATCAGGTGCAGCACAAAGCCAACCAGGGCATTGTCCATTCCCATCATGCCGCTGATCATGGGGAACATACCCCCGACCGCCATCATGATGCCAAACACGGATCCGCCAAACAGACCTGCGTAGACTCCGGTAGTTGTATTTTTTGACATTATGATTTTACCTCTGTAGTAGGGGTGATGTAGACGCGGGTGCAGGAGTAGGCGTTGCCGCTGGAGTTGATACCGGTGCCGGGCTCCGCCGACAGGAGGCGATCATATGCTGGTCGTCAAGTATAACCTGCACCACCGATTCGCAAAGGTGATGGCGGCCCCGGCCAGGCAGGGCAATCGCATTCCAATTGGGGTTTGTGGCACGCCGCTGGCCCGACGGCATTCGCTGCCCCAAGTGCGACAGCGACGCCATCTCCACCCGCAAAGGCAAGCGTCAGACCCCGCAGTACCACTGCAAGGGCTGCACGGCCAACTTCACCGTCAAGACCGACACGATCATGCACAACTCGAAGTTGTCGCTGGGCAAGTGGGCCTTGGCGTTCTACCTCTACAGCACCAACCTCAAGGGCGTGTCCAGCATGAAGCTGCACCGCGAATTGGGGATCAGCCAGAAGTCGGCCTGGCATCTGGCCCACCGCATCCGCGAGGTCTGGAACGACGAAACCGAGCGCATGGCCGGCCCCGTCGAGGCGGACGAAACCTACATGGGCGGCAAGGCCAGGAACATGCACGCCCACAAGCGGGCGGAACTGACCGGGCGCGGGGGTGCGGACAAGACGGCCGTGGCCGGGATCAAGGACCGGGTGGTGGCGCGCACAGATGCCAAGACCCTGTAGGCTTTCGTGCACACGCACACCGACGACGCGGCTACGGTCTACACGGACGAGGCCAGTGCCTACGCGGGCTTGAACCGGCTCAAGCACAGCGTCAGCGAGTACGTCAACGGCATGGCGCACACGAATGGGATCGAGAGCTTCTGGGCGGTGCTGAAGCGGGGCTACCAGGGCACCTACCACAAGATCAGCCCCAAGCATCTTGACCGCTACGCGACGGAGTTTGCCGGTCGCCACAATGTGCGCCGGCGGGACACGCAGGACCAGATGGCACGGGCCGCGGTCCGCATGTCCGGCAAGCGTCTCACCTACGCGGCACTCAAGGCCGACAACGGACTGGATTCGGGAGCGCGGTCATGACCGAGGAAGAACGCAGGCAGCAGAATTGGGTGGCGTTGCGGGCGTCCTGCACGCGACAGGGCGTGTTCGATCAGCTCGTGGACGTCATCAAGTGTGATGTCAAAAGGTTTAATGATCTCGACCCCGAGATGCGGCCCAGCGGTACCTTTGGACATTCGCGGAAAGACCGCGGGACGTTCGGGGTGGGACTTTCGGCGGACGATCAGGTTCGGTATGGAGAGGGCAACGATTATGTGTGGCTGAAACTCACGGCCACTGCGATAGAGGTGTACCGCAAGAACAAGCTCTTGTTTGAAGTGGAGCAGTGCTGGAATGGGCAAACACTGGCCTGTAACTTGTTGGTCCAGGGCCAGCGACATTCGATATGGCAAATCAGCCAGAGAGCCATCGGCGATCTTCTGTTCGCACATCAGTCATGACCGCCAACGGGGCGAACCGGACATTGTGGACGGGCGACAACCTCGACATCATGCGCGGCCTGAACAGCGCCTCCGTGGACCTGATCTATCTCGACCCGCCTTCAACTCGAACCGCGATTATGCCGCCTCCATTGGCTCGGCAGCCGCGGGCGCGGTCTTCAAGGACACCTGGTCCCTGGACGACACGGATGATGCCTGGCACGGCATGATTGCGGAGTTGCATCCGGCCCTCTACGGCATCATCGACGCGGCCCGGCCGGCCCACGGCAAGGGCATGAAGTCCTATCTGATCATGATGGCTGTCCGCATCCAGGAAATGCATCGTTTCCTGAAGGAAACGGGCAGCCTCTACCTCCACTGCGACGACACGGCCAGCCATTATCTCAAGGTGCTGATGGACGCGATTTTTGGTGCGGGACGGTTTTGCAACCACCTGACGTGGCGCAGGTCCACAGCCCACAACGACCCCAGGCGTTTTGGCCGGAACGCAGACCACATTCTCTACTATGTCAAAGGACGGACGTGGACCTGGAGCGGGCAGGCCGTGGCCGTGCCCAAGACGGATACGGAAATCAGAAAGGCCTATCTACAGACCGATGAAAGAAGCCCGGTCAGATCAAAGAATCTGACCGGGCCTAACGTGCGCTACGGGGAATCCGGAGAACCTTGGCATGGCTATGACGTCTCGGCCAGAGGGCGGCACTGGGCACCGCCCAAGGCCGGACACTACGCAAAGTACATTGAACGGCACTTCATCCCCGGCTACCGGCGCATGGACGGTGTGCGGGAGCGCTTGGATGCCCTTGATACTGCCGGGTTAATTCACCACCCGGTCAAGGGTGTTTGGCCGGGCTTCAAGCGTTATGCCGCCGCGGATCGCGGCAACCCGCCCCAGAGTCTGATGTTAGAACCCGCGGACTTTACCAACTTCAACAAAGGCTCGGAATGGGTGGGATAGCCCACCCAGAAACCTTGACAGGGGCATTGCACAAATGTGCTTACAATCAAACGGCTTATTTGGCACCCACAAGGCTATTG
>CAZMKQ010000190.1:0-6816 GCA_964566955.1 uncultured Caldilineaceae bacterium | reverse complement strand
CCGTTCCCACGCACGCCGCCGCGCGGAGCAGCCACCCTAACCTCTCGTTGCAGTGATAGTTACTTTTCCCAAAGCTGGTTTTTCAGTGCGTGACGTATGACGGCTGGTCTGACTTGGAGCGCAGTGTTCCTGTAACGTTAAGGAATTGGCATGTGCCTGGTGATCGATTCGTGATTGTGCGAGACAGCGATGGACGGGATTGCCATGCAATAAAGGAACGGATCGTTGATTCCTGCAAAGAGATCGGCCGCGACAATGTATTGGTAAGGATCGAGTACCTGGAGCTTGAAGGAAGGTATCTGGGTGATTTCGTGGCGTTGTCAGAAGCCTATGACAGTCCTCAGGTACTTCGACACCAAGCGAAAGTCCGGTTTTGGAACCCCGACTCTGTCAGGAAGCCATCCGATGAAGTGGCTACATGGGCGGGGCCGTTTGGGAAGACGGAAGCAGCAAGACGTTTGGGAAGCTGGGCGGATGTCAAGCGGAATTGGCCTCAGGGTTTCCAGGTGTTTGTTGAAGGAGTTCAGAGGCCCATTGCCGAGCCGGAGTAAGGAGGGGGTTGTGCTGTTGCTGGGGGCGTCTCCGCTGTAGGGTTGCGGTGAAACTGTCTGCCTGTTTTCGGGAGCCGTTTGAACTGTCGGACCAGGAACAGGGATCAGGTCCATCGTTGTCAGGGGGTGTTGGGTCTGTCGGCCAAAGTTCAGACCGCACTCGTCAACTCGGCGTGGATGAGTGTTGCCGCCAGATCCTCGAACTTGGTCTTGGAGTAGGTGCCTTCGGTGCGCCACACCACCTGGCCGTCCCGATCTACGAGCAGCACTTGGATGGTGTCGAGGTCGGGGATCTCGAGAGCCGACTGCATGGCTTGGAGGTCGGTGTACAAGGTGATGGTGGTGGCCCTTGCCAAGGGATCCTTGATACCGGCCGACATCCAGAAGTCCAGTTGCTTGCGCTGGAACCAGCTCATCTCCCACAGGGTTGGCACCTCGTACACGCGGAATCCTGGCCGCGAGGATTCAAGTTCGCGGGCAGGTGGCAACCATGTGTTGACATCGTTCTGGTGTTCCCGCGTGAACGCCATCAGCACTAGGTTCAAGTCTCCAGAGAAGTCCGTTGGTACCACGAAGTCGTTATCGTCGATATCACGTCCTGCCACCTCGGGAAATCGGATGGCTTCCATAGGGGCTTCCTCCTCTCCTGATTCGGCCGGTCCTTCTTCCATTTCGCTCCAGTAGGCGTGCATCTGTTCCGGTGTCCAGATACAGCCCGAGACGGAAACGGCGACTGTGAGGCAGATTGCAATCCCAAGAAGTGCATTGAACTTGGTCACGGGTCAACCTCGTTGGCTGTTCCTTAATTCTTGTAAGTTCTTGACAAACAAGGGCAGGTAATTCGCTCTCGGCCTGTCAGGGCAGCGTCGGCTGCCTGGCAGGCTCGAGTCCGGGATGAGCAGTCCCATCCGGTGTCCCGCTTCGATCCAACAGCAGGCGCTTGACCTCCCGGTAGGGCGTGTACAGATCAATCTCCGGATCGTACAGGCGCTGCAGGATGTTGCGGGCGGCGTTGGTGTCCGCATCCAACACGACTCCGTCCAGGCCGTAAAACCGGTCCCCGCGACGCGTGCCCTGCAACAGGCCCGTGCGGGAGTCGATTTGCGACGTGTAGGCGGGGTTCACCAACACCAGCGCCGAACCTCGGCGCCGAGATATCGAGGTCAGGGTGTCGGCCATGAGGCCCTTGACCCAGCCGCTCAGACGGCGGTTGGTGTCGCGGTGGCGATACCTGGACGACGCCATGGGGGCCGTCAGGTCCTCGCAGGCGATGGTGCCGGCGCGGTCGACGACGCGGTGGGCGGCATGGCAGAGAAAGTCGCGCGTCTGCGCCGTGTGCTTCTGCTGCCGGCGATCCCACTTCTGGTTGCCGAGGTTGTTTCGGCGGATGTTGTCGGCTTTCTGGATGCGTCCGGCCTCGCGGTGCTTCTGCTCCATCGCACGCAGCTGGTTGCGTCGTTGGCCCTTGACTTTGCGGGCATCGCTCTCCGCGGCCAGCAGGTCGCCCAGGCCTTCGCCGTGCCGTTCGCCTGCGCTGTCGGCATAGGCTTCGGTGTAACCCTTGTCCACACCAAGTTCGCCATCCCCGCAGGGCTTCGTGCTGCATACGGCGGTCTCGTCGATGGCGTAGTGGATGGCCACCTGGCCGTCGTCCTGCAGAATGATCCGCAGGGTGCCGGTGGGCAGGTGTGTGCCCCGGAGCGGGATGGCGATGCGCCGGCCGCGTTCCAGGCCCTGCAGATGGACCCAGGCCCGTCCATGCCAGACCTTGGCGGTGTAGGAACCCGCATCGGCCACGATCTGGTTGGTCACGCGTGAGGTGCCGCCCTGCCACTTCCTGCGCATTTGGCGGTGCAGGAAGGAATCCTCGTCCCAGCGGTTGCGCTTCAGCAACGAGTACAGGCGCTGCCGCTCTGCGGGGTTGCCGCGGGTCCTGTGCCGAATGACCTTCTTGACCGGCACCTTGGCGGCTTCCCGGCCGGCTTGGATGTCACCCAAGGCGTCTGCCAGGGTGGCCTTGCCCAAGCGCGCCGGCAATCCGTGCCAGTCGTAGCCCTCGGCCATCCAGGCGTTGCGGATCTCATGGGCCGACTGTTGTGCCGTGGACAGGCCGCTGCAGCGTTGCCAGGCGTCGGCACGGACGCGCCCGCACCGCGCGGCGACCCGCGTCAACCGATCGAACTTGGCCTTGTGCAACCCCTGGCTGTGCAGGATGCGCGTGACCTTGGCTGTCTTCATAACTTACAGGATGGGGCGAGAAGTGTCAGGAAACATGATGCTTATCGATGCTTCCGGGGTTTCCTGAATGTGTGCCGGATCGATCGGTCCGGCAAGTGACGCATCGCGGCATCGCTGTAATGTACAGGAAAGGTGCCGAATGAGAGAGGGTACATTGCCCAACCGAGACCGGTCCCGGGTGCTGCCACTACCAGCGTTGGAACGGGCTGTGGCAGCGACCCACGAGCAGAGACACGGGCACGACGAGCGGGGCTCCAAGGTGGGTGCGGATGACGCGGCCCAGTAGCTGCTGCGGCAGTGTCGCGGGCGCATGAACGCAGCCTGCGATTCCCTCTGGACAACCATGGGAGTCAAGTGTGTTGCAATCACGGGGAGCACCCCTGTCGATGACGACGTGCCTGCATCAACGATGGCCGGCCCCGTGTGTTTTTTGTGTCTTGGGTCATTGCGGCCTGCGGGTTCACCCACCCGTCACGCCGAACGCACCGCGGATGCTGGGTACAGGGCCCCAAACCGGTTCACCAGCGTTCAAATCACCGCAGGGGAGATCGAGGAACAGCGCAGTTCAACGGCTGCCACGCGACATCCGGCAAGAGACTGTGCTGCTTTCGTCTGCGCCATGTTGGTGGAACATCATGCAAGCTGCTCTGGTTTCAACCCTCGCTTGATCTGTACGTGGCGGCGCACGGTGGCAGGTTCGTGATCCGTAAATGGCCCGGCATCCCGCTGGGCCAGCGTGTCCCTCAGGCAGACATGGTCCAGTTCCGGGAGGGAGGACTTGCTGCGCACGGCCAGGGCGGCGGCCACCCCCGCGGCTTCGCCCATTGCCATGGCCGTGGTCGCCACGCGCGTGGAACTGGCCGCCAGTTGGGTGGCCGAATGGCACCGGCCTGCGACGAGAAGGTTCGACACCTCCCGGGGAAGAAGTGATCGGTAGGGGATGTCGTAGGGGGTTGGCTGGACCTTGGGCGTGTCCTGTGCCGATCCCACGGTGGCGCGGTTGGGATGCTGATCCAGGTACCAGCATCCCGTGGCAATGGCGTCGTCGAAGCGGCAGGACCTGGTGATTTCCTCTTCGGTCAGTACGTGCTGTCCGACGATCCGGCGAGTCTCGCGCACCCCAATGCACGGTCCGCTATCAATGAAGTAGGCATCGGCGAATTCCGGGACCTCGTCCTTCCAGGCTTCGAACATGGCCCAGGCATCCTCGCGGCCCTGCACCTCCGCCGCTGTCAGTTGATGCGGGTCCGTGGCGTCCGCGGCCACCCGGATGCCATGCACGTACACCTCGTCGTCCGCAAACATGAAGCTGACCCCCGGACCGTAGAACATGGGCAGTTCGCCCCGTTCATGGGCCCGGATTACGGCGGCGCGGCAACGGCCAAAGACCTCGGGGGTTTGCTTTACGTGTCCAACCCGAAAGTGCAGCGACAGGGGTTGCAGTTCGGCATGCTTCTCGGTGGGGACCCCGGACCAGGCCGCGACATCGGCATCTCCGGTGCAGTCCACCACGACCTTGGGTTTGACGGCCAGCAGGCCCGCCTTGTTGGCGACGATCACGGTGTCGATTCGGTCGCCGTCGCGTTCCACCCCGCACACAAACGAGTGGTACAGGAAGGACAGTTCGGGTTCGGCCCGCAGCATGCGATCCAGCAGCAGTTTCAGGGCTTCGATGTTGTTGACCACCGGATTGTGGGGATGGATGTGCGTGGCATCGGGTTCACATCCCCCCATGCGAACGAACAGCTCGAGGGGCACTCCCCGCGTGACAATGCGATCCGAACCGATGTCGGCAATGCCGTCGAAGTAGGGCAGGCCGACCGCCGTCAGGATCCCGCCGGCAAATCCCGCCCATTCCACCAGCAAGGTGCTGACACCGGAACGGGCGGCCCCCAGCGTGGCACCGATGCCGGCGCAACCGCCTCCGCAAACAAGCACATCGGGTGTCAGCGTACCTTGGTATTGCAAAGCCATGTCGGGTACCTCGTTTGTTCGAATCGCATATGATTTTGGGGAACGAAGACGTTGTAGTCACCGCGGTCCCGTACTGCGCTCTGTGCTCCCGGTCCCCGTCAACGTCCGGCCGCGTTGCTATGTTCCCGTCTGCGCGAGGTTGCTGTTCCAGGTCTCGCAACCCGTGAAGGGCATGTGTTGCCCGGCACGAAACCTGGGCCATGGAAGGTATTCGTTGATCCCGGGCACGGCGGAACCCCGAAGCAGAAACTGGGATCCTAGGGACTGATCCAGGACCCGCGTCCCGGCCGCGATGTAGCGAATGGCAACGGCCTTCCGCCACTGGTCCGAACGATTGGCTCCGGAGCCGTGCACGATGGTGACGTCATGGGCGGACACATCCCCGGCCTGCAATTCAAGGTCCACCGCGTTGGCTTCATCGACAACGGACTGGTCCATGCCGGTCAGCATCTCGTCCTCCTGCGCCGCGAGGTTTTCGTCGCGTGCCTGCATGGGCAGCCGGTGGGTGCCCGGAATGACGCGCATGCAGCCGTTGGCCGGGGTTGAGGCGGTGATGGCCACCCATAGGGTTAGGGCTTCCATTGGTTCCAGCGGCCAGTAGCCTCCGTCCTGATGCCAGGCCACGGGCTTGCCGTCACGGGGCGGCTTGCACAGAAAGTGGGCACCGTACAGGGCGATGTCCGGACCCAGAAAGGCGGCGGCCAAATCCAGCAGGCTCGGATCCGCCACCAGCCGTATCAGGAAGGGTTCGTGTCGGGTCAGGGGCGAGTTCAGGTTTTCGGGACGCGTATCGGGATTGCGGGCCAGGATCCAGTCCACAAACCGGTCCGCCTCCCGAATGAGCGCGGGATCCAATACCCGGCGCCAGACGGCATAGCCCTGGTCATGGTACTGGCGCACCGCGGAAGCATGGGAGTGGGACATGGGAATCATCAGCCTTTCATGCCGGTCAGGGCAACACCCTGAATGAAATATCGCTGGAACAGGGCAAAGAGAATGAGGATGGGCGCCGTCATCATAGTGGCGGCCGCCATCATCTGACCCCAGTTGGTCGTGTCCTGGTAGGCGCGGAAATAGTAGAGGCCCACCGCCAGCGTGCGCATCCGTTCCTTGTTGAGGTAGATCAGCGGATCGACGAAGTCGTTCCACTGGCTTTGCACCGCGAAAATGGTGATGACGGCCAGGGCCGGTCCCGACATCGGCATGAAAATCCGGTACAGGATTCCGATCTCCGAGGCACCGTCCATGCGGGCCGCGTCGGCCAGTTCTTCGGGGAAGGTGCGGAAATACTGGCGCAGCAGGAAAATGAACAGCGGCGACCCGAAAAAGGCGGGCAGGACCATGGGCAGGTAGGTATTGAGAAACCCCAGCGCCCGGAACATGAGGTAGGTGGGAATTAGGCGCACCACCCCCGGCAGCATGATCGTCGCAATCAGGACGATGAACAGAAAATCGCGGCCCGGGAAGCGAATGCGGGCGAAGGCATAGGCAATGAGGGGACAGGAAAGCAATGTGCCGATGACGAACAGCACCGTAATCGTCAGCGAGTTCAGGGTGTAACGGGCCAGGGGCAGAAACGCGGCGGCATCCGGGTAGTTGCGCCAGACAAAGGGGTGGGGGATCCATTCGGGGGGCCAGGCGGCCTGCTGGGTCAGCGACTTGAGCGACGTTGACACCATCCACAGCAGGGGCAGGAGAAACAGGAAGCCCGTGGCGAGCAGGGCCAGATGCACCGCGCTCATGCGCAGCACCTGACGCGTCGAACGGCGGTACCGCCACGACGGACTGTCCTGTGCCAGGGGGCTAGCGCTCTCCACCGCTCTCATAGTAGACCCAACTCGAGCTGGACCGGAACACCACCACGGTCAGGGCCAGCACCAGCAGGAACAGAATCCAGGCCAGGGCCGAGGCATAGCCCAGCCGGAACTCCTCAAAGCCGTAGCGGTACAGGTAGAGCACGTAGAACAGGGTTGAATTGAGGGGACCGCCCTGCGTGGCCACATAGGCGGTCACGAACACCTGGAAACTGCCGATGATGCCGATGACGAGATTG
>CAZMKQ010000189.1:0-6839 GCA_964566955.1 uncultured Caldilineaceae bacterium | reverse complement strand
CGGCCGTCACCGTGCAGGCGCACGTCGGCGGCGGACACCCAGCCGCTGACGGTGTTGCTGAAGCGGATTCGATACCAGGCGGCCGGGTTGGCGTCCCGTTCCAGGATCGGATAGAGACTGGTGCTGCCGGCCTCGATGGTGCCCTCGGTGGTGGCCGTGGCGGTTGGCTGCGCCCGCACGACACAGGCCTGTGCGGGGTCGGCCAGTCCGACTTGGGGCGACGGGGCCGAGTTGAGGTTGCCCTCGATCTCGACCGCATCGTCCGCCCGCACCCAGCCCGTGATAGTGGCGTTGTATTGGATTTGCCACCAGCCGGGATAGGCCGCATCCCGTCCCAGCAGACGGTGCCAGGCGGTGCTGTCGGCCGCGATCGTGGCGCGCACGGTCTCGCCGGACGCAGGCCCGCGGCGCACCGGCACCGTGGCGGTGTGCCCGGACCACCGCCGCAGCCGCGGTTGGGCGGTGTTCAGGCTGTCCGTGTTGTGTGCCTTTACCTGGTTCGCCCGCACCCAGCCCCGCTGCGCACTACCGAACCGCACGTGGTACCAGGTGGGTGACAGGGAGAACTGCGCCGTCGCCTCCGCAAAGCCTTCCAACGTGGCTATCTTGTGGGCACCGTCCTTGGGTTGGTCGTGCACGAAAGCCACGACCTCCTTTTTCGTCTCGACGCCGGCGATTGTGGGACTCTCGGGCACCACAGGATCGATGTCGGCAAAGGCCGCCGGTATAGTTTCTTTTTCCTTTTCCGACAGAATGCCCTTGATTGTCACCACATCCCCGCGCACCCAGCCCCGCGCCGAGGAATCATCGGTGTCGTACGGAATTTCGTACCAAAGGTAATCCCCCGTAGTGGCATCGCAGGCCAGGCCTGTTACAGGCACCCAACCCGCGAGGCGCGGCTGGATACGAATAGGGTTATTCTCGTTGTCCAGTACGAGGTCACCCTCCGTGCCCCAGAAAGGATCATTCCCGTTCTTGCCCTGCCGCAGCAAAATGGTGTTCGAGACATCCGGTACCGGTTTACCACTCTCATCCTTGTGCGTGCGCGCAGTGCTTCGCACATTGATGTCGTCATCCTTTTGCAGGTACCGGGGCAGGTTCGCCGACCAGGATGGCGAGGCCAGTGGCACTTTGTGCAGGTCACCAATCTCCCTGGTGTGTGCGGTATGCACCCAACAGACCGGGAATGACCGATTGATCTCGATTTTCCACCAGTCCGGCGTGGGAAGGGTCTCTGCGAAGGGATGGGGCAGGTCCCATACCGCATTGTCCTTGCCAACCACGGCGCTTCCAGGGAAGGGCCGGCAGGGGTACCGGAACCGCGCGTCCGCCCGTGGGATCATGTAGACGGCTCCATCACGCGTGACCCGGAGACGCGGCTTGTCTGGGTCAGTCCCGCCCCGCAGGGCATTATCCATCCACTGCTCGATCGCGTCTACGAGGCCGTCCTGCACAGTCTCCGATGCGTCGCTGATTTCGGCATCCAAGGCCGCGATGTCGGGCCAGTGGTAGATGCCTGCCGGCAGGTACTGCTGGAAGTTCACGGCACCGACAATGTGTTTGTGGTTGTCGGGAATCTCCTCGGTGTAGTCAGGCTTCAGGTGCGCATGGAGATGCACGCCGGTGGAGAAGCCGGTCTGGCCAGCAGTCCCCAACGGGGTGTTCCTCTGGTCTGAATTGTCACTGTCTTCCAAGTTTGGGTCAAACGGGATGACTTCGTCACCCTTGGCGACCGTCACCGTCGCCAGGTGGGCATACGTGATCCGGAAGCCCGGGGATTGGACAATGACACGGTTGCCATAGCCCGCGCTCTCGTCTTTCTCCGGCTGCCCGGTCACGATTCCGGCGACCCGTCCAGCTGCCATGGCGTAGACGGTGCCCGCCATGGCCCAATCGATGCCGTTGTGCCCGCCTCCGTAATCTGTATAGTCGTCACGGGTACGCAGATCGTCGAACACATTGGTAATACGGATGACATCTTCTTCTGGATTTGGTACAAAAGGCAGGGCCAGACTGCCCCTACGCAGGGTGGCCGTGTAGGGCTGCCAGGTGACGCGCACGCCACTGACATCGCCTTCGATCTCCACATGGTCGCCACGCACCCAGCCACTGTCGACGTTATCTTCCCATTTACTGTCGATGTCAGGGTCCGGGCGCTCGATTTGCCACCAGGTGCCCATGTCCCCCGACTGGCCCGTGTGGTATTTGCCCAGGATCTTGTAATCAGTGACGGAATTGATCTCCGCGACAATGTGATAGTCGATGCCGGGGCCCTCATGCACAGTGTCTTCGGCGGTGGGCTTATGGCTGAGTTGGGGGTTCTGGGTAGCCATGGAATTCCTCCCGATGGATGATGGCAGCGGTACCGCGTCCGCAGGTCGGGTGCGGCACGGGGACATTCTGGCCGTCGGGAACGGTGGTGACCATATGCACCGCGTCAGGCGCGCGTCAACGGTCCGTCAAGCCGTCTGCGCATTCAGGACCGGGAAGCTGCATATTCGGTCCAGGTCCGAGGGCCCGGCCACTCCGGTTGCCAATGCCCGACCACCTCAGTCCGGTTCCCGCGTGTGTCCGCGCATCTCGGAGCCCTTGGTTTTCGCCGTTGGGACCAGGCGCGAGATGCACTGTATGCCCAGGTTGCGGACCATCTGATCCCTCTCGGCGGGGCGGTTGTGCTTGATTGGACCGGCTTCCCCAGGCAGCGGGTCCACGCGTCAGGGGTGGCCCGACGCTACAGCGGCATGCCGGGCCGAATGGCCCACTACCGGATGGAGGTCTGCCCGACCTACTTCGGTCCTTGGGGCCACACGCTACGGGTTCGGGAACTTACCCGGTTGTAGGCCTGGACGCGCGCTGGCGCGGCAGGCAAAGGCGGGTTGGTCCTCGACACGCCCTGCACAACCAGGCCGCAGCTGGCCCGGCACATGTCGGAATGGACGCTCGACGTGAGTTGCCCGCGGCCCAAGTGTCGGGCGACACCGTCCGCGCCCCTCGCGGGAACTGCGCCGCTGGCCGGGGAGCGGGGTCTGTGAGCGGTATCGTCCGGATCCGGTCCGGCCTGGTCGCACAAGGGGAAAGGAGTGTCGGGAGTCAGGCCCGCCTTTGTGGTTGACTGCGTCGCGCCGAACCCGCCAGCCGCGGCTGCCAGCCATCTACATCCGGAACCACCCTGCTCCGGGATCGGCAGCCGGAGGCTTCACCACCGGACAGGACACGCGCGGCCGCCTCTCAACCACGGCCAGATCCAAATGCAGAGGGGGGGGGCTCCGGCTCCGGGGGGCGGTAATGATCCCTGACAGGGACGCATGCGTCCAGCTCGGAGTCGGCTGCGCAGACTGCCAGGGTGGGTTCGGTAAACCGGGCGTCGATCAGGTACGGGCAGGCGTAGCCCCAGAAGGTTACCGAGAGCTCGCGATCCCGCCAGTAATTTATTACCCTCAACAGCCTGCGGTCGTGGTCGTCCCGTGTGCGTTCCCAAACCTCCAAGATGTCTCCGACCTCCACGTCGATGTCGGACGGGGAGCATGGGAAGGAATCCATGTCAGGTACCGGGAAATAGATTGGATCGGGCCGGGTCACCTTCACGCGGAGGCTGGCGGTCTGCAGCGTGTCCCACAGGCGATGACCCCGTGCCAGGGTCGGTTCCAGCAGGGGCATGGCCAGCCCGAGCGTGCGGATCCGGGGCGCATGAGCCAGAAAGTCCGCAGGCAGGGCCGTCAGGTTGAGCGCGCGCAGATTCAGATGCACCAGATGGGGTGCGTGGACCAGGAAATCCGCAGGCAGGGCCGCGACCTGGTTCACCCCGAGTTCCACCTCGTGCAGGCGGGGCGCATACGTGAGAAAGCCCTCGGGCAGGACTTCCACCTGCTGCAGATCCAGCAGCAGGGACTGCAGGTTGGGAGAGCGCTCCAGGAAACCGCGGGGCAGGACCGCAACACCGTTGGCCAACAGTCGGACCGTCTCGAGGCCGGGATGGCGGGCCAGGAAGTCGGGTGGCAGCGATGTGGCACCATTGGCATCGAGACTCAGGTGCCGGAGTTGCGGGGCATGGGCCAGGAAATCCTCGGGGAATGCCGTGATCAGCCCCAGTTCCAGCTTGAGTTGCCGCAGGCGGGGGGTATGGGACAGGAAACCCTCGGGCAGGGAGGTAAGGGGCGTTAACTCCTTGACGCGATGTAGAACATTCCCAAATCTGTAGTCGAGTTCGTATCTCGAATAGTCCAGTTCTAGGGTCTCCAGATGGGGCGCGTGGGCCAGGAAGCTGGACGGCAAGGTTCGCAGCCGGGGCACATGCAGATGGAGTTCGACCAGCCGCGGCGCATGGGCCAGAAACCCCTCGGGCAGGGAAATCAGTCCGGGTGGCTGCCCGTACTCCCAGTCGGACAGGTGGAAGGTTTCGAGGCGCGGCGCATGGGACAGGAAACCTGTCGGGAAGGATTCCAGACTTTCCACACCAAGGGACAAGGTTTCCAGATAGGGTGCCTGCGTCAGAAAGTCCACCGGGAAGGCTTCCAGCTTGTCGGCTCTTAGGTGCAGAGTTGTCAGATGCGGTGCCTGCGTCAGAAAGTCCGCGGGCAGGATGGTCGTGCGTCCCATGTCCATCCGCAATTCCGTCAACTGCGGCACAGGGGCCAGGATCCGTGCGGGCAGCGAGATCGAGCCGGTCGCGTTGAAGGTCAGGGCGGTCAGATGCGGGGCATGTGCGAAGAAACCGTCCGGCAACGCCAAGCTCACACCCTGCAACGTGAGGTGGGTCAAGGCGGGGGCCTGGGCCAGTAGGCGGGTGGGCAGGGTGGTCGTGCCGTCCACGCCGGTCACGCGCAAGGTGAGATGGGTGAGACGGGGCATAGCTGGCAGGAAGGTCTCCGACAAGGGAGAGGAGGCGGACACGGTCAGGCGGGTCAGGCGGGGCATGTGGGCCAGCATGCGGGCCAGCACCGCCGCCGGATATCGTCCCCCCAGGTGCAGGAACTCCAGATCGGGGACCGGCACCAGCCAGTCGCCGGGCAATTCCAGGCCCTCCCTGCCATGAACCGTCAGATGGGTGAGCCGGGGGACCGGCGCCAGCAGGTCGGCGGGCAGGTCCAGGCCCTCCCTGACGGTCACTGTGAGATGGGTGAGATGGGAAACGCCCTCCAGGAAGGTCTCCGGCAAAGAGGTGCGACTGTTCACGGTCAGGCGGGTCAGGCGGGGCACATGGGACAGCCGTAGGACCAGGCCCGGCGCCGAAGCCGAGTAAGGGGCAGGCGTGGAATAGCCCAACGGGCGCCAGGACTCCAGATGCAGGGACTCCAGGTGGAGGACCGGCGCCAGCAGGTTGGCGGGGAGGTCCGGGTCGTGGATGTCTCTGAGTTCCAGATGGGTCAGCTGGGGCACGCCTTCCAGGAAGGTCTCCGGCAAGTCTCCGGGGGAGTACAGGAGCAGGTGGGTGAGATGGGGCACGGGCGTCAACAGGGTCTCCGGCAAGGGTTGGGAGGAGGACAGTTCCAGATGGGTCAGCCGGGGCACGCCCTCCAGCAAGGTTTCCGGCAAGGCGCTGTAAGACCCCACGTCCAGATGGGTCAGGCGGGGAAGATGGGCCAGAAGTGGGACCAGTTCCTCCGCAGGGAGGCGGTTCGCTATGGTCAGGGACTCCAGATGGGGAACCGGTGCCAGCAGGTCGGCGGGCAGACCTGCATCCCAATTGTCATGGAAGTTCCCGAGGGACAAATGCTTCAGCAGGGGTGTGTACCGGAACAACCCCGTTGGCAGCACCAGGAAATTGGTGGGATCCACCTCCAGCCGCTCCAGCCGGGGGGTGTGGGCCAGCAGGTCGGCGGGCAGGCCGGGGTCCGGGAGGGTGTGGGCCACCAGATCCGCGGGCAGGCCGGGGTTCGGGGTCGACACCTGCAATGCGGTGAGGTTGGTCAGGCCCAGCAGGGCCTGCCGCACAGAGGGTGCCGCGAGCATATCCAAGTGCGCGACGGGGAATTGGGCCAAGGACAGGGTGCGGATGCGGGCCAGATGCTCCCAGTCCACCTGCGAGCAGAGCGGCGTGGCTTCCTCCAGAGCCTGCACGGCTTCCAGAATGGCCTTTCTTACGTACCGGGGGCGTGCGCATACCTGCGGCTCGCTGCCGGCCAGCGGCCAGGCCAGGGCCGTGTCGTACCCGAGATACCCCACCCCATCCACGCCGGCATCGTCCACATACCGCACCTGGCCCGCGGTGTCCACGCGCATCCGGAACACCCGGCGCTCGGGCTGATCGGGATGGGGCGTGCCGTCCGGCAGGACCGGCTCGGCACTGACCTCCCAGGTTACGGGCAGGACCGGCCGGAAGCCCTCGGGCACGGTGAACAGTACCTCCGGATGGTCCCGAGCCAGGAACTGCACCGGGGAGCGGTCGGTTTGGAAGGTCGCGTACACCACTCCCTCCTCCCGCGTCAGGTGGAAGGCGCCGGCGTGGTTCTCCGCCAGGTTGCGGTAGGGGCCCGTGGTCTCCACCGCGGGCGGTGGAGGAACCTGGTCCAGGGCGGCGACCGGGGTGGCGCCCCATAGCCATCCCAGACACAGCAACAGTGGCAGCAGCCCTCTGGCCCAAAGGCATTTCCCCGCAGTCCGGCCTGGCAGGACCTGAAGGCAACATGGGGATTTGCTTATGGCTGACATGGGGATCCGATCCGTCCCCTCCCGGGACACCAAGGTCCAATCCCGCCTATTCTAGGGCGAAGAACAGGGCGATTGCATCTAAATGGGTTTGGGCTTGAGGCCAATCAGTTGGCACAGGTAGTTCTTGTCCCAGCCTGCCGCCAGCCGCTTGTTGGCGATGCCCACCTTCAGGGTGCGGTCCTGCCGCAGGA
>CAZMKQ010000188.1:0-6922 GCA_964566955.1 uncultured Caldilineaceae bacterium | reverse complement strand
GATGAAGACAATGCTGCCCAGCGACAGGACCACGGTCCAGGCCAGCCTCTCCCAGATGATGTCGGCCACCGGCATCCCCCACTCGAAGGAACGTCCGAAGTTGCCCCGGAACACGATGTTGGAAATCCAGAGCAGGTATTGCCGGTAGAGTGGGCGATCCAGACCGTACTGGCGCGTGAGACCCTCGATCAGGGCCTGATCCACCTCCTCTCCACTCTCCGCCATCCGCATCAGGACGGTGGTCAGGTAGTCCCCCGGCGGCAGCTGGATCAGGACGAAGACCAGCATGCTGATCACGAACAGCATGGGGATAAACAGCAGGATGCGCTTGATGATGTACTGGGTCATGGCGGGGACGGCAGGGCGGCGGATCAGGAGGGCAGCGGCAGCCATCGGTCGGCCAGCCACAGCAGGGCCAGCAACCCGGCCGCCGTGCCGAACCAACGGGTACAGAATCGCTTCAGGTCGCTATCGGGGTTTCGGCCAAGGTCCAGCAGCCGGCTCATGGTCAACACCACGGCTCCAATCCACCCGACTGCCCCCAGCACCAGCACGCTGTTGGAAATCAGCATAGGCCGGGCCCGCGAAGCCACTTCCTGTTCGAAGTTGGCCGGGATCAGCCAGTGGCTGGCAGTGCGCGTCAGTTCGTAAATCTGCACGAACAGCACCAGCAGCAGGCCGCTGAGCAGAAGCCACAGCGCCACGGCGCAGGCCTGGCGCAGCCACGGGGTGCGACGGGACCGGTCCATCAGGCGGTGGGGGCGGAAACGCCCATGAGTTCCAGGTCGTCGGCCAGGTGGCAGCGGACGAAGTGCCCCGCGGCCGCGGGGCGGAGTTCGGGCTCCTCCAGGCGGCACTGTTCCACGGCGTAGCGGCAGCGCGGGTGAAAGAGGCAGCCTGACGGGGGGTTGGCCGGATCGGCCACTTCCCCTTCCAGCACGATCTCGTCCGCCTGGTTGCGGGGATCCGGCCGCGGCACGGAGGACAGGAGGGCTTCCGTGTAGGGATGCCGCGGCCGGTCGTACAGCTGGCCGGTCGGGGCGGATTCGACCACCTTCCCGACATACATCACGGCCACGCGGTCGCAGATGTGCGAAACCACGTTGAGCTGGTGGGCGACAAAGAGATAGGCCAGTCCGAACCGGTCCTGCAACTCCTCGAGCAGGTTGAGGATTTGGGCCTGGATGGAGACGTCCAGGGCCGAAACCGGTTCGTCGCAAATCACCATCTGCGGCTGCAGGGCCAAGGCCCGGGCGATGCCGATGCGCTGTCGCTGGCCGCCGGAGAAGGCGTGCGGGTACCGCGACATGTATTCGGGTCTGAGCCCCACCAGGGACAGCAGTTCGGCCACGCGCTGCTCCCGTTCCGAGCCTCGGATCCCGTTGATGAGCAAGGGCTCGCCCACAATGTCGAGGACCGTCATGCGGGGATTCAGGGAGCCGTAGGGGTCCTGGAGGATGATTTGGGCGTTGCGCCGCACCGAGAACATCTCGTCCTTGGAGATGCTGGCAATGTCCACCCAGCCCAGTTCGGGATCGTTGAAGAGGATTTCGCCCTCGGTCACCTCATAGCCGCCCAGGATGCAGCGCGCAGTGGTGGTCTTGCCGCATCCCGATTCCCCCACCAGGCCGAGGGTTTGACCCCGGCCCAGTTCCAGATCCACCCCGTCGACGGCTTTGATCCAGCCGACGGTGCGGCGCAGGAAGCCCTTCTGGATGGGAAAGTGCATGCGCAGATCGCGCACACGCAGGATTGTGGCTTCCGTCCCGGCCGGGGTCTGCGCGGTCATGTGTACAGATGGCAGGCGGCCCGGGTTCGCCCCGGCTCGGCGATCGCGGGCAGGAGTTGCGGCACGGCGGTGTCGCAGGTGCCCGGCATGAACTCCGGACAACGGGGATGGAAGGGACAGCCCGCGGGCCGGCTGAAGGGATCCGGGACCATGCCGGAGATGGGTTCAAGGCCGATGTTTTCGGCCGGATCCAGACGGGGCACGGAGCGCAGCAGGGCCTTCAGGTAGGGATGCCTGGGGGCATGGAACACCGTGTCGACATCCCCTTGTTCGACGATGTTGCCCAGGTACATGACCGCCACCTGGTCGGCCATCCGGGCCACCACGCCCAAATCATGGGTGATGAAGATGATGGCCATGCCAAACTCCGCCTGGAGCCGCTTCATGAGGCGCAGGATTTGCGCCTCGGTGGTTACGTCCAGGGCGGTGGTCGGCTCGTCCGCAATCAGGATGCGCGGACGGCCGATCAGGGCCATGGCAATCATGGCCCGCTGGCGCATGCCTCCGCTGAGTTCATGGGGATATTGGCTCCAGGTGCGGTCCGGATGGGCAAACCCGACGTGGGCCAGCATGTCCAGTACGAGCTCGCGGGGCTCGATGTCGTCTGCGGTCCGGTGCAGGCGGGCCGCCTCCGCAATTTGGTGGCCGATGGTGTAGACCGGGCTGAAGGTCGACATCGGCTCCTGGAAGATCATGCCGATTTCGCCGCCGCGGATCTCCCGCATGGCGCCGCCCTTCGGATTGAGGCCGACCAGATCGACGACTTCCCCGCGGCTTGGATTTTCCCCGGACAACTGCAAATGGATGTGGCCGTGCTCGATGCGCCCGGCCCGCGGGAGGATGCGCAGGATCGACTGGGCCGTGATGCTCTTGCCGCAGCCGCTTTCACCCACGATGGCCAGGGTTTGGCCGGGGAACACGGACAGCGACACCCCGTCGACAGCCCGGACTGTGCCCTGGCGAATATGGAAGTGGGTCTTGAGGTCCCGGATTTCCAACAGGGGTTGGTCGGCGTTCATCCAAATTCGCCTCGCGCCGGTGGGCTCCCCGTGCCGGGTGCACGGCCCCTTGAAGCCGGCTCGGCAGGCGGACGACGCGGATCCCGGTCGCCAAAGAATCGGCAACCGGAATCCGCGAACTTCAAGTGGTCAGCGACTATTCGTCGATGTAGAGCAGTTCAATCAGCCACCAGCCGCCGTCCTTTTCGGGCAGGCGCAGGTTCTTGACACTGTTGTCGACCGCGGAGGCCGCGATGGCATGGCTGATGCCGGGCGAAGGACTGGTCATGACGTTCCACCAGTGGTTCTCCTCGTTGAGCGCCACCATCGCCTGGCCCAGTTCCTTGTACCGTGCCGTGCCAATGGGTTCGTCCTGCCACTCGTCGAGCAGGCCGTACAGCTCCTGGATTACCTCCGGCGGTTCCTCGCCGGCTTCACCGCCGGATTCCCACCAGTCGTACCAGGCGATCCCGGCCAGTGCGCAGCAGGTGCGCCAGTGCCAGGGCGGTACCAGCCGAATGGGGAAGACCGCATGGCTGACCGCCTCGGACGGGCCGCCGGCGCCCCAGGTGCCGATGTCCAGGTCGTTGGCCAGCAGGTGCTGCGCGTACAGGGCGTGGTCCACCTGCTTGTACTTGACTTCAACGCCAACGTCGCGCCATTGGCTGATGATGAAGTCCCATTCCCCGGCCCGGTGGCCTTCGCTGCCGATCTCCGTGAACAGGATGAACTGTTCACCGGTGTCCGGGCGCGTCCGCCATTCCTGGTTGGCGTCCCAGGCCAAGCCCAGTTCGTCCAGGAGCGCGTTGGCCGTATCCGGGTCGTACTCGACATCCGTGTAGCCCATGGTTTCCTCGCGGAAGGACCAGTCGGGCGGCGGCACCGCCTGCCGGGGTTCGGTCAGGCCCAGGTTGAACACCTGGTTGTAGGCCTCGCGGTCGAGTGCCAGGGACATGGCGCGGCGCCAGCGCAGGTCGTTGAACAGCTCCTTCAGGAACGGATCCTTGCTGGTGTAGTTCCAGGCCCAGCTCACGCTGCCGCCCCAGTTCTGTCCGGGGTAGAGGCGGACCGTGTATCCGGCCGCCTCGGCGTTTTCCTGGAGCAGGGGATAGTTCGCCAAATCCGCCCAGGCACCGCCGAAGTTGTAGTCGCCGGTGATGGCCTTGGCCTCCAGGATTTCCCGGCTGCCGACCAGCACGCGTTCGTAATAGTCGATGTAGGGCAGCTGGTTGCCTTCAGAGTCCACCTTCCAGTAGAAGGGGTTGCGCTCGGATAGGCGGGTGCCCACCGAGTCCAGGGGGCCGACGATGTATGGGCCCAGGATCGGGCGGTCCGGACCGTAGATGATGAAGGCGCGGCCGGCGTAGTGTGCCAGGAACGCCTCGTACCATTCGGCAAAGCCTTCGTCCGTGGCCACGTCCGCCGCATTGTCGTTGTAGTCCGGATGCCAGGTGGTCAGGTAGGCCTTGGGCGCCCAGGGCTGCAGGCTGGACAGACGGTCCGCGATGGCGGCGTAGCGGCTGCTGTACTGCAGGCTGAACGTGTAGTCGTCGATCACGTTGACGGTCATCGGCTCCCCGTCCGCCGACTTGAAGTAGGCCGGGATGGAGGGGGTCAGGGTCTCGTTCAGCATGATGTCGTTCCACCAGAAGGCGATATCGTCCGTGGTCAGCGCGTTGCCGTCCGACCAGCGGACACCTTCCCTGAGGTTGACGGTGAGTTCGGTCAGCTCGTCGTTGACCGACCAGGATTCGGCGATGTTTTCGGTGAAGACGCGGTCCGCCAGGTCAAAGGTGGCCAGCGACTCGTTGACATAGCCGCCGCCGTCTCCCCATTCCGCCCCGAAGGCGTCATAGTTGGGGTCGATTGCCATGACCGTCAGCGTCCCGCCGTACTTCCCGACGGACTCGCCCAGGTCGGCCCGCGGTGTGATCACCACCGGGTTGAGCGGCAGTCGCTCGTCCACCGGCGGCAGCGTTCCGTCCAAGACCCGCTGGTTCAACATGGGGGACTGGTTGTAGCGGGACTCCGGCATCGCGTCCGCCATGGGGGCCGGCTCCGGTGCCTCCGCTTCTTCCGCCGGGGCTGCATCTCCACAGCCCGCCAAGACCAGTGCAAACAAAACAGTCACTATCAAGGGGGATAGGCCCGGTATGCGTCGAAAGGCCATTGAGCACTCCTTGTGTTGTTGGTTCGGGATGGCCGCCAAGCAGCCAAGCGGAGTGTATCACTGCCTTGGGGACCACCCGACGGCCAGCCGCGATGGGGGCATGGTGTAGTCTCGTTGATGTTGGTCCAAGTCCGACTTCGCCCTTTCTACAGCCCCACTGCCGTGGCGAACCTTCCGGAGTTCGGGTCTCCAAACGTGAGATGAGCAAGTGCGAGGCTGCGTTGAAGTCATCCCTGTCGAGAGATCCCGTGCTTGGCCGACGGCGTGCCGTGTGCAGGATTCGCGATGGGCTCGAGACGCAACCTGAGCCCCAGGGCGCGCGTGACCTTTAGCAGTGTTGCCAAGGTGGGGTTGCCGTCTTCAGACAAAACCTTGTAGAGGTTGCCCCGGTTTAGTCCTGCGTCGCGCGCAAGGGCGCTCATGTTCTGTGTCTGGGCGACGTACTTCAAGGCGGCACGAATCACAACTCCGTCTCCAAGGTCTTCCTCCACGGCCGCGCTGAGAAGCTCTCGGGCATCCTGCCGGGTCTTTAAATTAGTCCGCTGCATCAAACTCTCGATACTCCTCGGACATTGGCTCCGACACTCCGCCGCCAACCGCTCTTACGTCTCCGAGGTGTCCATCTTGGGCTGCCAGCAATCTGGCGATGATGCGGTTTACCGCTTGGCGGTCCCGTAACCTGTCCAGCCACCGGTCGAAGGTCGCGCTTCGCAGAAGCGTGAACATGGGTGTATTGTACGATATATCGTACAACATGTAGAGAGGGTTTGAGGGGGATCACTATTCCGCTCTCGTGGATGCGGGAATTCGTTTGCTGTTCCCGGGTCGGCTTTCCTGTATCCCATAACGCTCGGTACCGACTGTGTTGACAACATTCGGTACCATGTGTCCCTCGCCACTTGTGGCTTCATGGTCAAAATCAACGAGAGTGAAATGGCGCCGCGATGGGTCTGTCATCGATCTGCCACGGCAGTTCCGAGAGCGTGCCTGTGTCTTCGAAGGGGAAGGTCGGGCGCGTAGGAATCGGTCGGTGAGGGTCCGTTGGCTTCCCGCGCCAGTGGCTTGAGGAGGGGCTCGAACTGGTCAATATCCCAGCTTCTTGTCCACTAGGTTGTTCAGGGGACGTCCCTCGTTGAACCTGACCAGATTGTCCAGCAACACCTCGGTCGCCCGTTCGCCGTAGGACTCGGACTGGCCCGAGTAGTGGCTCGTGACAATCACGTTCCCCATGTCCCACAGCGGCGAATCCGCCGGCAGCGGCTCTTCGTAGGTGACGTCCAGGCCGGCACCCTTGATCCAGCCCTCCTGCAGGGCCCGGACCAGGGCCGGTTCGACCACCGCCTTGCCGCGGCCGATGTTGATGAAGTGGGCGTGCGGCTGCATCGCGCGGAAATGCTCCTCCTGGATGAGCTCATGCGTTCCCGGCGTGTGCGGCGCACAGCACACCACCCAGTCGGCCCGTCCCATTGCCTCCCCCAGTTGATCCGGACCAAACACCTCCGCAATGCCCTGGGGGAGGTCCAGGCCCTTGTGGCGGCGCACTCCAAGGACGGTCATGCCCATGGCATGCGCTGTGCGGGCCACGCGGCTGCCGATGCTGCCGACCCCGATCAGGCACATCGTGGTCCCGGCCACCTCCTGCACGTCGGCATGTTCATGCTTGACCCAATCCCTGTCCGCTTGGGCGCGGATGGACACATGAATGCTGCGCGCCAGCGTGAGCAGCAGGGAGAAAATGTGCTCGGTGATGGAAATGGCATGGATGCCGGACACGTTGGTCAACTGGAAGTCCATGTCCCTCGCTTCGGGATGTTTCATCAGCAGGGCATCGGCCCCGGCCGAGAAGAGCTGCATCCAGCGGCAGTTCTCGGCGGCAAACAGAACTTCGGCGGACGGGTGGCCGGCAATGATTTCCACGTCCTCGATCCGATCCATGTACTCGTTGGGGTCCGTGGAGACGATCAG
>CAZMKQ010000187.1:0-7000 GCA_964566955.1 uncultured Caldilineaceae bacterium | reverse complement strand
GAACCCCAGAGACAGCCGGCAATTCCCGGAGGGCCGACAGTGCATCGGACACGCGCTCAACGAAGTCTGGGGTATGAACCCCAGAGACAGGCTGTCGAAAGACCCAACGACACACCCGGATTACCCACCGCTCAACGAAGTCTGGGGTATGAACCCCAGAGACAGTACGGGGTGTTCGCCAATCCTCCCACCATCGCGAAGGGCGCTCAACGAAGTCTGGGGTATGAACCCCAGAGACAGTTGGGCAGCCGTGCGACCGCGTTCGGACCCGTGGCCGCTCAACGAAGTCTGGGGTATGAACCCCAGAGACAGACCGACGCGAAGGCAGTAACCGACTTCCGCCTGCTTCGCTCAACGAAGTCTGGGGTATGAACCCCAGAGACAGCGGCAGGCCCGGATCCGGCCCATCCTCAATCCGCGCGCGCTCAACGAAGTCTGGGGTATGAACCCCAGAGACAGTGCTAAAAGGCCGAATCGGGCCTTTGGGGAGCGAAATTCGGTAGTTCGGGGCACATTTCAAGCCTTTCCGCCCCTCACAAAGTCCAATTATGTTGCCAGAACCACGACATCACCGGGGGTTCGCAAGCCTTTCAGAGAATCCACGGTTGGCCGAGTTTTCGTTCCTGTTTGTCACAACCAAGGCGTAATGTAGCACTTTCCATCTCACCGGGGAAGCGGTAGATGATGACAGAGTCACAGGACCTGTCGAAGACATCCTCAACCTCGCCGATCATGCGTTCCAGTTGCGTGTTGGATACGCGGCATTCGAACACTGAGAACTGGACACGTTGCCCGTACTTCTGGCAGACCTTGGCGATGCGTCTCAAGCGTTTCGCTCCTTCTTCCTCGTCAGTGTCGGCGATGTCGTAGGTAACCAGCACGTCCATGGATCACCACGGCAGAATGAAAGGCGGGTACGCAGGGATGTCTCCGCGCAAGTGTCTTGCCAAAAGCGTGGCTTGAACCGCGGGCAATGCCCACCGGCCAACTGGACGCCCCAGTAGATTGTGGCGAATGTCTTTGTCCTTGTGCGCCTCCCACGCTTGGAGCAACCGCTTTTTGCCGTCGTTGGTGAAGTAGACGGCACCGCCGGGTGTGTGCTCGAAGTCATCTGTGCCAATCTGCTTCCGGCGCATCAGCGATACGGCAAACCGATCCGTGAGTGCCCGAAACTCTTCGGTGATGTCGAGGGCAAGGGATGGGCGCCCCGAACGAGGGCGATGCAGAAAACCCAACTGGAAGTCAAGACCGACGCTTTCCGCAGCTCCGGTACATTCCGTCACGAGCAGGGCGTAGCAAAAGCCCAGCAGAGCGTTGACCGGATCCCTTGGTGGTCTTCTTGTCCTGGCCGTGAACTCAAACCCCGTGTTTGAGACCGCCTGTCCAAGCGCGCGGAAGTAGATTCGTGCAACATCTCCCTCAATACCCCTTACCAAGTCGGCGGAGTCGGCATCTGCCAACCGTGCAATACGGCTCTTGATCTGAGCGGCACGCTCGGTAAGTTGCTCAGCGCGCTCGGCGTCCTTCTCATCCCGCGCCCACCTGTCAACAACCTTTGCGCTGTTTTGAATTTTGGCCGCAATGATGGACGTAGCGATAGCCACGGACTTCCTGTCGTCCGTGGCCGCGTTGAACTGGGCCAGGCGTAGGTTGACATTCCCGCTTTTGGCTCCTGACACGATGAACCGGACACTCCCGCCCATATGCAAGGCGGCGACAGTGACTCCCCGTTGCGTGCAGACACCAAGGGCCTGCGATGTGATTTGCGCATTGCCCAAGATGACCAGAGCATCAACGGCTTCCAATGGGATGCGCTGCTTGCCGTTCGGTGCATCGACGATCAGCGATCCCTTGCTGTGACGCACGCGGGCGCGGTGATCCCGGACATAGACGGTGCTCAAGAGTCGCATTGGAACACCACGGATGTCATGTAGTCCGCCACAGTGTGTGGCGCGCTTGTGAGTTGGGGCAGACAGTGGTGCAACAGCTGGCACTCCGTACAACGGGCGTCGTTGGGGGCTTCCGGCAGTACGGTCGTCAGCAACTGTTTCCTGATTTGCTCAATGACATCGCACACGTCTCGGCGCAACACTGTAGAGAATTCAACCTTCTCTCGACGCCGGGGGCCTCCGTACCAGACAAACCCGTGGGGAATGTGTACACCCAGCATTTCCTCCAGGCAAAGGGCTTGGGCACAAACTTGGAAATCCGCCGCTGAACCGTGTCGTACACCCGACTTGTACTCGACGGGGCGAACTTCTCCGCCTCTCATCTCAACGGCATCGGCGCGTCCGGACAGCCCCAGGGTGTCGGACCAGAGGGGAATGGAACGCAAAACCTTCCAGCCTCGTTCCTGCCGGTGCTTGCCGCTGTCCACGCGCCGGTGTGCGCGTGATCCCCGAACGATGTGGGCATTGTCGCTCCACACACCGTCGCAATGGATCAACGCGCATTGCCGCGGGCAGTAGATGAAGTGCTCGATGGCGGAGATCAGAACAACAGGTTCAGGTGTCACAGGCGTTCAGAGCCAAATGCTTGTGTATAGTCACCGTCCGATTCGTATGCAACACTTCGCCACGCCGAGTAAATGCCAAGCAGCGCCCACCCGGACTTGCTTGAAGGTTGCCATGTGTCCAAGAGCGCGTCGATGCCGTTGCGGTCAAGCGGCTGTTCCCAGGCCGGCCAATGAAATTTCTGCCGCCTCTCGTGCATTAGCCAACCTTTCTGCCGCACAGTGATATTGGCAGAACGATCCAAACACCGGTCCCCCCCAGGACCTCTTGCTGGCAACAGGGACAGACCGAAGAAGGCCAGCACCTCAACGACCGGGTTAACTAGACGGTCGGTTTTGTCGGACGAAGCACCAAGGCGACCATGATCGAATCCCAGTCCGTTGTCGTTTGCAAAATCCGGTTGCCCCATCAACGCGTTCTGAATGTGGTTTGCGTTTTTGTCCACATGCTTGTGGACCTTCTCCAATCTGTGATGTAGCCATTTGATGGTTCCCGGCCCGGCCGGATCGAAAGGTGCGTGTGCTACGAGCCCATCTTTGTCGACACAAAGATCGGTCATCGATGACGATAGCGTCCATGAGTGGCAGAGATCCCGTGCAACCTGAACGCGTTCCCTGAATGCCTCAACTGGAACTTTCCTCTGAAGCCCGGTAGTCCCTCGCCACGTCTCGGCGACGGGCAGATCTGCCAGGAACCCCGCATCCGGCCACGACTCAATCAGGCACTCAACCGGGTCGGTGCCCTGCGCTGAGAGTACGGCTACAGACGAACCGTGGGATGCCCAGTGCAACCGAATGCGCTGGTCCAGCACGGTTATGCCGACGGCTGCGAGCCAAGCATTCACCCAATCCGCAGGCAGGCCTGGACATTGCACTTGGGTCATTGCTCGTGTACCTCCATGGTGTATTCCCCCGCAGATACAGTATGGTCGGCAAGTGTGACGATGGCTTCCATGAGGGACAGCCCCCAGGGTCCGAGCCACTGGTTGAGCCGACGAAACCGGGTGGGTTGCTCCCAGTCCACAACAGCGAGACTGGCGGAAGCCTGGGCCTGCACACCGTCAATTAGACTGGAAACCTGCGCGGGGCTGTAGTCAGGGATCGGCATTGTGAGCGGGCGACCGTTCCCGTGATGGCTTGCGATCAGGTGAATGAGCAGGTCTTGCTCCTGTTGGGGAAATGTGGATCGGCCCTGTTGCAACCAGGCACGGACAAGCCGGGCAGACAACTCTTCATGGCGACCGCCGCGGGGCCATCCCGCTGCCGCGCGTGCCGCTTCCCAACGATGGCGAGGCATGTTGGATTTGGCTTTCAGTATCTTGGGGGAAGAGTCTTGCTCCGGTTCAAAACTGGGTTGTAGCCAGCGTTGAAACCGGTGATCGGCCTTGCCGATGTCATGGAGCTTGCCCGCCTCTTCTGCCACTCTGACCAATAGGGACGGGAGACCGATCCTCTCGGCCGTCCGCGCGGCCAGATCCGCCACCGCCGCACCGTGGGCATCCAAACCGGTTGCTTCAGCGGTCAGCGATGTTTCATCCAAGTCGCTGCTTTTCCAGGTGCTGTCCCTGTCGGCCGTGTACAGACACAAGACACTATGTCGTGATGGCTTGAGAGCCGGTTGCAGGGAGTCGAGGAAATCCCCCCACTCTGACTCTTCCCATGCGGGCGGTACAGGCGCGGCCCGGATTGCGTCCAATAGTGCCGACACCGCCTTGTCGCCGGCAGCCTGGTCCACCTCGGCCTTGAATGCCCGCTCGCAGGTGTCGATGTACTGCCCAACGTCAACACCGCACAGACGCTGGATTGCTGGTGCGTCAAGCGGCAAGCCCTGTCGGGGCAGGGACATGTCCATGACCGGTTTGGAGGCTTCGGGATTCCAACCAAATTCATCCATCAGTCCGCGATCTATGGGCAGCACAATGCGGTCGCCCGGTCGCAAATCCGCAGGTGTGGTTGCCTGGATCGTGACGTTGTCGAGGGCCAGCCGGTGTATGGTTTCTGCCATGTCCAATGCGCCCTGCACTTCTTGGAGGGGAACTTCGATCGCTTCCCTGTCTGTAGCACGGGGCCAGAGAAGGAATTTGTCCTTGTCCTCCGGAACATGCGCCCGCCAGATCAGGGACACCGAGTACTGCGCTCCGCTGATGCCTGCGAAGTAGGGTTCCACCGGGGCTTCACCTTCGGGTGGGGTTGTCGTTTTCACCCACTCCCACAAAATGCCTTGCATGACTTCCGGAGCACGTCCGGTGTCTTCGTCCGGATCCTGCAGGACCTTGGCTACCCTGGCGGGCGATAGGTCAACCGTGCTGGTCCCACCTTCTGTAATGGCATCCTGCAATCGCTTGAGAACCCGTACGGGCTCTTTGCCGTAGACCGGCCAGGACATTTCCGGCTTTTTGCCTTTGGGTGGGATATGAACATACACCGCTCGCGCATGGACATGGTGTCCGAAGCGGTTCAGGCGACCCAGTCTCTGCGTGAGCGCCCGGACCCCGCACGCTTCCGTCACCATGAACTCAGCATCAATGTCCGCGCCCACTTCCAGTGTTTGCGTCGCAACAACGATGAGATGCTGCTGTCGTTGGACGGTGGATGTATCGGTCATGCCTTCCTGCGGATCCAAGATGCGCGCCCGTAACCGTTCCGCTTCCCGCTCGCGCTGTCGGCCGGTTAGTAGCAGGACTTCGGCTTCCTTGCCATGCCGTTTCCGGACCCGCTCGAAGGTTTTGCGGGCTGTGCCTGGTGTGTTGGCGAAAATGACGACCGCGGAAGGTGGTCTGCCTTTGAGCAGTCTGGAGCACTCGTCGGCCAGATGTTTCCCGGCCTCTCCCTTGCACTCTCTGATTTCCAGCGGCTTCGCAGCATGGATGCGCTTTTTGACAATCGAATGTGCCTTGTCGTTGTCGTCCAAGTCAAACCGTTGTCCGGGTTGTGCCCGCCCGGTTGCCGTCAGGGATGTCAGTTGAGGTTTGGAGCGACGTTCGCCGAGGATTGACACTGTGCCCGGCATACATTCGTTAAGAGCCGGGATCAAGTTCTGCAAGTGGGGAGCGAGATGTGCTTCATCCAACAGGATCAGACTGTCTGTCCCAGCCATGGCTGCATCGACGGAACGCAGCCGTGAGCCGTACCCGCGAAAAAGAAGGCGCGAGCCGTACATGGGCAACGTGCAGAGGATGATGGTGGGGCATGACGGATTGATCGGAGGGCGGCCGGCAATGCCACCGCGCAACCGAATGACGTCCAGGACCCGTGCGCGACCGACGGAGAGGGATTTGAGCTGCTGTTGAGCCACCAACACAGTCTGCAACGCTGGCCCGGTGACACCTTTTTCCCGCGGATCCTCGAGAGTGTCCGCTATGTGTTTTGCGTGGGCAGCTGTGGCATCCACCAGCAACCGGCGGTTGACAACCCACCAGATACGCGTTGGCGCAGTGCGTGCAGCCGGTTCCCGATCTGCTTGTGAAGCGAGCCACCACACGGCGATATCAAGGCACGAGGTCTTGCCCAATCCAGTCGGAACTCCGATTTCCGCAGGCCATGCGCCGGTTTCAGCAACTCTGTTGGCCAAACGGTCCTGCCAAGGGAAAGGTTCGTTTCCCTTGTTGCAGGCCTGGTAGAACTCTGCGAATGTCGGCTTGAGTGTCATTGGTTACGTCTAATGTGAAATTACACGGTTACGGTGAAGGTCCGGACATCAATCCCGACCTCACGACGGAGCAGGAGCTTGAGGGCATGGCTGGCCATCTTGGCTGCGACATGCGTGCTCAGGCCGCGGAGCGTCCTGCAGGTCAGATGCTCCAGGTGGCGGCCGGTGTTCTGCACCTCGTGGAAGGCGCCTTCGATCCGTTCCCGCAGGCGGTTGAGCCACCGCTGGACCGCGGCGGGCCGTGCCGTGCGCTGGTTGGCGCGTGCGGGGGTCAGGATGTCCAAGCCCCGGGTCTCCCGGTAGCCCTGTTGCCAGTCGGCCCCGATCAAGCCCTTGTCCCCGAGGATGCGGGCCTGCCACACCCAGTCCAGTACCTGCTCCCCCGCCACCCGCTCATCCGTGGAGGCCGGCACCAGCTCGTAGGCTGCGGGCACGCCCGCCGGCGTGCAGAGCAGGACCAGCTTGTACCCGAAGTACTTCAGATTGCGACTGGCACAGACCCCGTAGTCGGCCGTGGCCGCAAAATCGCTGCGGTCCTTGCAACGCGTGTAGCCGACGACGGGCAGGGGCTTGGTATCCAGCAGGTAGAGGGAGGCGCGGGTGGCCCCCAGAGTCTCGGCCCAGTGCCGGCGCAGGGCCTCGACCCAGGGCCACAGCTGCCGGGCCCGACGATGGAACTGGCTCTGGCTGAGCAGGTGCGGAAAGAGGGACCGATGGTGGGCTCGCACAAAGCCCAGGAACTGGGTCTCTCCCGGAAAGGGCAGGAAATCCCTGAGCAGCAGGCGCGTGATCACTTCACTGTCGCTGAAGAGGGGCTTGGCCCCGGCCTGACCCGCCCG
>CAZMKQ010000186.1:0-7049 GCA_964566955.1 uncultured Caldilineaceae bacterium | reverse complement strand
CCAAGCCCCATCATAACCGAAAACGCCAAGTTATCCATGCCAGGCGCTTAGCAGGTGAGCGTCAGCGGGCAGGAGTGCCAACACCAACCCCAAGCGATGAACCGCCTGCTGAACGTCCCGTAGGCTGTGTTCCGGTGAACCCAGGAAAGCAGCCAGCAAGAGCGTTGCGGCTCTTCGTTCTTCCTGGCTCTCCCGGGTATCCAGGATTGAGGTCAACTTGGTGGTTTCCAACAGTTCCTGAACAAACTGCTCTCTTCCGGGTTTCGGCAACTGGAAGTCAAGATCAAAGAAACGACGCAGGTAGCCTTCCGCATCAAAGCCGGTGCCATACAGCGCCTTGACCGAATGGGCCAGTTCGTAGCGATTGACTGCCAGCACAAACACAACGTTGTCCACGGCAAAGAGGTGCTTGGCGACCTCCAGCAGTTCGACCGCATACGAGGGGCGGCAGCGGTCCAGTTCGTCAATCATGATGATTAAGGGTTTGCCCAACTCTTGCGCCATATCCTTCAGCGCCTTCTTGAAACTTGCGATGGCCGCTTTCACCTCCAGGTAGTCGTTGGTATCGGCCTTCTCGGAAGCTGCAGCAGAAAGTGCGGACAGGACTGCCTCAACGGCAACCCCGCCTCCAGGTATCAGCGCTTCTGCAAGCTGGGGGATTGCAGGGATAGACGCCCGAAGCAACTTTTCCCCTGCTTGCTTGAACACTTTGAAGGCAAGACTCGACGCGGTCTTGGGGCAGGATTCCAGCACCTTCATCAACTCCGAGGACAGGGCCAGAAACGGGTGGTTGGTGAAATCGGTCTCCCAGGCGTTGAAGGAAGCAACGACCGGGAACCCTTTCAGGCGTAACCACTTTGCCCACATGTCCAGGAACGTGGTCTTGCCGTAGCCCCAAGGCGCATCAAGGGCCACAACACACGGCCCTTCGGTCCCCGACACAATGCGAGTCAGCACCTCCGCCGACTCTTGGCGCCCAAGGAGATCATTGGCAAAGGGATCGTCCTCCGAAATTGGAAGGGACGGAGGTTGGATACGCACTCTCAGTTGTTCCATGCCGTTGCTCTCTGGTGATTGGTTCCCCAAGGCACCAACACGATGCCAAGGGAAGCTTGACGGTAGGTCGCCGGCCCCATCGGCAACCATGCGTCCAAGTTTGGTTCAACATTGGGTGGCTACAGCCGACTTGGCCGGATTGTCGGCTAACCAGGCATTGGGTGCGTCAATGCTCCTGACATCCTTGTCGCAGCGACTGTGCAGCCGAGCGGCCGCCTATTCCAGCGGCGTGTCTCCCCACCGCATAGGCCTGTCGTCCAGCCGGTGGGCACCAGGTGCCCAAAGCTGCGATCCTTGGTACACGGGTCGGTCGCACGGTCGCGCAGAAGCGTCAGGGCTTCGTCGAACGGGGCATGGGGCTTCCCTGCGGGCAAGTGGGAATTCGGTCGTTGGGGCAAGTTTCCCGACAATGACCATGCTTTGTTCAGAGCATGCCGGACAAGTGACAATCCGCCCATCCTGCATGGTGCCAACAGCGAATCAGTCGCTCTGATCTGCCAGCCGGGCCCGTTCATTCCGGATTGCCTGTACGACGGGCTCCAGGCGGCCTGACGCACGCAGGACTTTGGCACCCAGCACACGGGCCAGAAAATAGCCTGCCACCGCGTCGGCAAAGGGGATCATGGGGTCGGGAGATCTGCGGTTGTGGCGGTTGGATAGGTGGTAATCGTGTTTGGCTGGATTCCAGAGCAGGCGGCAGAAAGTCGTAACGGCACCGCGGACATCCTTGCCCAGACGTAGCCGAACCAACGGATGGTGCTTGACCAACCTACCCAGAGGCAGAAACCCTGTGCGGTACTTTGGCTGGCTGTATTTCGTCACTCCGCACAGGTCTTTCACACACCCTTCCAGGTGGCAGCCAATGGCGAAGACGATCCCGCGCGTACTCATGTAGGGAGTGCCAATGTCATGCAGGCCATACACGACGTAGCGCAGAGGTCGCGCTACCTGTTCAATCCCATAGTCGAACGGGTAGCCTCTCAATTCACCTTGTTTCCAATAGGCGTACTGCAGCCCTGGACCCGGGATTCGTTCATCCACCCGAACCCACAGCGGATACAGATCCTGTTCGAAGTTGCGGTCAGCCATCTGTGCCAGGGTGTGGATGTCGCCGATGAGACCGTTGGTGTGGACCTGGAGCAGGTCGCGCAGCTGCGGGTTCATAGTTGCAAGCCTCATGCTCTGAACAAAGCGTGGCCATTATCGGGAAATTTGTACCAACTGTCGAATTCCCGCTCGTCCACAGAGAGCCCCTCCATGCCTTGTTTCAACGAAGCCCTGACCGCTTCTGCGCGGTCATGCGACCGGACTGTTTGCCCAGAGCCACAGCTGCGGGCACCTGATGCAGGTGACGCTCTCGCGCCACCCGGGCAGCCCGCAGGGAAGCCGCGTTGCCCCTATGGGCCCGATCGCAGGAGGCTGGTCTTCCAGGCGCGGACAACTGCAAGGATCGGATTTCGCACGGATAGACTTCGGGGATACAGGCCCCAGTTCTTTGTCCCCCACGTCAATGGATGGTGTTGCGGTAGCCGGTCAGCACGCCGTGTAGCATGACGGCGACCCCCGCGACTTTTTTCATGTAGTGGATATGCAGGGTCGATGCCATCTTCCACAGGTGGTGGGCGATGTTCGGATCCGGCAGGGGTTTCGGGTCGTCACCCCGGTAGCGCAGCAGGTCGTACACGCCGTTCTTGCCACCATTGACATGTTCCGCTCCATACGCCTCCGCCAGTTCACCAAAACTGGCGGAGGACGCGGGATGGGTCTGCCGGTATTTCCTGTCGAAGATGCGGTTAATTTCGCTCTGCCGGTCCTTGGACACGGCCCGCCACACGGTTCCGAGATTGTGCCCGAGTTCGTTGGTTGGCACTCTGCCCCCACACTCGGCCACCACCACCGCCTTCATGCCCAACTCGGCCGCACGGTGGAAGAGTTCCGCATGGACGGAGCGCCTGCAGTCCTGCTGAATCTGTCGCACCCAGCCGGTGGCGTGCATGGACGGCTGCCCCTCGCTGTACACCACGAAGCTTTTCCCGTCCCGCATCTGCTTGTCCTCGGCGGCATCGAGGGCGGTGCCGGCGGTGTCCATCAGGGCCTGGACCTCCCCGACGTACCAAGTCATGCGGTCCACCTGACATCGGGTGTCCTGCCGCCAGAATTGCTCGAACTGCCCCCGCGCGCGTTGCATGTCGATGCCTTTGGGAACGTTGTATTTGAAACGAATGCAGTCCGCCTTCCGGGAGGCGCAAGGGGTGACGACAACGGCATGTTCAACCACCAGAATGTCCGTGCCGGGCGACTCCTCCAACAATTCAACGCGGCGTTTTTCCGCCTCCTCCCGGGTGTTGAATTCGGCCTTTTCCGCCATGCCGCCGCGGCCGCGCTTCACCAGGAACCAGCCCGGGAACATCCGGGGTTGGGCGTAGTCCCAAGGGTCCGCTCGGTACTCGCCTTTCAGGTTGATCGAGATCATGGCCTCACTCCTTGGCCGATTGGCAAAAGACGGGGATGATAACTGACACGATGTCCACATTGCCAGTCCTCGACGGATCATGAAACCGCACCTGCTGCTCAACAGTGACGATCCGAGAGCGCCCAGGCCGCGCAGTCCGGCGGGAAGTTGCCCACCCAACCGGTCTACCACGCTTCGATCCAGGGCATTCCGCCGGTTGCCGGGTTTGTGTCTGCCGTGCACCTGGCGCGAGCAGGCGAGGGCCTGGTTCACGCGCCGCAGTTCGGCCGGAGCGACTGGGAGTGGTTTCGGATTGGCCATCTCCGTGCCCTCGTCGCCGTCCCCGAGAGTGGCCAGGGTTTGCAGCCCCATGTCGATGCCCATCACCGGGCCCGGTCACAGGGCCGGCTTGCGGTCCGCGGTCTCAACCGGCAACGACACGAACCAGCGGCCAGCCTGCCACGACACGGTGGCGCTCAGGATGTCACCGGTGAAGCGCAGGGCCTCCCGCATGCGCACCCAGTCCACGGCCGGGAATGGGCGTATGGCCCGTCCACGCGCGCCGTGTGGCACCCATTCGTGAAGGTGAACGACATGTGACGCCCTTTCCGGCGGTGCTTCGGAAAGCCCACGCACCGAACCGGCCGGCCTTGAGGGCCTAGCCATACGGCCCCCGGCGGTTGAGACCCTCCGCCATGTGGCGAATAGCGTGCTTGCCCACGTGCCGACACAGGTCCGCGGACCAAGGATACACCTCCCTCTTCACCGCATTGAACGCCTGGCGCAGGTCCCTGTCCGAAAGCCACGTGCCGTCGGTGCCAGACCCGGTGAACGAGGCCTCCCGGAACGGATCCCACGCCCCGTTGCCGGCCACGCGCGCAAAACCGCAGTGCTGCAGGGTCAGCCACGGGCCGAAACACCGCCAATTCCGAGGCCGGCTGCCGCCGCATCCCCCCGGAACGCTTCTGGCTGCGGGCACCCGCCGGGAGCCGGGAAGGCAGCGTGCGGCTGGTTGATGGGCTCCGCCCACGGCACGATCGTTCTGTTTGAAGTTGCGCGCCGTCCATTTCGGAATGGCCCTCATGCTGAAACCGGCTGCCTTGGCTGTACTTTGTACAACGTGGAGGGGGTGGGCAGGGTCGGTCATGCTCAGGCAATATGGCAGAGGAACTCCCAGAGCCGGGCCGGAGACAGGGCCGGCGGTCTTTCCATGTCTGGAGGGGCGGGACCATGCCAAAGAGAGGGGCGTTCCGGTCCAGAAGGCAAGACACACGCCGCCGAGCCCCAAGAGGGCGTGTAGCCCACCTTCCCGCGAAGGACTGCGGCGGCTTCCGTTGTTGTGGTGGGGCTGCCGTATCACAGGCTTTTTGCGCGCTGTGGTACAACTTGCAACATACACACGCAGGATCAGCTCATGGAATTTTCACAATGGTGGTGGCTGGCGGCGGCTGTGACCGTGGGGATCGGCCTGCTGTCATCCACCTTTCTCATCGGCAAGTGGGTAGGTAAAATCAACCAGAGGGTGGACAGTGTCACGGAGAACCTGAAGTCCACCAGTACCGCGTTGATCTCCTTCACGGAGGAGGTACGTGAGGACATGCGCCATATACGTGTGGACATCAACCGCATCTTTGAAAGGTTGTCGCCCACTTCGAACAGTCACAGCCCCCGGCAACTAACAGACTTGGGGGAAAAGGTATCCGAGGACTTGCAGGCCAAGCAGTGGGCACAACGCACAGCTGCCACCGTGCAGAACCAAGTAGCCGGGAAACCGGCTTACGATGTGCAGGAGTTCTGCTTTGACTACGTACGCCAGTTCAATCCTGGGGCCAAACTAGACATGCACATCAATGACTGTGCCTACAACTACGGGATTGACCGGTACGCTGTACTGGATGTGTTGGCGATCGAGTTGAGGAATGCCCTGTTGACAGAGGCTGCCAACTCGCCAACACACTCAAGCCCCCAACCCTGAAACGACACGAACAAGCAGCCGGCCCGTAGCGACACGGTGGCGCTCAGGATGTCGCCCGTGAACTGCATCCGCATGCGCACCCAGCCCACGGCCGGGATGTAGGCGTGTTGTCCGGCCACGCGCGCCGTGCAGCGCCCGTTGGTGAAGGTGAACGACATGTGCCGTCCCTACCGGCGGTGCTGCGGGGCCCCGGCGATTGATACCATCCGCCATGTGACGGAGGGAATTGTTGCCGACATCCACGCCTACCGGGAAACGGCCAGGATCCCCGTTGGTACCAATCCGGTGTGCCACCGACGCATGGCCCTGTTGTCGGACCGCGGAGAAGCTCCTGCAACCTGCAGGACCGCGGTTGCCTTGGTCACCCACACCGGATCCCGTTATCTCCGAGGCAACGGGATCCGTGATCAACCCATAGGGTCCCGGGAATACGGGATTGATATCCGTCCCAGGGGTCTTGGGGGCCTGTCCCTGCCGGTGCAGCAGGACTGGGAGCCGTGCGATCTCCGCCTCTACCGCGTGGGCAGAACCGGTCAGGGGTGGATGGGCCGGGGCCGGCCAGGGCAGTGCAACCATCCACACCCGGTGCCATGGCACCGGGTGGCAGCACACAACCCCAGATGACAGCGAGCCGCTGTCATCCCCGCCCGGCATGCGCGTCCGGCCGGCGGCCCGGATCACCCTCCCACCGCGGGAACTGCGCCGCCGGCCGGGTTGGGGACCTAGTTGACAAGGTTATTTGCACAAAGGTGCCATGATTGGTGGGCCTGTGCGAAGGCATGACCGACCGGTACACTGGGGGTCTCTACCCCAACCCAGTCCCCGGCCTGTGGTCATGCTTCGCACTGCCTCATTGTATCCGCTGTCCCGCGAGCTGGAGCGGCACCTGCCGTCGGTCCCAGGGCAATCGCATTCTAATTGGGGTAGTGCCGGCCATGGGTAGGATGGGGTGCATCATCCCGTCCTGGAGTCTCCCCCATGGCCGACACCGCGCCCGTGCCCCTGGTTTCCCTGTTCACCGAAGTCGAGGATCCGCGTCGGCCCCAGGCCCGGCGGCATGCCCTGGAGGACATTCTCCTGATCGCAACCCTGGCCGTCATCTGCGGTGCCGACAGCTGGACCGAGGTCGAGCTGTTCGGTCGCCAGAAGCAGGCCTGGCTGGAAACGTTCCTGGCCCTGCCGCACGGGATCCCCTCGCACGACACCTTCGGCCGCGTCTTTGCGCGGCTGGACCCCCAACAGCCGGGGTCTGCTTTACGCGCTGGGTACGGTCGCTGGCGGTGGCCCTCCAGGACCAGGTCGTGTCGGTGGCCGGCAAGGTGGCCCGTCGCTCCCGCGACGCCGTCCGGGGGGTGCCGGCCCTGCATCTGGTGAGTGCCTGGGCGGACGCGGCGCGCCTGGTCCTGGGCCAATGTCGGGTGGACAACAAGTCCAACGAGATTACGGCCCTTCCGGAGCTGCTCGAGATGCTGGTGCTCGAGGGCGGCATCGTGACCATCGATGCCATGGGTTGCTACACGCGGATTGCGCAGACCATCCGCGACCGGGGGGCCGACTATGTGCTGG
>CAZMKQ010000185.1:0-7076 GCA_964566955.1 uncultured Caldilineaceae bacterium | reverse complement strand
GGTGCTGGTGCTGCTGGTCATCCTCACCCTCTATCCGTTCGTCTTCATGGTGATCACGTCCACCAAGTCCTATTCCCAGTTCCTGCACAGCTACTGGATCCCCGCATGGCCCCCCCACATCGTCGAGAACTACGTGGCGGCCTGGAACCAAATTCGTGGGTACCTGATCAACACCATCTACGTGGGCGTGCTCACGGTGGTGGGCTTTCTCTTCACCACGACGCTGGCGGCTTTCGTCTTTGCCCGTTTTCGCTTCCCGGGCAAGGAAATCCTGTTCGGCAGCCTGATGATTCTGATGATGATCCCGCAGATCCTGCAGTTGATTCCGGCCTTCATGTGGGTGCGGAAACTGCAGCTGCTCAACACCTATTGGGTATTGATCCTGCCCTACATCGCCGGCGGACAGGCCTATGCGGTGTTCATCCTGCGCACCTTCTTCAGCTCCCTGCCGCAGGGTCTGTTCGATGCGGCGCGCATTGACGGGGCGCGGGACTTCCAAACCTACTACATGGTGGCCCTGCCGCTCTCCAAGGGCATTCTTGCCACACTCGCCATCCTGCGCGTGCAGCAAGTCTGGAACGACCTGATCTGGCCCTTGATCACCCTGGCGGACGACTCGAAGCGGACGATCACCGTCGGCCTGTACTATTTCCAGGGCGAAACCCAGACCCAATACGGCGCCATGTTTGCGGGCTACCTGATCGCATCGGTACCGCTGTTCCTGCTGTTTCTCGTGGGAATGAAGCAGTTCATGGCCGGTGTCACCTCGGGTGCCATCAAGGCCTAGGCTGCCGAAGGCATCCCGAACCTTGGCTTAGAATTCCTGTTCACAACATCGGAGATTTGGGAGGAAAACACAATGACTGCACAGTTGAGCAGACGTACGTTCCTACAGGGCCTGTCCGGAGCCGCCGCCCTGGCCGGCCTGGCTGCCTGTGTGCAACCGGCCGGGCCGCAGGGCGACGGTGCGGATGCCGCCAGGCAGACGATTGAACTTTATGTCGGCGGCACCTTCCAGCCTGAAGTGGCCCGCGGCGAAGGTCTGGACCACCTGTACGAAGCCCGCAACCTGGCCGACGAATGGGAAGCGGAACATTCGGAGTACGCCCTGGAGTTCGTGGCGGGTCCCGGCGGCGAAGGCATCGAACAATGGGTGAAGGCCCTGCAGGCCGCGGGCACCATGCCCGACATCCTGAACGCCGTGGACAACTGGCTGAACCGGGACATCGGCACGAACTACTGGGTCATCATCGACGACTACGTGGAGGAACCCAACCACTACATTCCCGAAGGCGAACTGGGGCGCGACCGCTGGCGGGATGCCTTCATCGCGGGCTTCGATGCCCGCAACCGCATGATCGACGGCCACTACTACGGCGTGCCCCAGGCCATCAACGGGGTCCAGATCTTCTGCAATCTGGACATCCTGGAAGAATCCGGGGTCGACTTCGAGTCGGAGATCATCGACCCGCGCTGGACCTTCGACGACATGCTGGGAATTTCCCAGCGCATTGCCGACGCGGGCCACACCCCCTGGTCGCTGGCCTGGGTCAGTCCCTACTGGAACTGGATCCAGACCACAGCCCTTTCCGGCTTCCTCAAGTCCACGGGCAAGTGGTCGGTGCTGGACACCAACAACGACGACTTCGTGACGTCCATCGAGCGTTTCAAGGCCATTGACCGTGGCGACTGGACCGCCGACTCCGTGGAGTTCCGGGCCATGCACCAGATGGCACAGGATTGGACGCAGTACTGGAGCGAAGGCTTCCTGGGCCTGACGTCAGCTGAAATGTCGGCCTTGTTCGCGCGCGGCGAAGCCGCCTTCTGGTGGAGCACCAGCAATTCGTATCCGGTGATGCAGAACGATCCGTTGCGGGAGTTCGATTTCGCCATCGCCCGTTTCCCGCTCTGCTTCGACCGCATGGCCACAATTGGCCAGGGCGGTCCCACCCAGTACCCGGGCGGGGCCTACAACACCATCGCCATGACTGCCACCGCCACCGCGAACGGCACGCTGGATCCCTGTGTCGACTTCATGAAACTGTTCACATCCTGCGACGGTCAGGGCCGCCTGAGCCGCGAACACGGCGGCGTCGTGCCGGCCGTCTTCTGCGCCCAAGGCCGTCCCGAGCTGGAGCAGTTCAAGCCCGATGTGGGTGAAACGTTCCTGCTCACGATCCACATGACGTCGATGCACTTCGACTACGGTGCGACCTACTGGCGGATCACCAGCGAATGGCTGGGCGGAACCCTGAGCTACGACGAGGCCATGGCCAAGTTCCAGCCGGTCATGGAGCAGTTTGCCAAGGACGCTATCGAAAGGGCCGACGCCTGAACATACCGATTGGGGCAGGCCGCACAGAGTGATTGCGGCCTGCCCCAGTCCACATCAACCTGCTTGACGGCCATCGCCCGGAGCGAACCGGCTTTCGTCACTTCTACCCTTGGCTTGACGGTCATCCCTGGTTCCGTTCCTCGAAACCTGCCGGTTTCGGACAACTTCGCTCCCAGTGGATCAGAGCCGGGTTGCATCTCCTGCAACTCCAGGGTGGGGGACGCTGTCTCCACCCGCCTTGCCTGGTTTGCTCCGCGAGCAGGGAATCGACCTACGCGGCCTTGACCCGAAGTAAACGCAAGTTGCTTGGGACGAGCGAATCGGGTCTGGCCGGGGGTATCTGAATCGTTACGCACCCCCATCACGTTGCACCGTTCAGGCAATATCCTGCTTGAAGTTCCCTTGGAAGATCCGAATGTATGGTGATGGACAACACAAGCAATGAAGACAACCGATCCTTGGACGGGGACAAACCCATGATGGAAGGGCAGGCAGGTACCGTGGCCTACCCCACCAATGCCATGACGCCGCATGACTTTATTGACAAGTGGCGCGGGTCGGAACTGAAGGAGAGTTCCGGCAGTCAGGAGCACTTCATCGACCTGTGCCGCCTGCTGGGTGAACCCACGCCGGCCGAAGCCGACCCCACCGGCCAGATCTACTGCTTCGAGCGCGGTGCGCGCAAGGCCTCGGGCCGGGCAGGATGGGCCGACGTGTGGAAGCGGGGTCACTTCGCGTGGGAGTACAAGGGCAAGCATGCCGATCTTGACAGGGCCTTTGAGCAACTGCGGCAGTACGCCCTTGCCCTTGAGAACCCACCATTGCTGATCGTCTCGGACATGGTTCGGTTCCGCATCCGCACCAACTGGACCAACAGCGTCAGCGAGACCCACGAGTTCGAGCTAGAGGACCTGGCTCGCGCCGAGGTTCGGGAGAAGCTCAAGTGGGCGATGTCGGATCCCGAGCGTCTGCGTCCGGGCGTCACCCGGCAGACCCTTACCGAGCAAACCGCAACGACTTTCGCAAACCTGGCCCAAACCTTGCGGCAACGCGGCAACGAGCCCAGGGTAGTAGCGCAGTTCGTGAATCGGCTTGTGTTCTGCATGTTTGCCGAGGATGTAGATCTGCTGCCGGACAACATGTTTACGCGCATGCTGGCACGGACAGTTCAGACACCTGGCAACTTCGTTCGATACGCCCAGCAACTCTTCCGAGCAATGGCAGACGGCAGTGAAGTGGGGTTCGAATCAGTAGCTTGGTTCAACGGCGGACTGTTCGACGACGACACCGCCCTGCCCTTGGAGAAAGCAGAGATAGCCACTGTGCTGGAAACAGCCTCCCTCGACTGGGCAGACATCGATCCCGCCATTCTGGGCACCTTGTTCGAGCGCGGCCTTGATCCCGACAAGCGTTCCCAACTGGGGGCGCACTACACAGATCGCGACATGATCATGCGCATCATCGAACCGGTGGTCACTGCCCCCTGGCTGGCGGAGTGGGAAACAACCAAGGAGGACATCGAGCAACACCTGGCACGGGCCGAAGCAGCCAAGACAATATCGACCCGCAACCGGCGCCTCGGGCAGGCGGACAGTGCGCTTAACACCTTCCTAGAACGCCTCCGGACGTTCACGGTCCTGGACCCGGCGTGTGGCTCGGGGAACTTCCTCTATCTGGCACTCCATGCCCTTAAGGATCTGGAACACCTCGTTCAACTGGAGGCGGAGGCGTTGGGTCTTGCTCCAGGGCTTCGGTTTATTGGCCCTGCCAACGTCAAGGGCATTGAGATCAACCCCTATGCAGCGGAATTGGCCCGTGTCTCCGTTTGGATCGGGGAAATCCAGTGGATGCGCCACAATGGCTTCGCCGTCTCCCGAGATCCCATTCTGAAACCTCTGGACACCATTGAGTGCCGTGATGCGCTCATGAACACGGACGGAACCGAGTGCGCGTGGCCCGAAGCCGACGCAATTGTGGGCAATCCCCCGTTCTTGGGGGACAAACTCATGCGAAGCCGACTGGGCGACGGCTATGTGGATGCCCTGCGTCCGTTGTACGGGGATCGGGTTCCGGGCGGCGCTGACTTCGTCTGCTATTGGTTTGCCAAGGCGGCCCAGGCCCTGACCGACACCCGGACACAGCAAGCCGGGCTCGTCGCGACCAATTCGATACGGGAAGGCCGCAACCGAAGGGTGCTGGAGCGCATTGTGCGGCAGGCATCCATCTTCAACGCCTGGTCCGACGAACCCTGGGTGTTGGATGGCGCGGCCGTTCGCGTTGCACAGGTGTGCTTTGGGGCCCAAGCGGACCGGAAACACCGGCGCATCGTCTTGAACGGTCAACCCGTGGACTGTATTCATGCGGATCTGACAGCGGACACATTCGACCTCACGAGAGCAACCAGGCTCCGGCACAACACCGGGGTTGCGTTTCGGGGAAACTCCAAGGCGGGAGCCTTCGACATCCCCGGGGCTCTGGCACGGGAATGGCTGCAACTGCCCGCCAATCCCAACGGCAGGACGAATGCGGACGTGCTGAAGCCCCTGGTCAACGGAGCGGACCTCATGGGCCGGTCGTCCGACCGCTGGATCATCAACTTTGGCCCATCCATGAGCGAAGAGGAAGCCGCACTCTATGAAGCACCCTTCTCCCATGTTGTGGACAAGGTCAGGCCGTCACGCCTGGGGAACCGCCGAAAAAGCCGGCGGGAGCGTTGGTGGATACACGGAGAGGCCCGGCCGAACATGTGGCGCGCCATTCGGCACTTGCCGCGGTGCATCGTTACCCCTGAGGTTTCACGGCACAGGGTATTTGGTTGGTTGGACCGAGGCTTTTGTCCGGACCACCGGTTGATCGTCATCGCACGTGACGACGACACCATGTTTGGCATTCTGCACAGCCGTTTCCACGAAGCTTGGTCTTTGCGAATGGGGACGTGGATGGGAAAGGGCAACGATCCGGTCTACTCAACGACCACGACGTTCAACACGTTCCCGTTTCCCACACACCTCGCACCTAATGTGCCAACCGCCGACTACGCCCAAGATCCGCACGCCGTTGCGATTGCAGATGCCGCAAGAAACTTGGTCACGCTCCGCGATCGCTGGTTGCACCCGCCCGAGTGGGTGGAGTGGGTTGAGGAACCCGTGCCTGGCTACCCGAAGCGACCGGTTCCGCACAACGCTGCCACCGCTGCCGAGTTGAAGCAACGGGCATTGACCAAGCTCTACAACACACGTCCTACATGGCTGTCCCATGCCCACGAAGCTCTGGACGCTGCTGTAGCAGAGGCGTACGGATGGCCCACTGACATCTCGGAGGACGACGCTCTCGCGGCACTCCTGGCCTTCAACCTGGAACACTCCTGAGCAGAGGTGTAATGAAGGGCTTCGGCGGAGATGTCCCTGACAAAGTACTGCCAACTCGACTGCAGAACAGAACTATTTGACTCGGATTCGCCGATATACACTGAATCTGCAACAGTCCACACCTATATTACTAGAAACCCATTATGCAAAAATGCTACCGTCGCAATGGTAGTAGATGTGAGTGAGTTGGCCACACCATTGACTAAAGCTCTCACACAATACCGAGAGCCCTAACCACCCATGTGAAATGACACCCCGTCAACAATTGTCATTAGACTGTAGTCTTGGCAACTATATCAAATGCCGCTGCAATGACTACAGTCGCATCTTGTTCAATGACATTGTAAGGCATTTCATTTTCACAAAACGCTCGAATTTCCACACTGTCCTTATGCAATGGCTTACGAAAGTGAGCGTAGGCATTCCGTCTTTGGCGGATTCTCTCCAAGTCCTGAAATTCGCTACTCGTTATCAATTTTTCGTCACATGCTGTGCTAAGTAAGGTCGAAAAACTTGCACGCTCAAGATCGTTACGGCCTGATGAGTAGAGTAGCGCCGCAAGAGTTCGTTCGATGTATGCTAGACCCAAGAGAATTGTTGCCAAGAACTGGCCGTACACAAAACAATAGCGTGCTTCCTCGAATAAGCTCTTGGCAAGTAAACCGCCAGGAGAAATCCAATATTCTCCATCTGGCACATTGTTGGCAAGCCATTCGAGCCTGGAAAGCCTGTCCTCGTAGCACCTAGCATCCTCTTCATTAAGCCAATTTTCTACAGCAGACATAATATATTTCAATGGCAGTTTTCGAAACAAGCAGTGATTGGTCCGGGACAGGTTTTAATTCGTAACTATTCAGATACCCCCGGTTCTGCCCGTCGGGGACCGGGGTTTTGATGGTGCCGGATTAGGGCAGGACGGCTGGCCGCTGTGCTGGCCCAGCTGACGCTGCAGCTCCGTCAACTCCTCGTCCTGCGCTGCCAGCTCGCGTTCCAGGGCCTCCATCGACACCACCAACCCCGCCACGACCAGATGACCGACCAGGGTCGGCGGCCACGAGGGCCAGAGACTCGGAGAGGGACGGGGCGGACATGACGAATACCCACTCAGTGTGGCACAGACCGGCCCCGCACGCCAACCCCAACCGACACCCGGCAGGCCCTCAGGCCGACCAAACCGGGGGTAGCCGAACAGTTACTACGGTGGTTGTCAATCATAGCGACTGCAGCGCACCTTGGACGGCATCTACGTGGTCGGTGGGACCTGTGGGCAAGGACATCGCACTTCCCATGATACCGATCACTGCATGCCGGGCCTGGGACACTAAGCGCCTGGCATGGATAACTTGGCGTTTTCGGTTATGATGGGGCTTGGT
>CAZMKQ010000184.1:0-7166 GCA_964566955.1 uncultured Caldilineaceae bacterium | reverse complement strand
GTCGGCGCCAGCCGGGTCCGCGACTTGTTCGAACAGGCCCGCAAGGCCAGCCCCTGCATCATCTTCATCGATGAAATTGATGCCGTTGGCCGCTACCGCGGCACCGGACTGGGAGGCTCCCACGACGAGCGGGAACAGACCCTCAACCAGATCCTAGTCGAGATGGACGGGTTCGATACGGACACCAGCGTCATCATGATTGCGGCCACCAATCGCCCCGACATTCTGGACCCGGCCCTGCTGCGTCCGGGTCGCTTCGACCGCCGCGTGGTCATGGATCGCCCCGACATCAAGGGCCGCAAGTCCATACTGGACGTGCACATCCGGGGCAAGCCCGTAAGCCCGGACATCGATCTGGCCGCGATTGCACGGCAAAGTCCGGGACTGGTCGGTGCCGACCTCGAGAATGTGGTGAACGAAAGTGCAATTTTGGCGGCCCGAGCCGGGCGCGACGCCATTACCATGGCCGATTTGCAGGAAGCTCTGGAGCGCGTGGCCTTGGGCGGTCCCCAGCGCCGCAGCCGGATCATCACGGAAGAGGAGAAGCGCATCGTCGCCTACCACGAGGCGGGCCATGCGCTTGTGGCCAGGCTCAGCGAACACGCCGACCCCGTACACCTGATCACCATCATGGCGCGGGGCATGGCCGGCGGGTACACGATGATGGTGCCCGAAAACGACCGGTTTCTCGTGCCCCGCAGCTGGTTCCTCAGCCAGCTGGATGTGAGTTTGGGGGGCCGCGTGGCCGAGGAAATCGAATTCGGCAGCATAACCAATGGAGCGTCCGGCGACATCCAGCAGTTGACGGCCATGGTTCGGGCGATGGTTACGCGGTATGCGATGACCGACGACATGGGCCAAGTTCAATATGGTCAGCAGCAGGAACTTGTGTTCCTGGGCAGGGACATGGCCGAACAGCGCAGTTACAGTGCAGCCACCGGCGAGACGATTGATGGAAGGATCCGCGCGATTGTCCAAGAGTCCCATGCGAGGGTGGCAGAGTTGCTGAAGAAGCACAAGGAGCAGCTTGACGCCGTTGCCGCGGCGCTGCTGACCCACGAAACCCTCAACAGGGAAGAGTTTGAAATCGTCTTCAGCGGCGAGGCACTTCCGGAACCCGACTTGGAGGCCGCGACCTAGGTCCGGCCTCAGGCGTTCAGCCGTCCACCTCCCGACCTTCGATGTTGCAGACGGGCCTGTACGACCTGCACGTTGCGTTGCAGGGCCGCATGGTCGCCTTCTCCGGGTGGTCGATGCCCGTGCAATATGCGGCGGGCCCCATCAAGGAGCACATGGCCGTCCGCAGGGCGGGAGGATTGTTTGATGTCTCCCACATGGCGCGGCTGGAATTGCGCGGCACCGGGGCTGCAGACTTTCTGCTGCGGGTCCTGACCCGCAGTGTGGCGCGGCGCAAACCGGGCGACGCCGTCTACAGTCTGATGACCTACAGCGACGGGACGGTGATCGACGACCTGATCGCGGTTAGGCAGGAGGAAGGTTGGTTGTTGGTGGCCAACGCGGTCAACCGGCACAAGGATCGGGAATGGTTGCGACGACAGGCCGACGGGCAAGACGTCAACATCGTTGATGTCACGGAACAGACCTCGATGCTCGCGGTGCAGGGCCCGGATGCAGTGTGGTTGGTGTCGCATGTCCTGGGAATCGATGCGGGAAGCCTGCGCCGGTTCAAGGCCCGGACCGCAACCTGGGAATCGCAATCGGTTCTCATAACCCGGACCGGCTATACCGGGGAGGACGGGTTTGAACTGATCCTGCCTCGCACTGTGGGAAACAGTTTGTTTCAACAACTGCTGGAGACGGGGCGTCCGCGAGGTTGGCTGCCCTGCGGACTGGCGGCACGGGACTCCCTCAGGTTGGAGGCCTGCCTGCCACTCTACGGGCATGAAATCAGCCAGGACATCAACCCGGTGGAGGCGGATCTGGCATGGGCCGTGTCCTTCCGCAATCCCAGGTTCATCGGCCGGGATGCGTTGCTCAAGGCTTGGCTCGAACCCCCAACGCGCAGGCTGTGCGCCTTTCGGATGGAGGACCAAGGCGTGCCGCGCGCCGGTTATTCCGTTTATGATCAGGATCGGTGGATCGGAACGGTTACGTCCGGAAACAAGAGTCCAACCCTTGATCAATTCATTGGCATGGCGCTGTGTGACCCGTCGGCCACCGACATGGAACGGTTTACGGTGGAAATCCGAGGTCGGCGTCTGTCCGCGCTGGTCGTGCCCAAGCCTTTCTACTCCCGGCCTGCATAGGCGGGCCGGCAACTGAAATCCCACCAATTGCAGCAACTCACCATGACCGGTTTTTCAGTCCCCTCCCATTTGCTGTATGCATCCACGCACGAGTGGTGTGACCGGCAGGACGACGTTGTCACGGTCGGCATCACCGACTATGCCCAGGACCAGCTCAGCGACGTGGTGTTTGTCGAATTGCCCGAGGTGGGCGAGGTTTTCGAAGCCGGGCAGACCATGGGTACGGTCGAGTCGGTGAAGGCCGCGGCAGACATCTACGCACCCATGACGGGCAGGGTGGCCGAAGTCAACGCATCCCTGTTGGACAACCCCGAGGAGATCAATTCCGATCCCTATGGCAGCTGGTTCCTCAGGCTGGAGGTTGCGCCCGGGCCGGGCAATCCGGATCTTTTGGATGCAGCCGGGTATCGGGATCTGACCGAGACTTAGACGCAGCAGGCCAAAACGTGCCATGGTCGGATAGGGCCAAGCTATGGCGACAGTCCACGCGGAGCCCCCAACGAAGTTGGCGACCGGAGCGGATGCTGATCAGCTATGGGCCAGGATCCTTCGAAAGCGCCGCGCAGGCCACGTGCTCCACTACGACGTGCTGGAGGTGCCGTTGGATGCCTCCCATGAAGAGATCAGGGCTGCCTTTCGATCATGGACGGTCCGGCTGGACCGGTTTGGCACCAAAAACCCAGACGTTGAGAGTCTTCGTCGGAGGTTAGAGGACGCTTGGACCGTCCTGTCCGATCCTGTCCAGCGCGAACGATACGATGCCGGTGTCCGCGAAATGCGGGAGACCGGACGTCGATCCGCAACATCGTCGGAGAGCGGCCACGGTACCGGCCGCTGGCCTCCGGAATCACCGGACTACCATGGCCTCAGGCAGATATCCGAGCAGTTGGAAGTCCTCGATGTGCTGAAGGTGATGGACGGATTGGTTGAATTCCGGCCTGCGCCGAACCGCACCAACCAAGCTCTCCTGCGCCGAAAATTGCTGGCGGTTCTGCCGGCAGAGGAGGTGCGATTTGATTCCCTGCGCCAACTCTGGACAGTACCCGTCCATCGATTGGCGGCCTTGCGGAAGGTATTCCTGAATGTGGATTCGCTTCTGGAACAGGCAGATCGCGACGGGTTCGGCCTCAAGTTCCCGGATTACATGGTTCCGCGGAAAGCCGCCGAGGTCCAAGAACGCTCGCCCAAGCCTCCGGTCCGCGTGCCAGAGCAGGTCGCCCCAACAGGCCAACAGCCGTTCAATATCATCATCGTGGTTGCATTGGCATTGCTGACGGCCTGGAATCTCTACGTGGCCGCGGACAACAGCCGGACGGCCGCTGCCAAAGCCACTGCGCAAGCATCGGTACCGGCACCGGTCATCACACCGATTCCGATTGTTCAGCCAACTGCCACACCCATTCCGGAGCCGACCCCGGTTGTCTTGGCGGCGCGCACTGCCTATCCCCGGGTGCACCTCCGGCGCAGACCGGACCCCAATGCCTACTCCCTAACCTTGCTCCTGGCCGGAGAGGAATTGGAAGCGTTGGGCCGGTCAACCGACACAACCGGCAACGAATGGATTCGCATCCGCCGGGGAGACTACCTGGGATGGTCCGCTGGCTGGACACTCGAATTGGAAGGCGAAGCAGCGCAGTTGCCGGTTCTGGAGGCGCAGTAGCCTCTATCCCCGCGCTCGGACTATTGGTCGCGTTCCGCGTGGTGGACGTAGAAGTACTGCGTTTCGGTTTCAGTTTTGTTGCCGGCCCTGTCGTACACCTTGATCTGTAGCGCCACCCGTTCCAAATAGAAACCATCGGCCGTGTAAATCGCGCCAAAACCGCTATCGAACCGGCGCATGCGACCGCGTTTGATGCGGGAGTCGTCGGTATCGAATTCCGGTAGCCAGTCGACTGTTTCCTCCAGGACGACCTGTATCTCCCCCAGAATCTGGCCGGTGTCTTCATCGGCCACCTGCTTGACGCCGTTGATCGGCGGGCTGTACAGTCGTGCCGAAGGGACATCCCGCATTTCAATCTTCCAACGTTCGTTGAAGGGAGCCACCGAGCTGGTCTTGACCAACTCGTCGTTGATCCAGAACTCGACGCGATCGATTGACCCCTCGTCAAAGGCGGTAACGTGGATGTTGACCTGCTCATCCTCCCCCTCGACAAAGACTGCGTTGGGCTTGGGAGCGGCCGTGGCCGCCTCGGGTCGGGTGTTGTCCAGGACCAGGGGCACAGCCACGCGTTCCACCATGCCGCTGCGGTACCGGGCGACCAGCGCGAGGTTGTAGAGGCCGTCCGGCCAGTCCCAGGAATGCACATGAGCGAGAGAATCGCTGAGCGTTCTGCCGCTACCGTTGGCCAGCATGGATGCCGGGGAACTGAAATCGGCAGGTCCCAGCTCCAGATGCCAGTCGGTTACGTTGGAATCCGAGACGAAGCCGGTAACCGGAAAATCCCGGCGCAGGTACAGCGCAGAACCGGGTGATGTGATGGCCATGGTGCCAGCTGCGTTTGTACGGACGGTTGGCAAATTGGCGGTAGGCGGTTGGGGTAATCCACTCTCCACGACCCAGTCATGTGCTTCCAAGGGCAGGATTTGGAAGTAACGCGTCTCCCGGTTCTCGGGAGGTGTCGAGGCGTCCGCCAGTTCTCCGGACTGTGTGTTGATCTCAAACCCTTGCCAGATATTGTCGGGTCGTGTGGGCTCTGTTCCCTCAACGAACATTTCCCAGCGTTGTGCTTGGCAGGCATCGGTGGGTTTCAGGCCGCTGGGAGTACAGACCAAGCTGCGCACAATGCCGGGAGGCAGTTCGTACCACCGGACTGGCTTGTCCCTGTGGTACTCGTTCATGACCGCGTTCCAAATGGGCCCGGCACCGGTCAGTCCCGACAGCGCCTCCATCGGTGTGTTGTCCGTGTTGCCGATCCAGACACCGACTGCCAGCTGCGGAGTGTAGCCCAGGGCCCACGCGTCCCGGATGTTGTTGGTCGTGCCGGTCTTGGCGGCCACCGGCCGGTCGCGCAGAGTCAAATCGGACTGGTAGCCAAAGGCCAGGGCCCGTGCCTGGTCGTCGGAAAGGATGTCGGTGATAATGTAGTGGATTTGGGGTGACAACACGGTGGCCTTGGTTGGTTCACCTATGGAGTGGAGCACGTTGCCGTCGGCATCGGATACCTCCAGGATGGACACGGGATCAATCGTGCGGAAACCGGCCTTCTGGTCTGCCACCGGGACCGGCTGTCCGGCCATCACGCCGCGGTTGCCGAGTACGCCGTAGGCATACGTGTGATCCAGCAGGGCAATCTCGCCACCGCCCAGAACCAAACTTAGTCCGTAGAACTGCGAGCCGCGGTTCAGACCGGTGATGCCGAGGCGGTGCGATGTGCGAATGGCGTCCCCCACCCCCACCTTGTCCATGATCTTGATACTGGGAATGTTGTAGGACCTGGCCAGAGCCGTGCGCAGCGAAACCGGCCCGTGGTATTGCCGATCGAAATTCTCAGGTACGTAGATGCTACCGTTTTCCAGTTCGAACGGAGTGCGCACGTCCAACAGCATCTCGGCGGCCGTCATTCCGTTTTCCAGTCCCGCGATGTAGACATACGGCTTGAAGCTCGAACCGGGCTGCCGATTGGCCAGGGATACATTGACCTGCCCGTCGATGGTCCGGTCTTCATAGTCCAGGGAACCCATCATGACCAGGATTTCGCCCGATTCCGGCTCGATGGCCACCACCGAGGCGTTCGACACGTTCTTGCCGGTGTCGGCCAGGCGTCGGACCGTGTCGCGGCTGGTCTCTTCGGCAAACTTGTGCAGGTTCAGGTCGAGTGTGGAACGGACCGACAAGCCGTGTTTCCAAATGTAGAACGGCTCGGCCACGGTGTTGAACCTGCGCTGGAGTTCCTCCAACACGTAGATGCTGAAGTGGGGTGCCAGCCGCAGGTCGAACCGCTCGGCGGCACCGCTGGCGTAAACAAGCTTCTCGGCGAAGGCGGCGTCCGCCTCTGCCTGGGTAATGTAGCCTGCATTCACCATGCCATTGAGCGTGATGCCCTGCCGTTCCTTGGCCCGTTCCGGGCTGAAGTAGGGATTGAGCGCCTGGTACTGGGGAATCAGGGCCAGCATCGATGCCTCGGCCAGCGAAAGATCCGCGCTGCTCTTGTCGAAGTAGACATGACTGGCGGCTTCGATGCCGTAGGCAAGATTGCCGTAGAAGTTGAAGTTCAGATACCACTCGAGGATCTGTTCCTTGCTGTGGCGGCGCGTCAGCTCCATGGCCAGGATCAGTTCCTTGATCTTCCGCGCATAGCTGCGCTGGGCCCGTTGCTCCACCGGAATGGCCACGTTCTTGATTAGTTGCTGCGTGATGGAGGAACCGCCCTGTACTTCGCCACCGGTCAGGTTGGACAGGAATGCCCTCGTGATGCCACGCAGGGAAATGCCGGGATTGGTCCAGTAGGTGCGGTCCTCCATGGCCACCGCCGATTTCCAAATCCACGGGGACATGTCCTCCAGCGCGACGTACGTGCGATCGCCACTGAAGGGTCTTGGGTCGAGGCTAATCAGCAACAGGTGCTCGCCGGTTCGATCGTAGATCCGCACCGACTGGAATTCCTCCTCCCATTCGGTTAGCGAGCCGATGTCGGTCAGCTGGTCCGCATAGTACGAATACATCCGCAAACCTGCTCCGGTCATGGCCACGGCCAGAACCATGGCAAACGCTCCGGACACCATGAACAGCCAGAACCCGGTTTGCATGCCGGTCACCACATGGCGCGGCCGATTCCGTCCGGCGCGGGCGCGGCGCCGCCGCTGCAACAGAACCAAGGATGCAGGGGATAGGGTGCGCACGGTTTGCCTAGTAGTGCAACGAAGCTTCATAGTGCCGGAACAGGCACTCGCAGTACCGCC
>CAZMKQ010000183.1:0-7224 GCA_964566955.1 uncultured Caldilineaceae bacterium | reverse complement strand
ACATTCTGCGCGGCTTCCCCTTTTTTGGTCAACTCCCAATTCCACATTAGGCGTTTGGTATCGGAATAGCTGTATGGGATGAATTGCTGACACCATGGCTGTCCGGTTTGGCAACGCCCCCTCCCAGAGCATCCCTCGGTAATTCTTCGGACGGCCATCTGACCGCCTTGGCCGGCCCCTGCGGCACCCTTCTCGACCCCGAAATCGGCCATGATCCTGTAGTCTCCTCCTGTAGCCAATCGAAATTCCCAACCTCGACAGCTCCCCGTGGTCGAACTGCTCGCCTATACCCAACCCAATCCCGCGTTGCACGGCACCGCCCGCGCGGATGCCAGCGATGTGGCTTCCATATGGCAGGGCCAAAGCACGTTCGCGGCCAATCTGATCGAGTACGCGGCCCGGCTCTGCTACCGAAGCACCCACCGCATGGGCACCTCCCCCAACTTCATCTCGGCCCGGGTGCGGGAGGGCCACGAGGATGTCATCGAGCATGTCGTGGTCACACTGCGCTGGACGGACACGGACGAGCCGGCCCTGTGGCGGGAAGCCAGCCGCCACTGCGAAATCAGTCGCATCGCCCCGCGGACATGGATTGTGTCGGGGAACACGAGGGTCTGGCTCCACTTCTTCCGCGAAGGCCGCGCCTTGGAAGCGGTACCGCTGCTCAAGGCTCTGGTACCCGAGGTCTATGACGAGTTCGACTGCGAGCCGGGGGCCCCGAACAATCTTCCGGCTGTCACGCAGGAACCAACGGACACGCTGCTGACAGCCCTGCAACCGGTACACACACCCCCGCAGCGGGTCGTGCTCCTGGGTTATACGCAGCCGGTACTGGACGACCCGGCCGTACTGCTGGACCACGGATCCGCCTGCTTCCTGTTCGAAGGCATCTCGCGGGCCTGCACCCATCAGCTCGTACGGCACCGCCTGGCCAGTTTCAGCCAGGAGTCGCAACGATATGTTGATCTGACCAAGGGCGGGTGGAGTGCGGTGGTGCCCCCGCGCGTGGCGCGCAACCAGGAAGCCCGGGAACTGCTCGACCAATCATGGGAGAGTCTGCAGGAGACGTACCTCGCCCTGCGCGGCCTGGGCATTCGCAAGGAGGACGCGCGCTTCCTGCTGCCCAATGCCACCGAGACCCGCATCGTGACCACGATGAACTTTGCGGCCTGGTCTCACTTCCTGTGGCTGCGAGCCGTGGACAAGGCGGCCCAGTGGGAAATCCGGGCTATGGGCCAGGAAGTCCTGCGCATGCTATACGCCGTGGCCCCCAAGGTGTTCCAGAAACACATGGACGTATTTGAGACGATGCGGAACTGACATTGCCCGTCGGCCTGTTGGCAGCCAGGCCGGAAACAGTCCGAATTCGGTCAGGATGCGCCGAAGCCGGCGGCCTACACTTTCCCCGCGCCTGTGTCCCGTTGCGGCAGGCAGAAACCGGGGAAGCCATGACCGAAGCTCAAATCCTGAGTGTGATCCTTCTCTTTGGCGTGATGATTTACCTGGTCTTCACGACCCGCTGAAGGCATCGGTTCCGGTCTTGTCCGTGGATGCCGCAAGCGCCCGTGTCCTGCCGCCCGGCAAGCTGGCGCCGGAGCGGCTTGCCCGTGTCCTGAGTCTGCTGCCCGCCTCTGAGCCAACTCTGCTTGTCGGACCGGGTCAGGGCGAGGACGCCGCGGTTCTGGCATGGCCGGACCGCGGCTCCGAGCTGTTGGTTGCCTCCAGCGACCCCATCACGTTTACCACCGACGACATCGGGTTGTATGCCCTCACCGTGGGCTTGAACGATCTGGCGGTGTGCGGGGCCGAACCCCGCTGGTTCCTGCCGGTGGTCCTTCTGCCGGCCGGCCAGGCCACCGTACCCGAAACGGAACACATGTTCCAGCAGTTGGGGGAGGCATGCACCGCGGCCGGGATCTCCGTTGTCGGAGGCCACACCGAGGTCACCGACGCGGTCCGCCGCACCGTCATCAGCGGAACCATGCTCGGCACGGTGGACCGCAGACACCTGGTTGCCACGGCCGGTGCGCAACCCGGAGACGTTCTGCTCCTGGCAGGCTGGTGCCCCGTGGAAGCCGTCAGCATCCTGGCGCGCACCATGCACACGCCGCTCTTGGCCCAAGGTTGGACAACGGCCGAACTCAATGACGCTTCGCAATGCCTTTACGAGCCGGGCATCAGCATCCGGGAACCGGCTCTGGCGGCTGCCCGCAGCGGACTGGCCACCGCCATGCACGACCCCACGGAAGGCGGCGTGGCCACAGCCATGCGCGAACTGGCCGTGGCCTCGAACACAGGACTGGAGGTGGACCTGGACCGCATTCCGGTGCCGGCCTTCGCGGCGCGCATCTGCCGGGACTGCGGCCTTGATCCGCTTGGCTGCATCGCGTCCGGAAGCCTGTTGTGCACCTGCCGACCCGACGATGCCGGCGCGTTGCAGGACGCGTGGCGCGACCTGGGCTGGCCGTCGGTGCAAGTCGGCCGCGTCACCCCCCCGGAGGCGGGACTTGCGGCCCGACATCGGGGCAGACCCGTGCCGCTGCCCGAATTCGCGGCGGATGAACTGGCTCGGCTGCCGACCGCCTGAAAGCCACAGTCAGTCCAGGCCGACCAGGGTTTCCTCCATGAGGAAGTCCACCACCTTGGACATGTCGCCCGTGTCCCTGTAGATGGCCCGCTGCTTGTCCGCGCTGGAGCCGGTCTCGAGGATGCGGTGGATGGTTTCGATTTGTCTGCCGATCTGAAGTTCGATGACCTCTTCGGACAGCATGCTCAGCAGTTCCCGAATGGCAGTCCGTGCCGGAATCTCATCCCGGGTGCCCAGATTGATCAGCTTGCAGTCCAGTCCCTCGCGGGCTGCGCGCCACTTGTTTTCGTCGATCAGGTCCTTGCTGAACAGCCGGAACGTCAGGTTTTTGGAACGCAGCTTCCAGACCCACAGGACCAGTGCCTGCAGCAGGGCGGCGATGGCCACGCCGTCCTCCATGCGCGGGCAGATGTCCATGATCCGGTACTCCAGCGTCGGATAGGTGTGGTGGGGCCGCACGTTCCACCAGATCTTGGACGTGTCGTCGATGCAGTTGGTGTTGATCAGCGTATTGGCCAGGGCTTCGTATTCCTGCCAGCTGCTGAACACATCCGGCATGCCGCTCCGGGGAAAATCGTCGGCCACGAAGGCCCGATAGCTTTTCATGCCGGTATCGAGACCACCCCAAAATGGACTGCTGGCCGTCAGGGCCAGCACATGCGGCAGGTAGTAGCGGGTAATGTTCATCACGTCCATCAGGAAGGCCTTGTCGCTGATGCCGACATGGACGTGCATGCCCCAGACCAGCATGCGGCGGGCCACAATCTGGTATTCCGAAGTCAGCGTCTGATACCGGTCGTAGGGGGAAATCTCCTGTTCTTCCCAACGGCTGACGGGATGCGTGCTGCCAGCCACAATCCGCAGGCCCCGCTCGGCCGCCAGGTCCCGGATGTATTCCCGCTGGGACTTGAGCTCCTGCATCACCTCGTCCGGGGTGCGGCAGACACCGGTGCCCAACTCCACCATGGACTGGTGCAGTTCGGAACTGATGGTGCGGTGGTAGATGGTGGCTTCGTTCCGGTCGGTGAAGTGGGAGATTACCGACTGCAGTTCCCGGGACTCGGGATCCACAACCTGATATTCCTCCTCCACCCCCAGGGTCAGCTCCGGTCGCTTCATGGCTACAGATCCGTGGATTCAGAGACAATGTGATCGACTACGGCCTTCATGGATTCCCCGCTGGACCGCCACACCGCAATCTGTCGGTCCGCAGACGAACCGCCCTCGACCAGGTCGTGCACCCGCTCGATGTACCTTGTACCGTTGAGGGTTTCGGCAAACGGCAGGACCAGTTCCCCAAGCTCCCACATCAGTCGGTTCAGCGGGACTTCGGTTTCCTTGCCGAAATCGATGAGGCGGCCCTCGGTACCGTAGCGCATGGCCCGCCACTTGTTCTCCATCAGCAGGATGCGGTCGTAGGTCCGGAACTGCTGGTTGTTCAGGATCAGCGAGGCCATGAACGCGGCAATGCCCTGGAGCAGGGCGCCGATGGTCAACAGATCGTCCAACTTGGTGATGGCATCGCAGACGCTGACGATCAGGCCGTCGCAGTTCCGATTCGCCCGCACGTCCCAGCGGATGGCCTCCGACGAGCTGATGCTGTTGGACTGGATCAGCGTATCCAGGAACTCCTGGTAGGCATTCCGGCTCGCGAACCGGGGCGGGAAATTGGTGCGCTGCAGCGAGTCCCGCAGGACTTGGCGGTACCCCTTGAGACCGGTCAGTTCGCCGGACCAAAGCGGGGAACTCGTGCTCAGGCAGAGCACGTGCGGCAGCAGGTAACGCATGCCGTTCATCACCCTGATGGTCAGATCCGGATCACCAATCGTGATGTGGAAGGTCGTGGCATAGATTTGAAGCCGACGGGCCACGACGGCTACGTCCCCAACCAGTTCGCTGTACCAGGTGAAGACCCGGGTGCGGGTTTGGGGCATGCTGTCCGGGTGGGTGCCGGCAATGGCCATCCGGCAGCCAACCTTGTCGAGCAGATCGGCCACTTCCGCCCGCTGTCGGGCCAGCGCCTGCCCCAGACTTTCCACGTCGGGATGAAAGTCCACGTCCAGCAGGGGCGCGATGCCGGCCAGTTCCGGCTTCAGAACCCGCTCCGTCTCCTCCTCGTAGATCACGATCGGATCCCGATCCGGAAACTGGTTGATGTACCCCTGCAGCTGCCGCGATTCCGCGTCGACAATCGGGTACTCTTCGGCAACGGCGAGCTGCAAGGTGGGCTTGACTGGCGGCATCTCGTATCCTGCGAATGTGCAACTAGGCCGGGCTCGGGTCGGGGCAATCATAGCCGAAGCCGTCGGCTCCGGCTTCGGCATCCCGGAACTCCAGCGGAAACTCGAACTTGACCTGCTCCACGTGTTCCATGTCGGGGGGCAGGCCCAGGGAGAGGTCGACCACGCACTGATAAAGGCCGCCGGGCTGCGGCTCCTTCAGGTGGATGGTGGCATCCAGGTAGGTGTCGTCGTAGGCCACGAACGCCAGGCTGTTGCCGGCCGGTCCGTCGACCGCGCCGACGTCGATGTCGATGTTGGGCTTGTGGTCGGGCTGTGCCTGCAACTGCATGCGGAACCAGAGCCGCTTTAGGTCCGGATAGGGGAAAACCAGAATCTTTTGAATCCGCAACGGTTCGTCCGGCTGGACCAGCGATATCGCGCTCAACTGCCGTCCTTCGGGATCTGCACACCGAGGTGCTACAACGACTGAAGTTTAGCACCGGCCTCCGCCACGCGGGACCATGCGGGATGGGACCGACCACTTCGGGCGCGGAGCAGGTGGAATACCAACCACGAAACTTGAGCGAGCCACACGCCCTGCATGCCGGCTCAGTCCGCGTGCGGCCATTCATGTTCGATGCTGCCTGGATGATGGCAAGAGAGCAGCAGGTTGGGCGCCACCCCCTTCAAGACAGTGGAAGCAGAACGCCCTACAGGGTCCCAACGGGAGGCTCAGGCGGACAGTGGCTAAGAAAAGTCGTTGCCCTCGTCCCGAAACCCCTCCGGCAACAAGGTCTGCCATTCGGCTTGTCCCGTCATCACAGCCATCACCGCGTGCGGATTCGGGGTTTCACCAGCTTCCAGCCATGCATCCCGCAATTGGATGCGGCCTTGCAGCGGGACTTGCTCCAGATATTCCAAGGTGTTGGCGACTGCACCTTCCAGCATCTTGGCGGTACCGAACCTCTCCATGCTTGCACGTGGTGAGAAATGGTTAAGCGGCAGGGACTCAACACCTCCCAGAGCGGCGTTCAGGTCATACAGAGTCTCGTATCCCACATCCGCCGGGTGCTTGTGCATGAGATCCAGTGTGGATTGAGCCAAGCTACCGCAAAGATGCCGTGCCTGCTCAACAACACTCCTTGGGGATTCCTCCGGCCACGGCGGGTTGGCCCCGGCGTGGGGAGATTGCTCCCTGAACCTTGTCAGTACCTTCAACCAAGCGGTATCGGGAAAGCCACCGGCCTGCACTCCATGAACGTGCATCACGTTGGGTGCCAACTCTTCCAATTTATGGTTGTGCAGGAACTTCACCCTGGCCGCGCTCAGCAGGGCCTTGAAGCAATGTTCCAAGGCTCCGTGAGCGGAACGCAGGGCTACGGCAAACTGTGGTTGCCCGCCGTTCAGGTTGAACAGAGCGTTGCCCAAATCGTTGTGGGCCGACTGTAGATGAGCCTGGACCGCAGGCCAGGGATTGTCTTGTGTCATGTCTGGCAGGGGATCTCCCGTGGCCGTGATGCCCCAATACTGGACCTGTCCAGCGATGTGGGGGTGGGATGTGCGGCATGCCTCGAACTCGGAACGCGGGAACGGGAATATCTGAACCGATGGTGATTCGCGGCCATACTGGTCCCTCGCGATCGCCTCTGCCTGTTGATGCAGGGAGACTTCGGAGTCGCGGTCCCTCGGCACTCCGATCACGGCAAGGTCAAGGTCCGACCACGGCCGCCAGTTCCCCATCGCCCGGCTGCCGAAGAGCACCACCTCCTGTGTATCCGGCAGCCTGCTTTGCAACACACCGACTACCGCCAGGGCGCGCGGGTCCGGTGCATGCCCATTGACACCCGGCGACGTTCGTTCCCGAACTTCGACCCCAGCCATCTTCCGCCCCACTGTTCCCGACCACTCCGCCCGGCCCCATGCTACCCGGTCGCGTGGGCGGACAATTCCATGTTCCGCCTCCTGAACCGCTAGGGGAGGACCTCTCACAGAGGCACGGATTCAAACAATTCCAACTGTTGTTCCCCTGCATCAGGCCGTTGCGACAGGAACTCCGCCAGGGCCGAAGCCGGAACCCGACCCAACTCCTTCGGTTCCAATTTGTGCAATCCTCCACCGTAAACCCGGCCCTCGTTCAGCATCTGATCGGGATCAATGCCGTTGAGGAAATCCCAGATCTGAAACTTCAGTTGGGGCGATGTTGCCAGTGCCTTGGCAAGCCAGGGTAAACGCAAAGTCGCGATTAGGGCAGGGCGGCGGCCAGGATCCAGGGGTGGCGCCCAATCCGGTCGCGCAACAGGCCAATGGACACATCCGCGCTGAAATTCTGTTGAACCGTGCGCACCATGTTCAGGGCGGCACGTCGGAGAATGCCCATCACGGCGGGCCCGTGGCCCCGGCGCAGGCGGCAGTCGT
>CAZMKQ010000182.1:0-7325 GCA_964566955.1 uncultured Caldilineaceae bacterium | reverse complement strand
CCTGGCAGGCTCGAGTCCGGGATGAGCAGTCCCATCCGGTGTCCCGCTTCGATCCCGCAGCAGGCGCTTGACCTCCCGGTAGGGCATGTACAACGTAATCTCGTCGTCGTACAGGCGCTGCAGGATGTTGCGGGCGGCGTTGGTGTCCGCATCCAGCACGACTCCGTCCAAGCCGTAAAACCGATCCCCGCGCCGCGTGCCCTGCAACAGGCCCGTGCGGGAGTCGATTTGCGACGTGTAGGCGGGGTTCACCAACACCAGCGCCGAACCTCGGCGCCGAGATATCGAGGTCAGGGTGTCGGCCATGATGCCCTTGACCCAGCCGCTCAGACGGCGGTTGGTGTCGCGGTGGCGATACTTGGACGACATGGGGGCCGTCAGGTCCTCGCAGGCGATGGTGTCGGCGCGGTCGACGACGCGGTGGGCGGCATGGCAGAGCAAGTCGCGCGTCTGCGCCGTGTGCTTCTGCTGCCGGCGGTCCCACTTCCGGTTGCCAAGGTTGTTTCGGCGAATGTTGTCGGCTTGCTTGATGCGTCCGGCCTCGCGGTGCTTCTTCTCGACTTCACGGAGTTGGTTGCGCCGTTGACCCTTGACCTTGCGTGCGTCACTCTCCGCGGCCAGCAGGTCACCCAAACCCTCACCGTACCGTTCGCCTTCGCTGTCGGCATAGGCTTCGGTATAGCCCTTGTCGACACCAATGGTCTCCGTGCCACAGGGTTTCGTGCAGCAGGCGATGTCTTCGCCCACGGCGTAGTGGACAGCCAGCTGTCCGTCATCCTGCAGGATGATCCGCAGGGTCCCGGTCGGCAGATGTGTGCCCCGGAGCGGGATGGCGATGCGCTGGCCGCGTTCCAGGCCCTGCAGATAGACCCAGGCCCGACCGTGCCAGACCTTGGTGGTGTAGGAGCCCGCGTCGGCTACGATCTGGTTCGTGCAATGAGATGTGCCGCCCTTCCACTGCTTGCGCATCTGGCGGTGCAGAAAGGAATCCTCGTCCCAGCGGTTGCACTTCAACAGCGAGTAGAGGCGGTGCCGCTCCTCGCCGTCGCCGCGGGTCCTGTGCCAAATGGCCTTCTTGACCGGCACCTTGGCGGCTTCCCGGCCTGCCTGGATGTCACCCAAGGCGTCGGCCAGGGTAGCCTTGCCCAGACGCGCCGGCAGCCCGTGCCAGTCGTAGCCCTCGGCCATCCAAGCATTGCGGATCTCATGGGCCGACTGTTGTGCCGCGGTCAGGCCACTGCATCGTTGCCAGGCGTCGGCACGGACGCGTCCGCACAGCGCGGCGATCCGCGTCAACCGATCGAACTTGGCTTTGTGCAACCCTTGGCTGTACAGGATGCGCGTGACCTTGGCTGTCTTCATGACTTACAGATTGGGCTGGAAGTGTAAAGAAACACGATGCTTATCGATGCTCCGAAAAACCTGGAACCGCTGCAACTACACCAGCGTGAGCACGATGGGCATGCCCACGAGTACCACCCAAATGCCAAGCACCATCATGGCGATGACCAGATAAGCCTGAACCTTGCCGTCCTGGAGATGCGTCAGCACCCCACCGCACCAGCGCATGAAGTTGGCCGTCAAATTGACCAGGCCGTCCACCAGCAGATGGTCGGCCGCGGCCGCCAGGGCCGACAGCCACACCCCGGCCTTGCCCACCAGGTTCACCAGCGGATCGATGATCCAACGGGCGTCGATGGCGGCACAGAAGGACGACACGAAGTTGCTGAGCCGGACCGCCGTGGCGTCGTAGAGCTCGTCCACAAAGTACTTGCGATGGAAGATCTGCCAGATCGGTCCCATCGCCTTGTACATGGGATCGGTTTCGCCCGGCGGCAGGCCCTTGCCGTACACAAGCCAGCCCAGGCCGAGACCGCCCAGCGCCACGGCCACGGACACCAGCAGGGGAACGAAGTTGAACTCCGGATGGAGCACATGGATGTGGATCACTTCCATGAAGGGTTCCAGGAAGTGTCCCAGCCAGTTGTTGCCGATGGGGCCCAGGACGGGGAAGGCGGCCGGAATGCCAATCCAGCCGAGCGTAATCGCGAAGAACGAGATCAGGATCAGCGGCACGGTCATGCTGCGCGTGCTTTCGGACGCGTGGTCCGCGGCGTCCGTGCGACCCCGGTTGAAGAAGGTCAGGGCCATCTGCCGCATGGTGTAGAAGGCCGTGCAGAAGGCGGCGATCGCCAGGGCCAGGAAGACCAGGCTGTTCTCCGCGAAGGCCACCGCCAGGATCTCGTCCTTGGACCAGAACCCGGCCGTGATGATGGGGAAGCCGGACAGGGCCAGGCCGCCGATGATGAAGGTCCAGCCGGTGACCGGCATCTTGCGCAGCAGGCCGCCCATGTTGCGCATGTCCTGCGGATCGTTCGGATCCAGGCTGCCGTCCGGCCGCTGGATCAATTCCGATGCGTGTCCATCCGTGTCGGAGTCATGACCGTGGGCGTGCTCGTGACCATGCTCCATGCCGTGGATGACGCTGCCGGAGCCCAGGAACAGCAGGGCCTTGAAAAAGGCATGGGTCAGCAGATGGAACAGGGCGGCCACGTAGGCTCCGATGCCCAGGGCAGCCACCATGTAGCCCAGCTGCGAGATGGTCGAATAGGCCAGAACCCGCTTCACATCCCACTGCGCCATCGCAATCGTGGCCGCAAAGAGTGCCGTGAAGGCCCCGACCCCGGCCACCAGGTAGGTCGATGTCGAGGTCAGGTGCAGGGCCCGGTCGAACAGCGGGTACATGCGGATCAGCAGGAACACGCCGGCCGAAACCATGGTGGCGGCGTGGATCAGGGCGGACACCGGGGTCGGGCCCTCCATGGCGTCCGGCAGCCAGACATGCAGGGGGAACTGGGCGCTCTTGCCGATGGTTCCGCACAGGATTAGGAAGGTGATGATGGACACCCAGGTCACTTCGCGGAAGCCCAGGTTGGCGTAGGTGCGGCCCAGCTCGTAGAGGTTGTCCTCACTGAACAGGTCCGCAAAGCTGAGGCTGCTCGGCTCGCTGACGATGTAGAGCACCATCATGCCGATGAACAGCAGGGCATCGCCGATGCGGGTGGTAATGAAGGCCTTGAAGGCCGCCTTCTTGGCGCTCTCCTTTTCGAACCAGAAGCCAATCAGCAGGTAGCTGCACAGGCCCATGATTTCCCAGAAGACGAAGAAGGTGATCAGGTTGTTGGAGACCACCAGTCCCAGCATGCCCACGGCGAAGAGCGAGATGTAGGCCATGAAGCGGCTGTAGCGGGGATCCTTGCCTTCCGCATGGGCCTCGGGGAAGTCCGCGGCCTTCAGGTGGTGCGGAAAGGTCATGTAGCCGCGGGCGTAGACGAAGATCATGAACAGCAGGAACGGCACCATGAACAGCATCAGCGCGTTGGCCGGGTCCAGCGCGTACCCGACATCGATGTCGGTCAGGCCGGTCGGAATGCTGAACAGGGTGGCGTTGACCGGATGGTGTGCCAGGTCGTGATCGACAAAGGCCGAGAAGGCCACGGCCCACCCGATGACCAGGCTGACGGCCACACCGGCAATCGCAATCGCCGAACTAAGGGACTTGTTGCGATTCGTGACGAGAATGATCAAGGCGCAGGCCACGGCCGGAGGCAGGGGCACGAGCCAGGTCAGGTCAAAGATCGGATTCATGGGCTGGAGGCCGGACAGGGATTGATCAACGGCGCGGCAGGGCGGCGGAACCGGAGTCCAGGGCCGGGGAACGACGCCGGAACGCCATGACCAGCGCGTACGTGCAAACCAGTCCCGTGGCGGCCGCGGCAATCAGCCAGAGATCGGCCGTGACCCCGAGCAGGTGGGCGAGCGATGCAGACAGGGTGCCTCCCGCCAGTCCGGCCAGAATCAGGTTGCGCTGGCGGGTCTTGCGAGCTTTCACTTCGGCCAGCAGCCGGGCCACATCCCGGTAGCCGGGATTGTGCCGATGCAGTTCCTTGAGCGCGTAGACGGCTCCGCTGAAATTGCCGGCCTGCATCTTCTCCACGGCCAGCCCGTAGAGAAACTCGCATTGCTCCTCCAGTGTGCCCTGGAGTTCCTGGCGCGCCATGGGATCGGGAATCAGCCTTGCAGCAGATCGATTTCGTCAAGGTAGACGGTCTTGCGCGACCGGTAGATCGCGATGACGAGCGCCAGGCCCACCGCCACCTCGGCCGCGGCCACGGCAATCACGAAGATGGCGAAGGTCTGGCCCGCCAGGTCGTCCCGATTGGGGCCGTAGCGCCAGAATGCCACCAGGTTGATGTTGACCGCGTTGAGCATCAACTCCACCGCCATGAGCATGGCAATGGCGTTGCGCCGGGCCAGGGCCCCGTAGAGCCCGCAGCTGAAGATGAACGCCGCCAACGTGAGATAGGCCTGCAACGGAACCACGTCTCAGCCTCCCTTACTCGTCGTCCCGGGCCAGCATCACGGCACCGACCAGCGCAATCAGCAGCAGCAGGCCGATCAGCTCGAGCGGCAGCGCGTACGTGGTGACGAACTCCCAGCCCAAGTCCACGATCATGGACTTGCCGTCCCCGCTCAGCGTCAGGTCCTCGGCCACGGCCCAGGGCACGCGGTCCGCCACGCCGGCCACCAACAGAAATACCAGCAGGGCCATCGACATGACGGCGAACATGTACCGGTTGTTGGAGGACGTGACGCCGAACATGATGCCCCGGGTGAGCATGATGGCGAAGGTAATCAGCGTGGCAATGGCACCCACATAGACCAGCACCTGGGTGATGGCCAGGAACTCCGCCTCGAGCAGGACATAGACGCCGGCCACGCCAAACAGCGCCCCCACCAGGCACAGGGCCGAGTAGAAGAGGTTGCGGTTCGTCACCACCAGCAGGGATGCCACGCCCGTTGCCACGGCCACCATAATGAAGACGGCCTGATGGGGCGTGGGAATCGGGATTTCGACGGGAAGTTCGGGCATGGTCCGGGACGGGGCGAAAGCTGGCTCTCCCTATTCGGCAACCGGCTGCATGGTGCCGATGAGCGAATCCGGGGTGAAAGCCCGTTTGGTGCGGAAGCCTTCCTGCCGAATGGCGCGTCCGACGACATAGAGACCGATGCCCATCACGAGCAGGTTGCCGACCAGAACCAGGACGGCGATCACCGGGGTGGGCAGATCCAGGACCTGAACCACCATCTGCCACGAGATGAGGCCGACGGTCAGGGGCACGAGGATTTTCCAGCAGAAGGACATCATCTGGTCCACCCGCAGGCGGGGGAAGGTGCCCCGCACCCAGATCATCAACAGATAGATGGCGAAGGTCTTGATCATCATGTAGCCGGCCGCCAGGAAGCCGCCGATGCCGGGCAGGTCCACACCCGGACCCTGCCAGCCACCCAGGAACATGGCCGCGCCCACCCAGGCGAACACGAATCCGCCCAGGAACTGCGCCAGGAAGAACATGGCAAAGCGCATGCCGGAGTACTCGATGTGGAAGCCGGCAATCAGTTCCGACTCCGCCTCCAGCAAGTCAAAGGGGGTCTGCTCCGATTCCGCCAGGGCGCATACGAAGAAGATCAGGGCGGCCCCCGGCATCAGGAAGACGTACCAGCCCAGGCCCAGGAAGTTGCCCTGCTGCTCCGCCAGCTCGCCGAAGCGCATGGTGCCCGCATACAGGACCACGGCCAGCATGCTCAGCACAAGCGGGATTTCATACGAAAGGAGCTGTGCCACCACCCGGAAACCCGACAGGAGCGCGTACTTGTTGTTGCTGCCCCAGCCGGCCATCAGGGCGGCCATGATGCCGATCGAGCCGAGGGCCACGATGTACAGGACGCCGACGTTGATGTCGACACCTATCAGACCCCGCGTCACGGGCACCACGGCGAACAACAGCAGAACACCGAAAACACTCAGGATGGGCGCAAGGTTGTAGGCCATGAAGTCCGCCCGGGAGGGGTTGATGCCCTCCTTGCTGAGCAGCTTCACGATGTCGGCGATCGTCTGCAACAAACCGAACCGTCCGACACGGTTGGGTCCGATGCGGTCCTGGATGCGGCTGATGACCTTGCGCAGGAGCCAGACCAGAATCAAGGCAATCAGCGGGGCCACCAGCCCGATGACCGTCACACCGACCAACAAGGCGATGGCGGTTGCGATCCACTCCGGCACGCCGGCCCCCACAAGGGCCGTCATAAGAACCTGATACCACTCAGCCACGGGGCAAGTTTCCTGGGGGGACTGCGCCTACTGCCACTCGAGGCCGCCCTTGCGCCAGTCGTAGACCAGACCGACGATCAGGAGAGCCATGAAGAGGAGTGTCACAAGAACCGCGGCCATGCCGAATTCGGGCCGGCCGTAGGCCATTGCAATCGGGTAGAGAAACACGACTTCCAGATCGAACACGAGGAAGACGAGGCCAATCAGGTAGAACTGGGCCCGGAACTGAATCCAAGTGTCCCCGATTGTGTTCAGGCCGCTCTCGTAGATGTCGTTCTTGACCGGGTCCGGCTTGCGCGGCCCCAGGATGGCGCCGGCCACGATGGACACAAGGGGAAGAACCAGGGCGAAGCCGCTCAGAATGAAGATGAATGCGTACTTGAGCAGCATGGAGCGGACGGTCGGGAGGGGAGGACTTTGCGCTTCCGAGCAATCGTGTCAGGAGGGTCTGTCAGCCGTCGAACCGACGGACCGAATGGACCGTTGGCCGCGCGCAGCCCGTGCGAGCGCGAATGGTAGCACAGCGATCCGCGAGCGCCCATAACCCCAAGGCGAGACTGCGCAATCGCAGGCCCATGCAGCAGGCCCCCGGGCCGACCTATGCCAGTGCCGAACAACCGGTTCGAGCGTGGCCGCGATGAACTCGCCAAGAGTGCTTTTGCGAATAGCAACGAGTTTCAGCCTTCCGCCCCCAATCCCGAACCCAGGCGGAACTACGGCGGGGTGGCCAAGTCAATGTCGCAACCTGCTCCCTCATCCCGGCCATGCCCCCTGACGCTATCAGCCGGCACCGTTCCCGCCGTCGGGGGTGAGGTAGCGGTAGCGCGTGTTGGGCGCGATGCCGGTCACCCTCATGTGCGATCCTCGATGTCCGTGAACTTCCGGTGCGGTTGCAACAGAGGCGGGGTCAATAGCACTGCAACGAGAAGACTGATCGCCCGGCAGACCTTCCGGCACATCTAGACGACCCGCGTGCCGGCCACACAGGGGACGTCGTCCCGGCCCATGGCTTCCGGCCCGGGTCGGCCGCTCCGGGGAAGTGGAAGAGAGGCCCGACGCGGCGCATGGGCGGGCCGGCCCCGCGCACGCCGTTCAGGGCACCCGTTGTGGGGCCGGCGATCCGTGGTCCTGTCGATGGTCGCCGCGCGACGGC
>CAZMKQ010000181.1:0-7359 GCA_964566955.1 uncultured Caldilineaceae bacterium | reverse complement strand
CGCAGGTCAACGCACAACTTCAACCTCCAAATTTATTCGGGCCAGACGCTTAGTGCGGTTGCCTCCGATTGCCAATGTTGTTGCGATGCGGGACCGCTCCGGGCGGTCCCGCATCACCGGTTCCAACCATGCCTCCTGACCGTTGATCGCACTGCCCAAGACCCCCAGGGCCCGGCGCGAGGCGCTGGAAGGCTACATCTTCCTGCTGCCCTGGCTCCTGGGGTTCATCCTGTTCACGGCCGGTCCCCTGCTGGCCTCCTTTTATCTGGGGTTCACCACCTACCGGGGCGACCGGAGCTGGCCGGACTGGATCGGTTTCGCCAATTTCACGAAGCTGTTTCAGGACGAGCTCTTCTGGCAGTCCCTGAAGGTCACGGTCATCTATGCCGTGGGCTTCCTGCCGCCGGGCATGGCGCTGGGCTTCGGCATTGCCCTGCTGATGAACCAGCGCGTCAAGGGCGTCAGCATCTTCCGGACCATCTACTACCTGCCCTCGGTCATTACGGGGGTGGCCGTGGCCGTCCTGTGGGGATTCGTCTTCCACAAGGAGTTCGGCATCCTCAACACGGTCCTGGAGTTGTTCGGGGTCATGCCCATCTCGTGGCTCTTCGATTCGCGCTGGATCATGGTCGCCTTCATCATCATGGGCCTCTGGGGGGTGGGTGATGGCATGATCATCTACCTCGCCGGCCTGCAGGGCATTCCGACGGAGCTGTACGAGGCGGCCTCCATCGACGGCGCCCGGCGTATGCGGCGGTTCTGGAACATCACGATCCCGATGATGTCCCCGACCCTGTTCTTCGTGCTGGTGACGGCGCTGATCAAGACCTTCCAGATCTTCACCACCGCGTACATCATGACGCGGGGCGGGCCCAACTACGCGACCTATTTCTTCAGCGTCAACATCTACAACACGACCTTCATGTCGCTGCGCTTCGGCTACGCCTCGGCCCTGGCCTGGCTGTTGTTCGTGTTGATCTTCCTGCTGACCCTTTTTCTGTTCCGATCGGCGAAGTTCTGGGTTTTCTATGCGGGCGAAAAGGAGGAAACGGCGTGACGGCTGGCATGGAGCAGGCTGCCCAAACTTCCGGCGATGACGACGGCCGCAAGCTGAGCACGGCGGAGACAGTCGTCACCTACCTTGTCATTCTGGTCGGGGCCGTGGGGCTCATGTTTCCGTTTGCGTGGATGCTGTCGACCAGCCTCAAGCCGTTGGACGAGGTGTACAGCTATCCCATCATCTGGATTCCATCCCAGATCGTCTTCGAGAACTACATCGACGTCTTCAAGAAGGTGCCCTTTGCCCGGTACCTCTGGAACTCCTTCGTGCTGTCGGTGCTGGGGATCATCGGCAACATGTCCGGCTGTTCGCTGGAGGCATTAAGCTTCGCCCGGCTGCGCTACCCGGGCCGTACCCTGTTCTTCATCATGATGCTCAGCACCATGATGGTGCCTGTCTGGGTGACCATGGTGCCAACCTTCATCATGTTTTCCCGCCTCGGCTGGCTGGACACCTACCTGCCGATCCTGCTGCCGGCCTACTTCGCCGTCCCGTTCTTCACGTTCCTGATGCGGCAGTTCTTCCTCAGCGTGCCCGTGGAGATTGAGGACTCGGCCCGGATCGACGGCTGCTCCTCCTTCGGGGTGTTCTTCCGAATTCTGATGCCGTTGTCCATTCCGGCCCTGGCCACGGTGGCCATCTTCTCGTTCTTCTTCTACTGGAACGACCTGCTGGGTCCGCTGATCTACCTGCGGTCGCAGTTGAAGTTCCCGGTGGCGATGGGCATCGCCTCGTTCCAGAGCGAGCAGTACGCGAACTTCGCCCTGATGATGGCGGCCGCCACGATGGCCCTGGCCCCGATGCTGGTGGTCTTCTTCTTCACCCAGCGCCTGTTCATCCAGGGCGTGGTCATCACCGGGGTCAAGGGCTGATCCCACACCATTTGGAGAGGGTATTCGTCCACTGGAGGGTTTGATTTTGGTTTAGTTCAGTTGCAACCCGATGAGGTCCGGCCGACTCGGCCTGGAGGTCTCCCATGCAGAACATACTGACGGAACGAGAGGAGCTGGTTGACGGGATGCCCCGCGACGCGCGGGGGTTCTGGCAGCCCGAGGACGGGACGGCGGATCCCAATCCGTTCTTGACCTGGCCCCTGAAACCGAAGGAGGCCCTGCTCTGGCTCAAGGACTACATCTACCCCTGGAACCTCATCTACGCGGCCCTTGCCACACTCACCTGGTACTTCCTGACGCCGGACCTGACGCGCACGTCCGAGTTCCGCTGGGACTGGATCCTGCAGGTCTTTCTCCGAAACCAGGTGATGTTGATCGTCATCGTGAGCGCCTGGCACATCTGGCTGTGGGTCAAGAAGTCGCAGGGGCTGCAGTACAAGTACACCTCGGACTGGATGGGGGCCGGCAAGCGCCAGTTCCTGTGGAACAACCAGGTGCGAGACAATGTCTTCTGGAGCTGCGTCAGCGGCGGCATCACGTGGACCGCCTACGAAGTCCTGATGCTGTGGGCCTACGGCAGAGGCATCATCCCCTATCTGGATCCCGCGGCCGGCCCCCTGCAGATTGTCTGGTTCGTCCTGATCCTGGCGGCGGTTCCGCTGTTCCGGCTGTTCCACTTCTACTGGGTGCATAGGCTCCTGCACTGGCCGCCCCTCTACAAGGCCGGCCACTACCTGCACCACAAGAACATCAATATCGGTCCGTGGTCCGGCTTGGCCATGCATCCGATTGAGCACATCCTGTACTACAGCTGCATCCTGATCCACTGGGTGGTGCCGTCCCATCCCATCCACATGATCCTGAATGCGCAGCACGCGTCCTTCACCCCGGCCCAGGGCCATGTGGGGTTCGAGCACGTGGTGGTCGGGGAGAAGGGGAAAATCCCGGCCGGCTCCTACTTCCACCAGCTGCACCATCGCTACTTCGAGTGCAACTACGGGGAACCGGACATTCCGTTCGACCTCTGGTTCGGCACGAGCCATGACGGCTCCGCCGAAGCGCATGAGCAGATGCGGGCGAAGAGGCGGGCCGTGCACAACGTGTGAACGCGGCCTGGTGCATGCCAGCCGTTCCCCTTGGTTCCGGTATTTGGCTTATCCTCGGGCCTGGCCGGTTAGCTTGGGCTCCGTGCAGTTGTCGGCGACCTACCTTGGTCGGCCGGGACGTAATGTTTGTTGAGCGAAGCCAGTCTCCGAGAAGTACTTCTCGGAGACTGGCCAAGTCCCTCAGTGGCTTTCAGTTTCTCCCGCGTCGGAGAAGTTGGTGATTGCGATCTCGCCTTCGGGAAACTCGGCCACAATCTTCAATTGTCCGCCCGCCGCCTCGATGTAGGCTTGCAGGCTTGGATACGTACGTATCAGTCAGCTGCTCCAGCTCGGATACGGCGGACTGGTTTACCTTTAGCATCTTGGCCACATCCCGTTGGGTCAGGGTTTTCGCCCGTCGCAGCTGGTGCCATGGCATCTCGGCAATCAACTCCTTCTTCATATCATCGATGCGCTGTCGGCGCTCCGGCAGGAAGTCCTTGGTCAGCTCGTTGAACGGATGGCGTCCACTCATTTGATCAGCCCCTCCTTTTGCAGTGCTGCCGAATGTTCATCGTAGAGGCCGTCGACACTCCTCGCAGAACCGGCGGTTGTCTGCCTTGTCGCCAATGAGCAGGATGGGCTGCTGACCCAACGGCGATCTGTTGGGCAGGACAAGGGCATCTGACTGCCAGCGGGACAACCGGAGCGTACCCGTTCAAGAGACGCAACGATGGCCGGGGCAATCACCGTGTCCGTTGATCCCGATTGATCAAAGTCAATCAGCTGGCCTCGAAGAGTGAGCGTTGCCAACCGGACCTGTCCGTGAACTTGCTGCGCTTGCCGGCATCCATGATCATGCCAGGGAAGGGCTGGACGCGAGCGAGAAACCTCCAAGCCTGAACTTTCGAATGTAGTCTGGGAAGGTTCGTGGATCCGGACGCACCGACACCGTGACCGGATCCTGTACCAATACCTATGCCCAGGATGCTTGACCTTTAACACTGCTGCTGAACAATTACACTTTCAAGTACCTAATCCGGCATGGAGGTCAACGCCATGACCATCGAGCACGCAACGTTAGGCCACGTTTCCGACTTGGTACGTACGGAACTCCCCGGCTACCTTTCCGATGCTTTCGTCATCGCAGAGGTGACCTCGGAAATTTGGCCGGGTCCCGACGGCGACGACTACATCAGAACCCTCGTCATCTTCGAGGACGACCATCCCGAACTTGACGCGCGTGCGCTGAACAAGTTTTCCACCCACATTGATCCCCTGTGCAAGGCGAGGGGTTTTGACCGACCGACTATTGCCTACGCAAACAGAAGCGAGATCCCGGCATGACGACCGGCACCGTCCAGCCGCCCTTTCAACTCCCTGCGCCCATCAGTTGGAGTGAACTCATCGCTGCTGGGCAGGCAAACCTGGCTCCCCAGCCTCCAGCCGCTCAACCGGCTCCAGCGGCGATACGACGGGCCATCAGCACCGCATACTACGCAGCGTTCCATGCCCTTGCCGCCAGCAACGCCGACGTGCTGATCGGTCCCGCCCACGACCCACTGACTGCCGATGCCTGGGTGCGGACATACCGTGGCCTGAACCACAACCAGGCCCGCACTCAACTTCAACAGAATCGGTCCCGCTTTTCCGCCAATGTGCAAGTCTTTGCCGCCCTCTTGCACGACCTCCAGAACGAACGCCACAACGCAGACCACGATCCCCGGGCGACTTTCACCGCTCAGGCGGCAGCCACCTGGTTGAACAAGGCCGACGACGCCATTACCAATTTCCTTCAAGCAAGCCAGAGCGAACGCGCCGCTGTCGCCATATTTACCCTGGTCAGAGCGCGGTAAGCGCCCGGATGCACCGGGGTTGCAGTAGCCACGGTTACAGTCGGATTGCCTGTTGGCTCACAGTTCGTCTTCTGTCAGAACCTGCAAGTACTCTTGGTACTCGTAGGCCCGGCCGCGCCGTTTACCCGTGATCTCGCGCAAGATGCCAAGGTCCTCCAACAGGCCTATGGCCTTGCTGGCTGGTGGTGCTGTCAGACCAAGTAGCTTTGAAGCACTGGGGACAGTGACAACTGGATTGGATGGCAGGAGATCGAGCAACTGAATGGCTGCGACGGTCGGACGGCTATGGGCGAGCAGGCGGTTACGGTCACGTCCAACCAACGCGTGGAGAGCCTGAGCGACACGCACGCCGTCGGCAGCGGCTGTCTGCACGCAGCCGAGAAAAAACCGGATCCAACCTTCCCAGTCTCCAAGACGGCGTACGGCATCCAAACGTGCGTAGTACTCTTCTTGGTTCCGTTTCAAGGCCAAACTGAGGTAGAGCAGGGGCTGGGCAAGCAGGCCCCAATGCTCCAGTAGGAGAGCAACCAACAGTCGTCCGATGCGTCCATTGCCGTCCAGGAATGGGTGGATCGTCTCAAATTGCACATGTGCCAGACCGGCTCTTACGAGAGGTGGTAGGCCATTGTCCTCATGGAACCATCTCTCCAGAGTGCCAAGCGCGTCGGCTACCACGTCTGGTGGCGGTGGTACGAAACGGGCGTTGCCGGGACGACTGCCGCCGATCCAGTTCTGTGAACGGCGGACTTCTCCTGGCTGTTTGCCTTCACCGCGAACCCCGGTCATCAGAATGCGGTGTGCCTCGCACAACAAGCGGATGCTGAGCGGCAGGCCATTCGGATCCGCAACTTGGGCGCGGGCATGTTCCAAGGCAGCCACATAGTTGCAGACTTCATGTACATCGTCCGGGCGGTCACTGTGGCTGGTGGCTTCGAACGCGACAACGTCCCGTAGCGTTGCCTGTGTCCCTTCGATCTGCGACGTGACCACCGCCTCCTTGCGGACGAATCCGTAGAGGAGCCAGTCCGGGCTCGGCACTACCGAACCCGCGACCGCGAGTCGGGCCAGTTCCGTCATGGCGGCCGTATGGATGTCGGACCGTCCATTGTCAACGGAGGATCGGCGGGAGGTAGCGGGAAGGGCACAAACGCACGCACCTCTTCTTCTGCGGTGCGGATGATGCGGTATCGCCCTGTTTGACGAGCTACAGGTAGGAGTCTCTCCATTCCTACCCAGTGGGTTAAGCAACGATCGTTGCTTAATGTGCATCACACCGAAACGATCGTTTCGGTAGGTACACGGGGAGTTGTTCAATCCAGACAGCAAGCAACTGCCTTACTGCCCAGTGGAACCTTGCAGATAGCGAGGTTACAGGAGGGGATGACCCGTCACGTTGGCGGCAGATCAGCAGTGGGACGCTACGCCTGCGGCCATTGGAGCCTGACTTCCAACACAGTTGTGGAACGGTCACGGATAATTACATCATGACTACATCCCCATCCGCTGCAGCCCCGACCAGCATCCCACTGGAGCTAATTGCCGACCTTCACCGTCTCAACCCTTGGTGGACGGACCAACCCTCCGCACGGGTTCCTCCCACCCGCCGCCACTTGGCGGCCCGCGTACGACGGCGTCTCAATGCTGACATAGCGCCCATCGTGGCGGTCCGCGGACCGCGCCAAGTGGGCAAGACCACCATCCAGTTGCAGCTCATCGCCGATCTGCTGGACGAAGGAGTTCTCCCTACCAGCATTTTGCGGGTTCAGTTCGACGAACTGGTCTCCACTGACCAGCTGCTCGATCCCATCCTTCGCATCGCCTACTGGTTTGAAGAGAACGTTGCCACCGACCGCTTCAATGCGCTGGACCGGCAGGGTCACAAGGCCTACCTGTTTCTTGACGAAGTGCAAATCCTGGACAACTGGAGCGCACAGCTTAAGTTCCTGGTGGACACCGTTGGGGGCAAGATTCTCGTGACCGCCAGTTCCGTCCTGCGCATTGCAAGGGGGAAGGACAGTCTGGCTGGACGTATCCACACTGTGGAAGCCGGTACTCTTTCGCTCACCGAGATCGGCAAGTTTTGCCGGTTGGACCATCCGGATCCGTTTCTGCCTGACAATGGTCTGGGGCATCTGCTGCACAAGGAATTCTGGCAAGAGCTCGAAGAACACGGACGCAGCTGCTCCATATTTCGCGACCAAGCCTTCCTGCCGGCACTTCTCGGAACGCGGCGGATACCCCATGGCCCACAACCGTGCCGAGGTTGACTGGCCTCTGCTGTCCGAGCAATTGAACGAAACCGTCATCCAGCGGGTGATTCAGCATGACCTGCGATTGGGGAACCGCGGTCGTCGTCGCGACGCCTTTCTCCTGGAGGAGCTCTTCAGGCTGGCCTGTCGCTATGCCGGGTTGATACCAATCCATCATGTTTGTATTACTTGTGTGTCGACAGGCAGGTCGGTCAG
>CAZMKQ010000180.1:0-7361 GCA_964566955.1 uncultured Caldilineaceae bacterium | reverse complement strand
GTTGAAGGTGATGCGGTGCCGGTCCCGCAACAGCTCCTCGATTTGCACCTGGGCCCGGTCCAACATGTCCGCGTCGTGCATGTGCACGATGATGGTGCCCGTCAGGTATTCGCCGCTGACGGTCTTGCGGCGGGCAATGCGATCCTGCATCGTGGTGAAGGGCAGATACACCGTGTCGTTGAAGTCGCCGAAGATGCCGCCGCTGATTTCCTTCATGATCCCGATGACTTCAAAGCTGCGGTTGTCGACCTTGATGTAGGAGCCAATCGGGTATTCATCCGGCTCGAACAAATCCTGCGCCGTGCCGGTGCCGATGATTGCCACCCGGGCCCGTTCGTCAATGTCCCGGTCGGTAATGAAACTGCCTTCGGTCACAAACCAGTTGGCCGTGATCTGGTGTTCGGGCCAGATCCCCAGCACCTCCACCTCCAGGCTTTCCCCGCCTCGGGTCGCGATGCGGCTGGCCCGGTTCTCGGTGGCCACCGCCTTGACGCCGTCGACGTTGAACGGGTTTTCGATGGCGCGGGCATCGGCCAGCGTCAGGTCGCCGACGCCTGCCCCCTCTTCCTCAAGGGCCCCCGGCACGACCCACAGGTTGTTGGTGCCGGCCACCTGAAAGACGTTGACCACATAGTTCTCCACGCCCTCGCCGACCGATACCAGCACCACCACGGCGAACACGCCGATGATGATGCCCAGCATCGTCAGGAAGCTGCGGATCCGGTTGGCGGCCAGCGCGCGCAGCGCGATCAGGACGGAGGTCAGTGCCATGGCCGGCTCGGGCTAGGCCGCCGGTGTCGCCTCGGGAACGGCCGCGGCCACATCCGACGCCGGCGCCGCAACCCGGTCCGCCATGGCCTTGTAGCCCGGGGAGTTGGTGATGTCCTCGACCAGCCCGTCGCGCAGGTGGATGGTGCGGCGCGTGTACTCCGAGGTCTCCGGATCATGGGTCACCAGCACCAGGGTGAGGCGTTCCACCTCGTTCAGTTCCGCGAACAGGTTCATGATGTCCGTGCTGGTTTCGGTGTCCAGGTTGCCGGTGGGCTCGTCCGCGAGGATCATGGCCGGATCGTTGACCAGGGCCCGGGCAATGGCGACCCGTTGCTGCTGCCCGCCGGACAGTTCGTTGGGTTTGTGGTCCATGCGGTCCGCCAGGTCCACCAGCTCCAGGGCGTGGCGCGCCTTCTCCCGGCGCTGCCGCCGGGAGACGCCGTTGTAAATCAGGGGCAGTTCCACGTTGGCCAGGGCCGTGGTCCGCGCCAGCAGGTTGAAGCTCTGGAACACGAAGCCGATCTTCTGGCTGCGCACCCGGGCCAGGCGCCGCTCGCTCATCTTGGCCACATCGTCGCCGTCCAGCAGGTAGCTGCCCGCGGTCGGCGTGTCGAGGCAGCCCAAAATGTTCATCAGTGTGGACTTGCCGCTGCCGCTGGGGCCCATGATGGAGACGAAGTTGCCGGGAAAGATCTGCAAATCGACCCCGCGCAGGGCCGCGACGGTGATGTCCCCCAGCTGGAATTCCTTGGTGATGCCCTCAATCGAGATGATGGGATTCAGCTCATCCCGCCGTCCGTTGGACGCGCCGTCGCTCATCGCTAACCTCCGAAGATGGCGTCGCGCAATTGAGCCTCCCGATCAACCGAAAGCACGGCGACCATGTCATCGTCGTTCAGGCCGGCCAGGATTTGGCTTTCCCGTTCGTTGCGCAGCCCCACGTTGATCTCGGCCAGGACCGGCTCCTGGTTCACCACCTTGAAGACGAAGTACTTGTTCTGCTCCCGGTCGAACCGCACGTAGCGGTTGGGGATCAGCAGCACGTTGTCCACCTGGGCCGTCGTGATGCTGGCCGTGGCGCTCATGCCGGCCCGCAGGGGGGCGTCGGTCGCATCGGGCACGATCTCCACCTCGTAGGTGATGGTGGAGCCGACCTCGTTGGCCGTGGGCGAGATCTTGGTCACCTTGCCGTAGACCTCGTCGTCCGGCAAGGCGTCCAGGTTCAGCTTCACGCCCTGGCCCACCTGGACCTGCCGCACGTCGATTTCATCCACGAAGACGGTCATGTGGTAGCTCTGCAGGTCCGTCAGAATCATGGCCGGGGTCCCGCCCGACAGCTGCTCGCCCACCCGCACGTTGACCGTGCTGATGACCCCGTCGCGCGGGGCCAGCAGTTGGGCGTTGCGGATGTTCAGCTCGGCCATCGCATAGTTGATGCGGGCCTGCTCGAGTTCCGAGCGCGCGATGTCGATGTCCTCGACATCGCTGCCCTCCTGCAGATCGCGCAGGGCGTTCTGCCGTTCGATCAGGGACGCGTTGGCCTGCCGCAGGGCTTCGTTGGCCACGGCGATCTGGTGCAGGGCGGCCGTCAGCTCGGCCTCCGTGGGCGGAGCCACGGCGGATTCCAGGCGGCTGCGCGCCGCCTTGGCACTGAAGACGGCCTGGTTCTTGCGGGCTTCGGCCGCCTCGATTTCCTCGTCCGAGACCCCGTACTGATCCTTGGTGGAGGCCAGGTTGTAGCGGGCTTCCTCCTCGTTGAACTCCGCCTGGGCCAACTCCGCCTCCAGCACCGCGCGGTCCGCCGCGGACATGCCTGCGACCAGGGCGTTGTATTCGGCCCGGCGGGCCGTGAGGTTGGCCTGGGCGGAGGCAATCTGAGCCTGGGCCACGGCAATGTTGGCTTCGGCCAGGTCCAAGTCGCCCTGTTCCGTCTCGGTCAGCAGTTTGTTGAGCCGGGCCTGGGCGATCTTCTGTCCGACCAGCGCCTCATCGCGCGCCAGCCGGAACGACTCGACATCGAGCTGGGCCAGGAGCTGTCCCTCGCGCACGGCCTGGCCGGCCGACGCCAGGACTTGCAGAACCCGGCCGTTGGTGTCGAACGACAGCGACAGTTCCGCTTCCGGCTCGATGTTGCCGGTGGCGCTCACCGTGCTGGCGATCGAGCCGCGGGACAGCGGGAAACTCTCGAAGGCGGTCTCGTTCGGGTCCTCCCGCTGGGGCAGCGGAAGGGGCAGGTCAATGGTCCCCTGCTGTTGGAGGACAACCAGTACTCCCGCTCCGACGAGCAGAACCACCACCAATGCACCAAGGATTTTCTTGCCCATGAGGTTCCTAATCGGAAGCGGCCCGGAGGACCGCCTGTTTCATATTCTCTTCGGACCGACCCGGCCGTCTCGCATGTATATACGCAGCGGATGTCGGCTCCGTTGCAGGGGAGTGTAACCGACGGCATCGCCCCTTGATGCGATCTTTGCACTTTTGACGCGTGCGACCGGAACAACTCGATTGCGGCCCCGCCGCCGGCGGGGCTCAGGCCTCGGCGCCCACCTCGATACCCGACAAGTGCTCCAAGGCCTTGATCAGGGCGTGGTTGCCTTCCTCGTGCAGGCCGCGGGCCTCGAGCGTGCGGTACAGATTGAAGATTTGCGCCGTGACCGGAATGGGCACGCCCATCTCGTCCGCCGCCGCCAGGACCAGGCGCAGGTCCTTCTGCTGCAGGGACACCATAAATCCCGGCGACCAGTCGCGCTGGATGATCTGGGGCGCGCGGTTGGTGAACATCCAACTGCCCGCTGCACCCTGACTGATGGCGTCGAAGGTCTTCTGGAGGTCCACGCCGCCAGCCTGGGCGAACAGCAGCGCCTCGCACATGGCCACGCAGTTGCCGACCACCAGGATCTGGTTGACCAGCTTGACGGTCTGGCCGGCTCCCTGGGCGCCCACGTGGGTGATGGTGGTGCCCATCGCCTCCAGGCACGGCCGGGCCCGTTCGAAGTCCTCGGCCCGACCGCCGACCATGATGCTCAGCGTACCCTTCTCCGCGCCTTCGCTGCCGCCGCTGATGGGGGCGTCCAGCATGGAGGTGCCCTCGGCCTCCAGGGCCTTTGCAATCTCCAGGGTGGCCTGGGGACTGATGGTGCTGCAGTCGATCACCAGCGAACCGGGTGAAACGCCCTCAATCACCCCTCCGGGACCCAGGATCACGGCCTCAACGTCGGGCGTGTCGCTGACGCAGATGATGACAATGGGACAGTCCCGGGCCACGGCTGCCGGACTCTCCGCACGGGCGGCGCCGGCCTCTACCAGTCCGTCGGCGCGGCTGGCCGTCCGATTCCAGACTTCCACCTCAAAGCCCTTGGCCAGCAGGTTGGCCGCCATGCCGCGACCCATGATGCCCAGACCGATAAAGCCGATTTTCTCCGCCATGCTGCCTGCTCCTGTCCTGTGGGAATGTTCTTGGGGATGGTTCCGCCTACATCGGCGCGCGCCGGCACCAAGGGGTGGGGACGGCCGCGGGTACGGACGGCGTTCGGGGGCGACCGGACGTATTCCGGCCGCGGGGCGGGATCAGAACAGTTCCTCGGGGACGCCCGAATTCCAGTCGTCCTCCTCGGTCAGCACGGGCTCCTCGCCTTCGTGTTCCAGGAAGATGTCAAACTCCTGCTCCATCTCGTCGCCCCCGCCCATGGCGGGTTCGACGTCCACCACGAAGCGGCCGCCGGGCAGCATGTCGTCGACTTGCAGGAGCTGGTCGCTGATGGGGTCCTGCAGCTGTTCCTGGATGATGCGCCGCAGGGGCCGGGCGCCATACTCCCGGCTGTAGCCGCGCCGGGACAATTCCTGGATGGCCTCCGGTGTCACCGCGAGCTCCAGTTCCAGCTCGGCCAACTGTTCGCGCAGTTCGGTCAGCTCAAGGTCCACCACCTTGTAGATTTCGTTCCGACTCAGGGCCCGGAAGACCTGGGTGCCGTCCAGGCGGTTGACAAACTCCGGCCGGAACACCTTCTTCACCTGTTCCATGACCTGGGCGCGCATGCGCTCATATTCCTGCTGTTGCAGTTCCTCCTCATCACCGGCCAGTTCGAACCCGAGGCGGTTGTCGCCGGTGATCAGGTTGGCGGCGATGTTGCCGGTCATGATGATGACGGCATTGCGGAAGGTGACGTTGCGCCCCTTGGCGTCGGTCAAGGTGCCGTCCTCCATGATTTGGAGGAGCACGTTGAAGACCTCGTAGTGGGCCTTTTCGATCTCGTCCAGCAGAATCACGCAGAAGGGCTTGCGGCGAATCGCCTCGGTCAGCTGGCCGCCTTCGCCGTAGCCCACATAGCCGGGCGGGGAGCCGATCAGGCGGCTGACGGTGTGCCGCTCCATGTACTCGCTCATGTCGAGCCGGATCAGGTGATCCTCCGAGCCGAACATGTACTCGGCCAGCTTCTTGGCCATGTAGGTCTTGCCCGTACCGGTGGGGCCCAGAAACAGGAAGCTGCCGATCGGCCGTTTGGCACTCTTGAGGCCGGTGCGCGCCCGGCGGATGGCGCGGCAGATGAAGTCGATGGGACCGTCCTGGCCGATGATGATGCTCTTCAGGTGCTGGTCCATCTCCAGCAGCCGGGCCTTTTCCTCGCCGGCGATGCGGCTGGCCGGAATGCCGGTGGTCATGGACACCACTTCGGCAATGTCGGCGGCGGTGACCTCGGGCAGGTTCGACTTCTCGCTGTGGGCCTCCTTTTTGGCCTGCAGTTCCGACTTGAGCTCGTTTTCCCGGTACTGGAGCTGCATGGCCTCGTCGAAGCGGTTGTTGTCCAGGGCTTCCTGGCGGCTCTTCTCCACCTCCTTGAGGTTGCGGTAGGTTTCCTGCAGCGAACTGATGGGCGACTTGTACATGCGCACCCGGCTGCTGGCCTCGTCAATCAGGTCGATGGCCTTGTCCGGCAGGAAGCGGTCGTGCAGGAACCGGACCGCCATCTGGGCGGCCGCGTCGATGGCCTCGTCGGAAATCACCAGCCGGTGGTGGTCCTCGTAGCGGGACTTGAGGCCCTGCAGAATGTCGACCGTTTCGTCCAGGGTCGGCTCCTGCACGCGAATCGGCTGGAAGCGCCGGTCGAGGGCGGCATCCTCCTCGATGAACTTGCGGTATTCGTCCGAGGTGGTGGCGCCGATGACCTGCAACTGGCCGCGCGCGAGGGCCGGCTTCAGGATGTTGGCGGCATCCACGCTGCCGCCGGCGGCGCCGGCGCCGACCATCATGTGCATCTCGTCGATGAACAGGATGGCTCCGGAATCGGTGAGTTCCTTCAGGAGCTTCTTGAGCCGTTCCTCGAACTGGCCCCGGTACATGGTGCCGGCCACGAGGCCGCCCACGTCCAGGTTGATCACGCGCTTGTCCATCAGGGTTTCGGGCACGTTGCCTTCGACCACGCGCTGGGCCAGGCTTTCCACAATGGCGGTCTTGCCCACCCCGGGCTCGCCGACCAGGGCCGGATTGTTCTTGTTCCGGCGGTTCAGGATCTGAATCATGCGCTCGACCTCGACCTGGCGGCCGACGACCGGATCCAGCTTGCCCGCGGCCGCCGCGGCCGTCAGGTCGTATCCCAACTGGTCCGCGATGGGGGTGGCACTGTCGGAATCCTTGCCGCCCTTGCGCCGGGAGGTCTGGGGCCGGGCCAGGATGGCCTGCGTCTGGGAGCGGATTTCCTCGATTTTGACCCCCAGGCCCTCGAGGATCAGCATCGCCGTGCTGTCCGGCTGGTTCAGCAGGCCCAGCAGGAGGTGCGCGACCTGGATGCGCTTGTGGTTGAGTCGGTTGGCCTGGGAGAAGGCGTACTCGATGATGTTCTTGACCCGGGGCGCCAGCCGCGGCTGGGACTTGGACGGGCGGTCGCCGCGCCCGGTCTTGTGCTCGATGGCCCGGATGACCTGCTTGGGCTCCACGCCGGCCTTGCGCAGAATCAGGACCGCCGATCCTTTCTCCACCCGCACCAGGCCCAGCAGGAAGTGCTCCGTGCCGACGTAGGAGTGGTTCAGCCGCACGGCTTCTTCGTGGGCCACCGACATGACCCGCCGTGCGTTGCTGGTGAAATACTGGAAGGGATCCTTCTTCTTCTCCGGCATGGGGCTGTTCCTAGTGTGACGGTGCCGGCTTCGAAAAGCGCGGGCGCGGGTCTACCGCTCCAGGTTCATCCAGAAAGGATTGGCGGGCATGCCCGAAGGTACGGGTAAGGACACGTTCAATGGATGCGGCATGGGGACACGCATCGAATCTGGGTGATTATACGCCCGGCTGCGAACCGGGTGTGCAGAGGAGGCGGGGCGGTGGACGGCGACGGGCGCCGGCGGCACGCTGTAATGGACAAATCCTGAGGAAATTGGTGCATCAGCACAACCCCGTCACCCTGGATACTCTCAATGCTACTAACCCCGTTTGGCTGTGTCAAACGGCTCGGATCCCTCCGCGCGGTGGGGTGCGCAGGGGCTCTGTCCCCTGCAAGACCCCTGTAGGCAGAGGGGCGGCAGCGGGTTGGGGCCGTCTTTTCACACGTCTAATGTGGAATTACACGGCCACGGTGAAGGTCTGGACGTCAATCCCGGCC
>CAZMKQ010000179.1:0-7564 GCA_964566955.1 uncultured Caldilineaceae bacterium | reverse complement strand
CGCCGGCCTCGGTCTTCAACCCCCGCGTCAGACGGGCCCGGGGCTTGAAGCGGCCCAACCAGCCTTCCAGCCGGTTGGTGGAGGCGGGCACTTTCGGGTTGTGCTGGCTGCGCACCAAGTCGTGCCAGCGGGCCACAAGGTGCCACAGCAGCTGGCACACCTCCGGGTGCAGGCGCACGCGTCCCTGGGCCACCGCCTGCCACAGGGCCAGCAGGACCGGGCCGGCCGCTACCGGTCGTGCCCGCGCCAGCCGTTGCAGGATCGGCAGCAGGACCCGGTCCAGGTGCGTCAGGGTATCCTCGTCGAGGCCCCGGATGTGGCGGCCCACGGTGCGTTGCATGTGCACGGCGCACGGCTGCCGGTCCAACCCCGACGCGTCCAGGGTCGGCCCGTAGACGGGATCGTCGTCGGTGGTCACGCCCCGCACACCACGCTTCGCCAAGACTGTAAACCAGCCACCCCAGTCGAAGCCGGGGCCGCTCAGCCGCAGGTCCGCCGTTCGCCCTTGGGGCCCAGGACCACGGCCACCGGACGCTTTTCACCGCCGATGGACAGCCAGGTTTCGTCCCCCGCGCCCCACGTCGGCAGGACCGCCTGCGGGTCGGGCATCCGCCTGCACGTCCCGCCACAGGGTGGCCGCGCCCACCCCGCAGCCCAACAGTCCAGGATGCGGACCAGTCCCCGGAAGCTGACGCTGTGCACGTACAGGGACATCACCAGCTCCCGGAAGGCCTGGGGCCGCTGGCGGGAGGTCACGCCGGGCGGCAGGGGCGAGTCGCTGCCGTGGCAGGCCTTGCACTGCCAGCGTTGCACCTGCAGCCGTCCCAGGACGACCAGGTCGCGGGCATAGGGGCCGTTGCGGCGCCAGGCGCAGGCTCCGCATTGGGGCAGGTCGTCGGGGCCGCGGGCAGTGCCCGTTGGCGCTCGGGGTCGACGGACGTTAGGATGCAGTCCACGACGAGGGGTCCTCTTTGGTTGTCTCGACAACACCATTGTAGGGATCTCTCGTCGTCTGTGTATCTGCCACCAATATCAACGAACTTGAAACAGTGCCGTATCGATGTGTCAAAGGCAAAGGCCCTATGGGACGTATCCATGGCGGAAGGTCCCATGCACCGCTTCCCAAACAGTGGTCTCCTCCGCCGCTGGCTGCAGCACACCGGAGGGTAGGAACGGCTCCTGGTAAGCCACTTCAGGGCCACCTGCACGGTGATGCCGGTGGCCCATCCTCTACGGGTGCGCGCCTTCGCGCGCGCCTGTGGCTACAAGGCGAAGACGGACCCCCTTGGGCAGATGCCATATCCAACCTGTGGGCGGCCTACTGGTACGCCGGTCCAGACGAGGAGAAGGAAGTGCCGAATGGCGAACCCATCACCGCCGAGTTGGAACAGTTGACCAAGCTTGACAAGGAGGGCTTGTGGGACCGTGATTCGCGGACGGAAATCGAGGCAAATTAGACACCTCAACCTCGGCATCAGAGAGTCGGCTCATGAGAGAAATCAACCTGACGGGCCAAGGCCGCTTCAGCGACATCAGTGGCTGGATCATCACGCCCAGTGAACCCGTATGTATCGCCGACGCCGAGTGGTACGCGTGGGAATGAGATTTCCACAACCTGCCCGAGGACCAGAAGCCGACAATACCGGACCGCGATCGAATCCAAGAGGTTCTGGCTTGGCTGAAACAAATGGATGAGGTGGGCCGGTTCGACCGCGAAACGCGGTGGGGCATTGCCGAGGCGGAGTTAGCCCAACGGGATGCAAGAGATCAATCTGACCAGTCAGGGTCGCTTCGGCGACATGAGCGGGTGGCTTATCGATCCTGACGAACCCCCGACGTGAGTGGATACCCTGTGCAACCTGTGGGGCCTGTACTTCAACACGCCGCCGACGGCATCCCCGGCGGTTGCCTACTCCGACAATGGTGGATGTTGAGCTCGCACGTCTGCCGCAGCTCGACAAGGTGGGCAAGTAATCGCACCACGCGGCGGAAAATTGTCGAAGAAGCTGCACCGGACTTGCCGGCAGGGGAGGACACGGATGCGTAAAGTGGTACACGAGACGGGCAACCAGTGGATCGATGCGACCGGGGATGTGTTTGAGCCCGGGGAACCCCCGATCTTCGAGGATGCCCAGTCAAGATTGTTCAGAGCTTGGATGGACCACCCCGGTGACGAGGACATCCCGCCGACGCAGGCGAAGATCGAACCCGAGTGGGGGAGATTGCGGAGCAGTTTGCCACGGGAGAATGGCACCGGTAGGGAGTCAGGGTCAGTCCTCAACCTCGACCTCCAGCATGTAGTGGTGCTGGAGGTGGTTGTATTGGTTCCGGTCCGCCATTGGCGGCTCCGTGTAAGGTTGCCGAACCGCTACCCGCTTGTGCCCGTCACGTCGAAATGCCGGCGAGCCAAATCCAGGAAATCCTCGACCGTTGAGGCGGCCATCCATGCCTGCACGGTGTCTGCTCCCGGGACAGCCCTATCAGACTGTTGCATCATCAACATCAGTTCGTTGGCCGCGGAGTCGTTGTAGCGGAACCTTGTCATCGCGGCAACCATGCTCAGGATTTCGGAATCCTTCTCCTTCAGTTGGGCCCGCTCCTCCTTCCGTTGATCATCCGACTCCGTTGTGCTGGGCAGTTGCATTCCTGTCTGTAGGTCGATGAGCCGGTAGCCTCCATCCATGTGCTGTTGGTGCAGAGCCTGCAAGAAGAGAATGTCGCAGTCCAGAACCGGAGAACGGGCCGTCCAGGAACGTTCCTCTTCCTCCCACAACACCTCCAGCGGTTCGTAGCGGCCCTGTGTCAGCTGCCAGCCCATCAGAGGACCGTCCGGCAGCAGAACACCAGACTTGAACAATGCGGGGTCCCCGGGGATTCCGGAATCCACCGGATCCAGAACCCAGTACTCCCGGATCCCCATCCAGGCATACCACTCCTTCCTGATTCCCAGATCCCGTTGTACCGTGGATGGCGATGCGATCTCAAACACGCAATCCGGCGGCCTGGGCATGTCCCAGCGGCGCAAGGAACCGTTTCCGGTGTTGGGAAACGGCATGACGATCAGGTCCGGGTCGCATTTCTGTGCGCAGCCGTGGACATCGACGAAGTGCAGGCCGATGTCCTGATTGATGCCGAAGGGCCGCCCGCGTTGCCTGAGCATGAGGGTCAGGGCTGTCCACAGATAGTTGAGGATGAAACCGTGTCGCGGGATCGTTGACATCTCGTCGTCCCTGGGCCATTCGGCAGGGTATTCCGGCGTGTTCCAGGAAGGAATCGGCTGGGACAGATCCACAGAAGGGGCGGGAATCGCCTCCCGCGGTCCGGCTTGCACGGACCAAGATTCGGTTATAACCATTGGTAACCTCTCAAGAGGTACGGACATTGTATCCGGACGCAGCAAACCCGGCCTATTAACCTACCCGGATTCCAGCCATTCTGTTTTCACTTCGGCCGGGCAGGGACAGCACACGACATGATGCCTGCGGTGCGACTGGGTCATGACAGGTCCAAGACCATCGACTTGGCATCCGATTGAGCGTGGCCTACCGCACAAGCATCCATTGAAATACCCGTGTCAAGAGTCTCTTGTCACTTGGACATTGAGGGCTCCCATGGTCCATCGGGCGGTGTCCAAGCCTTGCCCCAACGGGTTTGGGCCGGTGGCACTACTATCGGTGGGCTTCACGATGCAGTTGTCGAGGGCGGCACAGGGGCCGGTAATCCCCATCCCCGGACTGTTCCATGATAAGCCAATCTGCCTCGGTCAGGTTCCTGCAGGCACCGAGGTTGTAATCTGCCGGCGAACTTCCGGTTGCCTATTGTGGTTCACGAAGGGCGCGTCCATGATCCGGTCCGACAACTCATGGCCCACATGTATATCATATATCAACGGAATGATAAGTTATGGGCTTATTCTACCGCTTGCGCTTGCGCAGGCACTGCCACACTTTACCGGGCAGGCGCTGCAACCACATGCCGACGGTGATAAAGATGTCTCCCATCCACACCATGGCCAGGCCGCAGTACTTGACGAAGTAGCCCACCAGCAGGAACAGCAGACCGATCATGACACGCACTGCTCGACGCTACGGGCTTGCCTCGTAGGGTAGGACAGGTTGCGGTTCAGACCGATCTGCTTCACGTTTCGACCCGGTGCCTCCACGGTCCCCTTGGCACTGGCCGTCATGCCCTTGGTGTTCAGGTCCTCCACGACCACGGTATGTGCCGTGTCCGACAGATTGCGGCTAGCTTGGTGGGCAACATCGTCCCTTTGGCACCACCGCTTGCGGTGCAGCTTGTTCAACTTCCCGTTCACGTGTCGCCCGCGGTTTGATTTCGGTCGCTTGTCCTTCGCTCCCCAGCCCTGCTTGCGGCCGAGTTCCTGCTACTTGCGAGCGATCTGCGCATCCAGCTTGTCCGTGTCGGGCATCGCGTATACAGTGCCCTCGCTGTCCGTGGCCTGCCCCACGTTGCGGTCCAGGTCGAGGGCACCGTCCGCGGCACCCTGTCGCACCTACTCCGCAGACACGGCGTAGCAGACGTAGACATACCACTGCGGGTGCTGTTCCGTGCCTTCCGTGCGTACTGGACCGGTACGGTCAGTGGCTGGCAGCCCGCGTACGGGTCGCTGCCGGACAATCTCAGCCACCCAACCTTTGGCACAAGCAGGCGGTCCCCGTCCATCTTGACGGCCGAACACCGGCACAATGCAGTGCCGGGCCTTGAACCAGGGCCTGCCCTCGGTCCGGGGATCCTTGAGATACCGCTTGTACGCGTCGGCCAGGTACTTCAGGCTGTAGCGGACACAGGCAAACGGATAATCCCGCAGCCAGGCATGGTCCCGGTCACTGCGCAGTTTGGCAAACCGCGTGCCCAGGGTGAAGAAGGTCGGAATGGGCTTGGGGCCAATCCTATATGCCTGCCACAGGCGATAACGCCACTCCTGTTCGGCCAGCAGGTGGTTCCACACGCAGCGGCAGGCCCCGACAATGGCCGTCAGCAGGATGCCGGATACAGGCACAAGCGGACCGTGCGGCGCACGGTCTCCGGAACCTGTGTCGTAAAATCGAGGCTGTTGGGCATGGAAGGCTAATTTCCGTGTCCGGCGGAGAGTCCGGTGGCTGCCGGACTCTCGCATTTGGGGTTGCCATGATGTCACAAGCGCACAGATTTGCGCAACTCTGAAACGGCCCTATTTGTCAAGGTTTCCTGGTAATTCCCTATCAATTCGTTTCGTCGGCAACGGGCCTGAGCCGCCCGAGATCACCGGAACTCCTTACTCCCATCCAGAAGTTGGGAGGAAAGAGCCACCGATGGTTGTCCTCAGTCCATAGCCGAATTGGTCCGCACCGGTCAAGGCAACAGCCTGTTGTGGCACTGTTTCCGTTGATACGGATATCCATCCACGATGGTTGGGCCGACTCTTTGTGTCCCATCGTGTCCGATACCGACTGTTTTGATGGCATTCAGTACCGCGTGCCTGTCGCCACAGGTGGCTCGGATCAAAATCAACGAGATTGAAACAGTGCCGCCTGTTGTCACAACGTCCTCCGAAGCCAATCAAGGGTCGCGCGTGTCTTCCAGTATGATGTAAACCACGGACATCACAAGGAATGAAATTCATGACCATCGACAGCACCGCGGAACTACGAACGGTGTACAAGCCTCCGGCCCCCAGAGCGACCCAGAAGGTGTTGGACCATCTCGACATTCACTGCCGGGACTACATAGCCCTTTCGCCCCTGTGTGTTCTGAGCACTGCCAGTGCCCACGGGCAGCCCGATGCATCGCCTCGGGGCGATCCGCCCGGTTTCGTGCAGGTCCTCGACGAGAAGACCCTGTTGCTGCCGGACCGTCCGGGGAACAACCAGGTGGACTCGCTTCAGAACATTGTGGAAAACCCAAGTGTGGGGTTGCTCTTCTTCGTGCCGGGCATGAATGAAACGCTGCGGGTGAAGGGCAAGGCGGAGATAGTGATCGACGAAGAGGCCTTGAAGCCGATGCAGGAGAGGGGCCGGGCACCGCTTTCAGGGCTGAAGGTTACAGTAGAGGAGGCCTTTCTTCACTGCGGTCGGTCGCTCATACGCTCCCGAGCCTGGGACCCCGAAAGTCGGATTGACCGGTCGGTGTATCCCTCCTATGGTCAGGTGCTGGCGGACCAAATCGCGGGTGCCAGTGCCAAGGAAATTGATGCCTCCGAAGAGGAGGCAAACCGGGAACGGCTCTACTAACTCCTGCTGAAATTGCACATGTCAGTTGTGTGCTGACCTGTCACCAGACGGGGAGCGCGGCAGCCGCGTTCAATATCGTTCAGCTCCGGCGGAGTTGGCCAGCATCACCGGATGGATGCACTGCATCGCAGACGCTGTCCGGGCCGTCCAGTCTGTCTGCTTCCGTGGATGGGGATGTTGTTCAGCAACACGATGCACGGGAATTCGATGTTACCGCTTGCGTGCCGGAAAGAGCTGAGCCGGTTGTTTCGTTGATGCGGTCCAGGCCCCCAGTGAGGGTGTTGGTGGGGATCCAGTTCGCATCAGCTGTCCTAGACACGGAATAGCGGCCTGCCGGTTAGGATGTCACTTCGGGCATCGAGGGCTCCCAAGGGCCGTAGGTTGGTGTCCAAGCCTTGCCCCAACGGTACAGGGTTTTAACGCCGCGCCCGCGCGATTTCACGATACGGTTGTCAAGAGCCAGCACGGTAGACCAGTAGTCCCCCACGCCCAGATGCTCCATGATGAGTTGGTCTGCTTCATCCGTCAGCTCCCGGTATGTCCCGAGGTTGCAACCGCCAACAAACTTCCTGTTGCGGTCTACGATGGGTGTATCCAGCATCCAGTCCGACAACTCATGTCCCTGATGGATCACTTCGTCGGCAATAGGCCTGAGCCGTTCAAGATCGCAGGGAAACCATTCCACAATTTCGCTGGTTACGTGGAATGCATCACCAATGGTTGTCCACAGCCAGTAACCGAACCGGCCCACACCAATCAAAAATGCAGCATGTTGGTGCAGTTCCTCGTCAAATCCCAACTAATGAACGGCACTGTTTCAATCTCGTTGATACGGATATCCATCCACGATGGTTGGGCCGACTCTCTGTGTCCCATCGTGTCCGATACCGACTGTTTTGATGGCATTCAGTACCGCGTGCCTGTCGCCACAGGTGGCTCGGATCAAAATCAACGAGATTGAAACAGTGCCCTGATTGCCCTGGCCGGCGACCCGATCCTGAGCCTTTGGTATGATCGCCGGGTTGGCAATTGAATTCTTGGCCATTCCGCTGGACTTCATAACGCAGGCCGTAGCCAAACGAGTGCCTCCGCATCCTTGACGGATGCGACCGGAGGCGGGCAGCCGGCACTTGTCCGATATCGCCCGATGTCACGCGCCCGGTTCCCATTTTGCCAGCAATGTCCGTCCGGACCGGACATCATTCATCCCCGCCGGACGGTCCGTCGTTATCATGTTGTGTGCCCACGGGCTCGATCCGCTGGTTGCACAACACCAAATTCCACGGGAGGTGCCATTCGTGCATCGATCCATTCAATTTGACCATCGTTTCCAT
>CAZMKQ010000178.1:0-7732 GCA_964566955.1 uncultured Caldilineaceae bacterium | reverse complement strand
ATGATAATGTGCCGGTCCCGCGGCCACTGGATGCCTTGTGTCCACACGCCCTAGCAAGTGTCAGTCCCCAGGGATATGCTACTGGACCGGGAGTTCTATCTGCCCCGGATTGGGACAGATGATACGGCATGTCTGCAGAAGGTGGATGTGGGTGGCACATGTCTCCCCTTCATGTCCAAGTTGCAGTGGACTGGATGCATGCTGGAACGGGTTCAGGTGGCGGTAGTGCGGGGAGATGCTGTCTACGGCCACTCCTGCGACCTACGCATTTGGCTGGAGGACTGATACTACAGCTGTAAAACAGTCCACGATGGGATGGCCTACTCGGAAGGTGACAACGCCAAACAATCACAATGCAATACACCCCTACACAAGCGGCCGGTCACCTCAAGGAATCCATCGCCAGTTACCTGGAGTCCCAGTACCGCATCTCACATCCTGTCGTCTTCAACGAACGAGCTGAACTTCTGCGCCAGACCGGTGTCATTGCCCAGGAACCGTTCATCGAAGCGACGCCGGCCTTCGCAACCGACGACCACATCAGTACCCTGGAAATCACGAGACCGGACGCAGTAACCCCGGGACTATCCCAAATCGTGGAGTACGGCCTACCGGTCGGTAGATTTCCCCTGTACACCCACCAGCAAGATGCGCTGCTGGCCAGCGCCAGCCAAGCACCCAACTTACTGGTGGCGTCGGGTACAGGCTCCGGCAAAACCGAAGCATTCGTGTTACCCATCTTGTCCCGCATACTCCGAGAAGCCAAAGGATGGGAACGACCCGGCGGACAAACTCCTGTCGAAGGCTCCCTCACCAACCGTCGGTGGTTCCATTCCCGCCGCCACGAACGGCGACCAGCGGCCATGCGCGCCGTCATACTCTATCCGATGAATGCTCTGGTTAACGACCAGATGTCACGCCTGCGCCGCATCCTGGCTCTCAACACCTCTCCGCAGTGGCAACGCCAGAACCTCAACGGAAACCTTATCCACTTCGGTATGTACACCAGCCTGACTGAAACCACCGGTCGGCCCGACGGCCGCGGGAAGCTGAACCGCTGGAGAGAACACCTGCAGCAAGTTCGGCAGGAATGGGATCAACTGTCGCCGGATCTCAAAAATGCTGGCAACTGGCCCTACACCAACGGGCCCGAAATGCTGTGTCGGTGGGACATCCAGGCAGCACCGCCAGACATCCTGGTAACCAACTACTCCATGCTGGAGTACATGCTGATCCGGCCCATCGAAGCCGGCATCTTTGACACCACACGAGAGTGGCTGGACAGCTCGTCCGACAACAAATTCACCTTGGTTCTTGACGAGGCGCACACCTACACTGGTGCCAAGGGCACTGAGGTTGCCCACCTGATCCGACGACTCAAGGACAGGCTGGGCATAGCCTCCGGAGACGACAAACTTAGGGCCATCGCCACCAGCGCCTCTATCAACCCAGCCGCTGCCGGAGACCCGCAGGACCTGACCAAATTCACCGCCGAACTGTTCGGTGAGCCCCAGGAGACCTTCACTTTCATCCAAGCCGGTGTAGAAGACCAAGAAACTCAGCCCAGAACCCCCGACCCGGACGCGATGGAAGCGTTCGCAACGTTCCATGAGGGTTTTGACATTGATGACCCCATGCCCGCAATAGATCGGCTGTCCGATTCACTCGGCGTAACGTCACCTGACCAAGATCTTGACCCAACCGTGGCCCTGCACGACTTGCTGGAAGACAACGAGACCTTGCGCTGGGCCAGAGCTCGAACGGCGCGCAACGCCACCCTCATAAGCGAGCTCTCGCAGGAAACCTGGCCCGGCGACTACCCTGATGACATCAAGGATCGGGCCACCGCCGGCTTGCTGGCGGCAGGCAGCTTCGCAAGGCCGGAACCTCAACCAGACACCCAACCCCTGCTTTCGATGCGGGTCCACACCTTCTTCCGCGGTCTGGCTGGTGTCTGGTCTTGCATCAATCCCAACTGCTCCGAGATTCCGGCTAAGCATAAGGGAGACCGCCCTGTCGGAAAGCTCTATACAGACCCCAGAATATGGTGCAGTTGCGGCGCGAGGGTCCTCGAAATCTTCACCTGCCGCAAGTGCGGGTTGATCTTCCTCGGTGGTGTGCCTGACAGCGGTCCGGGTGCCCTATGGCCATGGAGCGACCAGTTCGATACCACGGACCAGCCCAAGGAAAACAACTACGCCATTTTCTGCGCCGAAAGACCGCATCCCAACTACCCGTCAGGACAACGTTCCACCACCACAACCCTTCCGTGCCGGACTGATGACAAGACGTCCAGACCAGCATTCGAAATCGAACCCGCCCGCGACCGGGCCACAGGCAACAGTGTTAGCCCGTTTCCGCAGCAATGTCCACGTTGCCAGAACAACCGGTTTCAGGATAGAGACAATGTCAGGGAAGTGATTGAAAGCCTCCGTACCCGCGGCCCCAGATCCATCTCTGTAGTGATGGAAGATTCACTGCGCATCCAGAACCCCAGCGCCAGTGGCTCGGAGTATCAGGCGAAAGCCCTCGTCTTCACCGATTCCCGCCAGGACGCAGCTCTGCTGGCTGCCGATATAAGGCGAGACCATCGCGACGACTCCTTCCGTCAACTCCTGTACCACGTTTTACACACCTGTCGCACTTGTCGGGGTGCCGGAGTGATTACCGAAGACATCGAGTATCGCATCGGAGCCCCCGCCAGCGAGCCCAAACAATGCCTAGCCTGCAACGGATCCGGACAGGATCCGTCACCTCAACCCATGACCTACCATGATTTACGAAGTGCAGTAATAGACCTGCAGCTGCAAAGAGGATTCAACCCCACGGGAGACCACCTGCCCGACGCTCACACCAGGATCAAGCGCGACGAAGATGTCGTGTACCGGGAATCTCTGACGTCCTTTGACGTCATGTGCAATCGTGAGCTCAATCAACAAGACTTCGGGCTTGAACCGCTGGGGTTGGGCGTTTGGAACATCGCGATGCCCGAAGCAACCGGCGCCTTCACGGGCATGAGCGAAGCCGAATCACAACTGTTTATCCGCACCGTAGCCCGTATCCTGGCCACCACCTATGTTCTATTGCCGCCGGCACCGGCCAGTTACTGGGAATGGCCGAGAGACGACCGGATGCAAAAGTGGGAACGCCAGCGCCTAGTCAACGGATCCGGCAAACCACCGGCAAACTCCGTGCGCTACTACATCACTGGAAGAAACAAGCTTGCCCGTTACGCCAGGGCCGTTGCTAACGCGCTGCAAGCCAGAAGAAGCATAACTAACACCGAACAATGGCTGAGCCAAACCCACAACCAGTTGTGGGAAGCGCTGACGCAGTTCCAGATCCTAACTCCAGCCGGACAGGCGGATGGGAACATGCAGCCCTACGGTATCTGCATCGACAAGTTCACGTTGCACCCCATGGGTGACACAGTCCACCGTTGTTCCGCCTGCCGCTATGTCATGGGTGAGGCCCTGCTGAACGTCTGTTACCGCTGCGGCCAGCAGACCACTCCGGAGAGCGCCAATGGCATCGCGAACTTCTACCGCCGGATGACGCGGTTTGCTCAACCGGCGTCGGACTACCCCGACCCTTACCCGGTCCGTGCCATTGAGCACACCGCCGCCGTAGGCCGAAAGGAAGCTCGCAACATTGAACGCTGGTTCCAGAACCTGTTCCTCGACACCGAGGAAGCTAGCGACCACCGCATCGACATCCTCTCTGTGACCACCACCATGGAGATGGGTATCGACATCGGCAGCCTACTGGCGGTGGGACTCCGCAATGTGGCACCCACGGTGGCGAATTACCAGCAGCGGGCTGGCCGGGCCGGCCGACGCGGCAGCGCTGTCGCATCCGTAGTCACCTATGCGCTGGACCGAAACCACGACCAGTACTACTTCCATCGTCCCAAGGAAATTGTCAGTGAACCACCCAGAGTTCCGACTCTGTACATGGACAACGAGGTGATCGCACGAAGACACTTCCGCTCCCTCATCCTAGCCGGCTTCTTCACTACCCGGGTGCCCAATAACGGAGCCGGTTCCCTGTTTCACACTTGGGGAAACGATGCAGACTTCGTGAACAGCGACGGTCGGCGTCAACTGCACGAATACATCAGGAATAATCGAAAGGAGCTCAGAAAGTCTGCTGAAGCTATCACCTCGCCTGTGCTTCATTCTCAACTGCGGCGATGGGCCCAGGAACTGCCACAGGAAGTCCACGACATAGCGGCAGAAGAAGTCGACTCAGCCCGGGAACTGCTCAACGCACTGACCGTCAAGGGTCTGGTGCCCAAATACGCCTTTCCAGTGGACGTTGTGTCCTTGGCAATACCGTCGGAAGAGCACAAAGAAGATTTCCCCTACGAATCCCAAGATTATTACTCCGGGATCAGCAGGGACCTCAGAATCGCAATCAGCGAGTACGCGCCCGGCGCGGAGGTGATCCTCGGCAAGTTCCCTGACACCTACGTTTATACCAGCTCCGGGGTCTATGACCCCAACGCGACCCAGCCGGACTACTCCCCGACCCACATGGTGTGCGAGTGCCCGGAATGCCATGCCGTCACCACCGTCCAGAACTCGCAAAGCTATCCAAAGACATGCCAAGTATGCGAAGCACCATTGGACGAACCGGAACCGGCGATCCGACCCAGAGGTTTCACCGTCGATCAAGCCAAGAAGAATAACGGTAGGGTCAAATACAACCGTCAAACCGGCCGACAGCGAGCCGGATTCTCGTCCTACGCGCAACTGATGGTGGGTGCCAGCGCCTTGGCACAAGGACTGCCCCAGCGGTCTTTCGCTCCCCGGCTATACACCCACGTCCAAGCTCAGGGGCAGATGCTCATGCGCAACCGGGGACCTCGACAAGCAGACGGAACGTTCGGTTTCAAAATCTGCGACAAGTGTGGTCGCCAGTTGGGTCCAGACGACAAGCGCCACCGCTATCCAGCGCCAGTGCCTCCGCACCGCGGTGCCCAGTGGGGGCCTCGAGCCGGATACCACTGTTCTAACAGGAACGGCGAACACAATGTGGTGTCGCTGATTCACGAATTCAATTCGGAAGTCATCATCCTGTCAGTAGATCTGCCCAGCCACCTGAGTGCTCCAATTCGTGAACCATCCGGCAGAGCGATGTGGCACTCATTCGTGACTCTCATCAAAGAGGCGGCCGCGCGTCGTCTCCAAATTGTGCCGGATGAGATACAGGCCGGAGTGAGACCAGTGCAGGACCTCCACGGACGCATCCAAGGAGAGACCTACATATACGACGATGTGCCCGGCGGAGCCGGCTACGCTCGATCAATCCATGAAAACCTCCATGAAGTGGTCGAGGCTGCCCTAGAGGCTGGGCGCGACTGCCAAAATCCTGCCTGTGAAAGTGCCTGCTACCATTGCCTGCTTAGCTACTCCAACCAGCGTATCCACCACCTGCTGGATCGACAGTTAGGAACCGCGATGCTGGAGTTCATTCTGAACCAGACAGAGCCGCCAACCCCGCAAGTAGACGACTCCACCCTGACCGAGAGGATCACGGACTACCTGTCGAGTGAGTGGAAGGCGCTCGAACGCCTGCCCTCCCACCAGCGCATCTCGCTCCTCTTCGAAACGAAAGCAGGCAATCAAATTGGCGTAATGCCCATCCACCCAATGGAAGCGCGACCCAACTCACAGCAATTGGAAACCATTTTTCGGGACACCGGCGTCAGGGTGGCAGCCTTCACCACTTTCGACATCGAACGAAGACCGTTCTGGGTGGCCGACCAGTTCATGTCAACAATGCAGGGAATATGACCTCGGCAATCCAGATCGCAGACAACGCAGTCCGATGTGTAGGTCGGGAACCGGCTGTTCACGAGGCCACAATTGAAGCGTCTGCCGTTCAACAGTCGTCGTTAGCCGATGCCATCAGGGCTGCCCTGCAGGACATGCCTCGGTGCCAGCCGGGCGACACAAAGGACCACATTAGGGCAATGCACGAAGCCGCCAGGCAACGCCACTTGGCGGACCACGAGAAGTGGACCAGAAACGCCTGGCGTAAGCGCCAGCACTTCTTCGCCAACGGCGCGGATTTGAAGCCCAAGGCCATCTCCCCACGACTGATACAGGTGGACAACAGCGAGCAACGAGACCTGTTTCGTCTGGCGCGCTACACTTGGTCCCTCCCGTACTCCCGAGGCTATGGGCGCCGTTTGCGCTTTCTCATCGTGGACGCCGGTCACGACAATGCCGTTATGGCAATCCTGGGACTTCAGTCTCCGCCTATTGACTTTCCCCTTCGGGACCAGAAGATCGATTACCTCCCTGGGCGCAAGGTGGAAATGGTCAACCAGACCATGGACATCTACACTTTGGGGGCGGTGCCCCCGTACAACCACCTCTTGGCCGGTAAGCTTGCCGTCTACGCCTCCGCCAGCCGGGAAGTGCGGGAAGCCTACCAGCAGAGATACAGCGAAGCGGTAACCGAAATTGAGGGCCAGATACTTCCCGCGCACCTAGTCATGCTTACCACAACCAGCGCTTTCGGCCGTAGCAGCCTATACAACCGAATCCGATTCCGAGGTCGCGAGGTCGCCCAGCGGTTGGGCGAAACTACTGGTTACGGCAACGTGCGGCTCAACGCGGTCAGGGATCTTTACCCGCAAATCAAGGAATTCCTAATCCGCGAAGGTTATGAAGGAAGAATGGGCTTTGGCAATGGCGGCCCCAAAGAGGCTTGGCGCAACATTACATGGGTGATGCAAATGTTGGGCATCAAAGGAGACGACGCGCTCCACCACGGGATCCGACGCGAGGCATGGGCAATCCCGCTAGCCAAGAACGCCTGGGAATATCTCAGTGGCAAGAGTCGGCGGCCGGCCTACTACCGAGCCTCATTCGATCGGCTTGCCCAACACTGGAGAAAACGATGGATGCTACCCCGCAGCCAACGCCAACTCGAACTCGATTGGCGGGACTGGTACCGGGAACAAATCCTCCTGATGATCACCCCACCGAGTGACGGTTAGAGCTGCGGCAAGGACAACCGTAAAAGCGTCAACTTGAAGTTGCAGTTGACCAGTTTGTGCCCCGTCAGGTGTAACTGTTCAGCTACCCCCGGTGCGGACGGCCTGAGGCCCTGCCGGGTGTCGGACGGGGTTGGCGTGCGGGTCCGGTCTGTGCCACACTGAGGGGGTTCCCCGCCCTGTCCGCCATGTCCGCTCCGTCCCTCGCCGACCGCGTTGCCCATCTCCGCACCGACCCCCTGTTGGCCGGCCATCCGGTCGTGGCGGTGTTGGGGGAGCTGGTCGACCGGCTGGGCGTGCTGGAAGCCGAGAATGCGGAGCTGCGGCGTCAACTGGGGCGGCACAGCGGCAACAGCGGCCAGCCGCCCTCGCAGGACGGGCCGTCGGCCCCGCCGCGCCCCCGCCGCCGGTCGCGGGGTCGGAAACCGGGCGGCCAACCGGGCCATGCGGGGACGACCCGCCGGCCGGTGGCGGTGGCGCAGGTGGATGTCCCTGTCGACCACTGGCCGGCGCGCTGTGACGGGTGCGGGGCAGGGCTGCCCCGCACGGACGCCGGGGCTCCGGCCCGGCGCCAGGTGCACGACCTGCCGGCGCCGCCGCCCCTGGTCGTGACCGAGCATCGGGCGCATGCGGTGTGCTGTCCCGGCTGTCGCACCCGCACGCGGGCGGCCTTCCCCGCGGCGGTGGCGGGACCGGTCCAGTACGGTCCCCGGCTGGCGGCCC
>CAZMKQ010000177.1:1919-7871 GCA_964566955.1 uncultured Caldilineaceae bacterium | reverse complement strand
CTCCCACGCCCGGCGACGCTTGGTGGAACAGCCGCCTTAACCTCTCGTTGCAGTGGTAGTCACTGGCAACATCCGGCACTTTCAGCGCATCCCCGGATTATCAGTGGAGAACTGGCTGGAGGCGTGATCTGTCCGAGGCAATGAAGTACCCGGTAGGCATCAATTGCAAGGTCTGACTGCAACTGCCCCATCGCCGGTGCTCCGGAAAGTTGTCGCCTACCCCTTGATGCCGGTGGAAATCACCCCTTCCATGAAGTAACGCTGCAGGAAGAGAAACACAATCAGGCTGGGCACGCCCAGGATTGTCATCGCGGCCATGCCGGGCGCGTAGCTCTCGATCTGGGTCCGGTTCATCGTTACCGGGGCAAAGGCCGCCATGCCGATGGGCAGTGTCTTCATCTCTTCCGAGAAGGTGATCAGCAACGGCCAGAGGAAGGCGTTCCAGTTGGTGGTGAAGAGCAACACCGCCGCCGCGATCGTCGTGGCCCGCGCCAGGGGCAGCGCGATTACGCGGAAGATGCGGAACCGGCTGGCACCGTCCATGGCCGCCGCCTCCTCCAGTTCCCTGGGCAGGGAGAGGAAGAACTGCCGGAAGAGATAGACGCTGAACACCTCCGCGATGGGCGGCAGGATGAGGGCCGCGTAGCTGTCCGTGGCCCGCAGCCGGAGAAAGGCAATGAACCGCGGCACGATGGTCATCTCCGTCGGGATCATCAACGACAGGAGCAGCATCATGAAGAAGACGTTCCGGCCGGGGAAGTTCATGCGCGCCAGCGCATAGCCGGAGGCGGCGCCAAGCATGATGCTGGCCAGCGTAATGGAAGTCGTGACCACCATGCTGTTCCAGAGCCAGCGGACGATGGGTTTCTGGAAGACAACCCGGTAGTTGTCCAAGGTCCAGGTCCTCGGGATCCATTCAATCGTCTGCGTCATCACCTCGCCGGGGAGCTTGAACGAAGTGGAGACCATCCACACAAAGGGCAGAATCCACATGTAGGCCAGCCACAGCCCGACAATCCACAGGAGAACGCGCCCCACGGTCAGGCGGCCCTGCGCACCCATCATGAGTTTGAGCCTGGCGACCATGGCTACGCCCGTTCCCTGATAATGCGCAGTTGAATGAGCGTGACCACCAGAATGGTCAGGAACAGCATGAGGGACAAGGCCGACGAATAGCCCAGTTCCGTGTTCATGAAGCCGCGTTCATAGATGTAGAAGATGATCGAGAAGGACGCTCCGGCCGGTCCCCCCTGCGTCATCACGAAGATCTGGCTGAAGATGCGGAAGGCGCTGATGATCTCAAGGGTGATCACCAGGCTGATGGCGGGCCGCAGCAGCGGAACCACCACGTGCCAGAACTGCTGCAGGGCACTGGCGCCATCGATGGACGCCGCGTCCTTCAGTTCGGAGGGGATGTCCTGCAGGGCGGCCAACAGGATCACCATGTGAAACCCGAGGTCCCACCAGATGGTGGTAATGCCCACGGCCCACAGAACCCAGTCGGGGTTGGTGAGCCAGGGAATGTAGGGAACCCCCACCTTGTGCAGATACTGGTTGACAACGCCGAACCGGGTGTCGAGCATCCACACCCAAACCAGGCCCACCACGGTCACGGAGACCACACGCGGTGCGTAGAAGGCGAGCCGGGACGCGGTGAAGCCGCGCAGGCGCTGGTTGACGTAGAGGGCGAAGAGCAGGGCCAGAATGGTCGTGCCCGGAACCACGATGGCGGCCAGCTGGAACGTGTTGCCCCAGACCTTGGGCACGAAATCGTCATTGAAGGCCCGCACGTAGTTGGCGAACCCCACCCATAGGGGATCGCCAATGATGCGCCACTCGGTGAAGGAAACGTAGGCACCGAAGATGATGGCGAGGATCGTGAAAATCACGAAGGGCACAAAGAAGGGGAGCACGTAGAAGTAGGCGGACCATTCGATCCGCTCCCCCTTCCAGGTCATCCTGCCCAGGCGGGTACGCAGCGACGTATCGGCCGGCAGCTGTCGGGTGGTCATTTACATACTCGTTGCATGGCACCGGCCTCCGGGGATGCCGATGCATCCGGAACGGTTAGCCCGGCTGGGCGTCACACGAAACAGCCAGGCTCCGACCCCGGGACACCGACGGTTCGGGGTCCCTTTCCCGGACGGGTGGAGGAAGTTTCCTTCCACCCGTCCGGATTGAAGTGCCGTTGACCGATGGACGGAACCGAACTTCGGTCCGGCCCGTCCCCGGGGTTGCCCAGCAACCATTGACGCGGCTACTCAGACTCAGCCGCCAGCAGTTCCTCCCAGGCGGCACACAGTTCGTCGACGCCTTCGTCCACGGACTTGTCGCCCTGCCAGACCGGATCGATGATGCGATGCACCAGGTTGGGGCTGGTGTAGTACTTGAAGTCGGGGGCGGCTATCAGCTTGGGCGGGATGAACGTCGCGAACTCCATGCCCTCGACGAAGGGACGCCGGTACTCCCAGCGATGTTCCTTGTAGTCGTCCCGGTCCAGGATGGATTGGCGACAGGCCGCGCCGCGGCCCTGCGTGGTCCACAGGAACGACTCGTCCGACAGCCAGGTAAGGGCCTCGGCCGACCGCGCGTACCGGGATTCGTCCTCCTGGATGTACATTTCCTGGGCTCCCACACTGAGGCGTGTCGCCAGTTCCCCACCGATGTTGGGCGTGAACTCGACGGCAAAGTTGAGGCCCTGCTCGATGTATCCGTTCAGGGTCCAGGGTCCCGTGATGAACATGGAGCCCTCACCTGTGCCGAATGCCTTGTAACGGTCGGCTACGTCGCGGGTCGCGACCTTGTGGACATCAAAGAGATCCAATGTCCACTGTGCCGCTTCCTTGGCCGCGTCGGGATTGATGCAGACTTCGGTCAACTCGTCGTTGGTGATGCGGAACCCCATCTGATGCGCCACCAATCCCCAGATGAACGCGACGTGCAGACCCGAACCCGTCATCAGGAAGCCGGAACGAACGACCGTGTCGCCTTCCTGCACGCTCATTGCCTTGGCCCACTCCAGCAACTCGTCGTTGGTGGTCGGGGGGCTGTCGGGATCCAGACCCGCTTCCTCCACGTGATCGAGATTGATCTCGAGCTGCCAGGTCATGGCATCCAGTGGCATGTGGTAGAGCTGGTTGTTGAACTGGGGATAGCGGCCCTTGCGGACGGACAGCTCGGTGAAGTCACTCCAATCCAAGCCCGCCTCGGCCAGGTGATCCTCGACCGGGATCATGACTCCGTCGGCGATGAAGTCCGCGCGCTCGCCGGCATCGGCCCAGCCGAAGTCGGGAGCCTGCCCTGTGGCGGCGGCCGCCAGCACCTTGGTCTTGTACTCGTTGGACGAGACTTCCAGCTTCTCAATCTGGATGCCCAGGCCGGCGTGCGCTTCGTTGAAGTTGTCGATGTGCGCGCCCCAGACCTCGGCGTCCGAAGCACTCAGCCACGTCCAATGGTTGACCATGTAGTCCTCGGCCGCGGGCTCGCCGGCAGCCGGAGCCGCGACCGGAGCCGCACAGGCGGCCAGTACGGCGGTGCCCGAAGCAACCCCTGTCATCTTCAGAAAACTGCGCCTGTTCAATTTGACGTTCATGCCAAATTTCTCCTTGATGGATTTTCAATCGCCAGCGAGGCGAACCGGCACGCATCACCGCGGATCCGAAACGGGGAGGAACGGACCCGCGCATGACTGACACCTGGCACCCCCACCGGGTGCACCGTCGACCAATCAAATGCCACCGAGGTATGCGGACACCTCGGCTCAACCCCGCATCAACCATGCCCGTCGGGACCGGAAACAACGGTCCGCCAAGGACAGAGGGCGCGGGACGTGTCAACGCTACGGGACCATTATACCAATATCCGAAATTCGTCTGGCGGGAACCGACCGCGGCCCGGCCAGGCCGGGTCAGGCCAGCCGAAACCGTGTGGTCCGCATGTACTGAATGGGCTCGTCGTCCGTGCTGTATTCGTGGTATGCCGCCACCAGCGTCCCGTCCGGGCACTGGGCCACGGAAGGATAGCCGGTATGCCAGTAGACGGGATCTTCCGGAGGGCCGCCCACGCACCCGCAGATCGTGAACTCGGCGGCCGGATCCCAGTCAAGGCCGTTCTCCGACACACATCCGCGCACCCCCATGGGTTCGGCGCGGTAGCCGTACACCGCCAGTACCCGGCCGTCCTGCAGCTGCAGCAGATCGGGCGGATAGCCCCACAGAGCCGTGCGGCGGGGCGGGCTCCAGGTAATGCCGTCGTCGTCGGAATGCGCGATCCACATGTTGTCGAAGCGTTCAGGCCGCACCGTCACCCGCATCATGCAAATCAGGCGCCCCGAGGCTAGGCGCACCATCGAGGGCTCCTGGAAGGCGCGGATGTGGGCGGGGTCGTAGCCGATGGTGCCCCAGTATTCCCAGTTGTCCCCGTCGTCGTCGGAGCGGAGGAGGAAGCAGCGCATCGTTTCGCCGACGGTGAGGCCCCGTGAACCCGTAAAACCGTCGCGGTGGATGCCGCCCATGAGCGGCATCAGCAAGCCGCCGTCCGACAGTTCCACCACATGGCCCGCACCCGAGCCGCCGCACATGTAGGCACTGTTGCCCGAGTCCGCAATCGGGAAGGTGTTGACGGGAATTGGCCCCTCCCAGGTATGTCCGGCGTCAGCGGAGCGAAACAGGGCGTAGCCGGTCTGGCGCTTGAGCCGTTCCCCGCCGGGCCCCAAACCCTGCAGGTCGATGCGGTGCAGGGCGGTGGGTGCGATGAAGCTGCACACGCGGGTGTGCATCAGCAGCGTGCCGTCCGCGCGCTGGCTCAGGGCGCAGTCCCAGTTGCCGCCGTGATCCGTGAAGGGCCAGACCACCTGCATGCCGTCCCGGTCCCACGACCGACCGCCGTCGGTGGACCGAATCAGGCAGGACTGGCCGCTGTCGGAGTGAACGCGGCCCCGTTCCTGATTGAATGCCATCAGCATGTCGCCGTCGGCCAGCTGGATGATGCTGCCCTGATTGCAGGCCTGACTCTCGTCCTTGTACACCACTACCGTTTCCACTTCACGGATATCCATGATGCGCTCCTGTTGCAAACATCGTCGGAACGGGTGCCTGGCTCGGGTTGCCACCGCGCCGCGGGCGGGCCCTACCGCAGGCACCTACATTATGGATTGGGCCGCGAAGAGCACAATCTGCGATGGAGGCGGCACTGTTTCAACTTTGTTGTCGGGACAAGCCGCCCGCTGTCAACGGAGCTGGACCCGGCCCAGAGACAGGGGCTGCATGCCACGCCATCGGTAGCAGACCCCACTCTTCATCTACGGGCCCGGACGCGCTTGGCCGCGATGCATCCATGGGCCGATGCGCCCGGCTCCAAGGACGAGCACCGGCTTCTCGCTCCCGTCTGTGCCCTACCGCACGGACATTGGGGCGGTAACAGCAATGCGGTATACTGCCGACTTAAGACCTGCGCCGGGAGCCCTGCAACGCATAATCCGGGTCGCTTTGCCCAAACTCTCCTCTCAAAGATCATGCGTTCATATATTTCCGCTGCGGCATCCGTTCTGGTAACGGGTTTCCTCTTGAGTTTGGTTCTGATTGTCGGAACTCCCTCGCTTGTTTCGGCTCATGAGGTCCAAGAATGCAACGAATGGGCCGGCTACCATCGGCACTCCTTCGGATGCCACACCCATCCCGACGACCCCCACCCGCCGGCCGCCGAGCCCGCCATGGCTGAACCTGCCATGGCTATGGCCGACGAATCCATGGCCACCGAAACCATGGTCATGGCCCCCATGGCTCCCATGGCTCCGCCTGTTCCCGTGTACGGTCTCGAGGGATGCAACGAATGGGCCAGCTACCATTGGCACTCCTTCGGATGCCACGCCCATCCCGACGACCCCCACCCACCGGCCACCGAGCCCGCCATGGCTGAACCCGCCATGGCCTCCATGGCCGACGAATCCATGGC
>CAZMKQ010000177.1:0-1819 GCA_964566955.1 uncultured Caldilineaceae bacterium | reverse complement strand
CCGAGCCCGCCATGGCTGAACCCGCCATGGCCTCCATGGCCGACGAATCCATGGCTATGGCCGACGAACCTGCCATGGCCACCGAAACCATGGTCATGGCTCCCATGGCCCCGCCTGTTCCCGTGTACGGTCTCGAGGGATGCAACGAATGGGCCAGCTACCATTGGCACTCGTTCGGATGCCACGCCCATCCCGACGACCCCCATCCGCCGGCCGTCGAGCCCGCCATGGCACCCATGGCCGACGAATCCATGGCCACCGAAACCATGGTCATGGCACCCATGGCCCCGCCTGCGCCCATGGCCGATGCCCAAGAATGCAACGCATGGGCCGGCTACCATTGGCACTCCTTCGGATGCCATGCCCATCCCGACACCCCCCACGCATCTGAAGAATGATGCGCAATTGGTAGTTGGGGACTTGGTTCCGCCTCAATGCAAGGGAGTCCCGACGTAGGATCGAGGCTCCCACCCGCGACGCGCACCCAGGCTGGCCTCTATACAAAGGCCAGCCTGGGGCCTGCGGGCTGACACGCCCCATTCCACATCAAAGGCGGAACCGGAGATGGTGGACCGGGCGGACTCGGTAACGTCTGTATTCCGGCACGGCTGAGGCTGGCCGGCTGCGAGCACCGGTACGCACACCACAGGGCACACCGAACCGGGCCTCAGCCGTCGGTGGCCTTCTTCACACCGGACAAGCCGTGTACGGCGTTGCGCAACGACCCGGACCATAGCCTGGCTGCACTGCGCGTATCCGGGATAGGCAGGGGGTGTATGGAAGCGACGCAGTCCCACCCCACGTGGTACGCATACATGCACCGCGGCGCACCATAGGGAGCCTTGGACCTGGATGGCAACGTGGCACTGGCAATCACATGACGGATACGGCGGTTGAGAAAGCCGGGATCAAGCGTTGCCAACGCAAGATCGCCGACACCGCCAAGGCAACCGTCGTCTTGCGGGTTACGGAAACTCATCCTCCGAGCCGGTGACAGGATTCCTCGTCCGTTCCGCGGATCGGGCCTGTTAACAAAACAGAGACTGCGCCACCAAGCCCCATCGGCACGGGCCGGTAAGTTAGAATGGGGTGCTTCCAGAGTGCCCAGGCCAGGTCGTCGGTTCCTGTGCGGACCGCAACCGACCTGCACCCCCGCCGACCTGAACAGGTCGCGGTTGTCGCGGGCTCCTCTGGCAAACCCCTTGCAATCGGAGGAAATCCATGCCGAGATTGAACCGTCGCAGATTCCTGCAATTGGCCGGTGCCGGTGCCGGCCTGGCCGTCCTGGCCGCCTGTGCCGAGGCCGCGCCGGACGCGCCGGCCGTGGTGGACGAGCCCACCCCCGTACCCATGTCGGAGGCGGACGTAGCCGCCTCGGCCGACGATCCCGGCCTGATGCGGCCCTCCGGCACGCCCAAGCGCGGCGGCCACCTGAAGACCGCGTTCGGCGTGACCATGGCCAGTTTCGACGCCCACCAGGGCGGCGGCACGCACGTGCTCAGCCACATGTACAACAATCTGGTGCGCAACAATCTGGTCGATGGCCTGCGGACCGTCGTGCCGGACCTGGCCCGCAGCGTCGACGTGTCGGACGATGGCAAAACCTACACCTTCAACCTTCGTTCGGGGGTCAAATACCACAACGGAGCCGACTTCACCTCGGCCGACGTGCTGGCCACCTTCAACCGCATTATGGATCCGCCCCAGGGCATGATCTCGCCCCTGAAGGCCGAGTTCTCGTTCGTGGAGGAGATCACGGCGCCGGATGCCGGCACCGCCGTCTTCCACCTGAGCGCGCCGCGCTCCTACTTCCTCAACG
>CAZMKQ010000176.1:3868-7929 GCA_964566955.1 uncultured Caldilineaceae bacterium | reverse complement strand
TGACTGAACCAGGAATATACAGTATAATTTCACGTTTTTACTTAGCTTTTTAAGGTCTTCCACCTGGACTGACACCAGGCAAAGGCAGGAGGATGGTTTGATGCCTGAGCGGACGATGCGACCGGCCCGGGTCGGGGTTTTCGGCATAGGCCTGGCAGCCTACTGGCCGCAGTTCCCCGGAATGAAACCTCGTTTGGAGGCGTACCAGAAGTCGATCGAAGACCGGGTGGCCGCGATGGGCGTGGAGGTGGTGTCCGCCGGCCTCGTCGATGATGCCCCGGGCGCGCAGGCGGCAGGGGATCAATTCGCCACAGCAGCCGTGGATCTGATTCTCTGCTACGTGGGAACCTATGCCACGTCGTCCCAGGTTTTGCCTGCGGTCCAGCGGCACCGGGCTCCCGTGCTTATCCTCAACCTGCAGCCGGTTCCCGCCATGGATATGGAGCGGACGGACACCGGAGAGTGGTTGGCCAACGGATCGGTCGTCAGTGTCCCCGAGATTTCAAATGCGTTTGCGCGCAGCGGAATCCAATTCAATGTGGTGACCGGCCTGCTGGAACCAGTCGGCGGGGACGTGGATCGATATCACACGGACGCCTTCCTCGAGATCGAGGAGTGGATCAAGGCCGCCGCGGTCAAGAACGGCCTCTCGCGGGGTCGGATTGGATTTTTGGGCCACACCTATCCCGGCATGCTGGACATGTACTCCGATCTGACCATGGCCCATGCCCATTTGGGGTTGCACATCGAAGTGCTGGAGATGGAGGACCTTGAAAAGCGGGTCGAGTCGGTCACCGCTTCCCAGGTGGCGACCAAGGAGACCGAAATCCGCGATGTGTTTGAGTTCGTGCCTCCTGGCCGCGACCGCATCTCGATGGCGGTCACCGACGAAGGGCTGAACTGGTCGGCGCGCGTGGCCTGTGGCTTGGACATGCTGGTCGAGGACTTCGAGCTCGACGGGTTGGCCTACTACTACCGGGGCTTGGACGGAAACACCTTCGAGGAATTGGGCGCCAGCCTAATCGTCGGCAACTCGTTGCTGACCGGTCGCGGCATCCCGGCGGCCGGCGAAGGCGATTTGAAGACCTGCATCGCAATGTTGATCATGGACAGATTGGGAGCTGGAGGATCGTTCACCGAGTTCTACGGCATGGACCTCAACGACCGTATTTTGCTGATGGGACACGATGGTCCCGGCCATGTTGCCATCAGCGAAGGCAGGCCGTCGCTGCGCGGCTTGGGCCTGTTCCACGGCAAGCGCGGCTACGGGCTCTCGGTACAGTTCAACGTCAAGCTGGGTCCGGTTACGATTCTGTGCGTCAGCCAGACGGTGGACGGCCGGTTCAAGATGATCGCCGCCCACGGCATGTCGGAACCGGGACCCACGCTGCAGGTGGGCAACACCAATTCACGCATCCGCTTCGCGCTCGATGTTCCCGAATTCATGGCCCGATGGGCAGCCGAAGGCCCCACCCATCATGTGGCGCTGGGGGTGGGCGATCAGACCAGTCGTCTGCAGAAGCTGGCTCGCCTGTTGGACATCGAGCTGGCAATCGTGTGAGACCGGAAACCCGGCGACGGAGTCCAAATTCGGTAAACCAGTGCGGAGAAGGTAAACATGGATACGACCACGGAATTCTTTGATTCAGAGCCATTGGCACATGACGGTCCCGCGTTGCGGGAGCGCATGGAGCAGGACGGCTTCCTGTTCTTCCGCAACCGGGTTCCGGCAGACGCAATCCAGGACCTGTACGACCAAATCTGGGCCCTGTGCATCGAACAGGAATGGGTGGACGAACAGGGCAACATCCTGGTGGATCCACCCATCACCGAAGGGGAAGATCGGTTTTGGGCCGTCTACGATCCGTTGCAGAAGCTGGAGGCGTTCCACGCCCTGGCTCACGATTTCTCGATCGTCGATCCCTTGGCCCGCATGTTGGGTGAACCGGTGCTGGTGCACCCGCGCAACATCGGGCGCCTGAGCTTTCCCAAAGCCGAATACTTTGCGACACCTCCCCATCAGGACTTCCCCCTGATTCAGGGCGTCGCCGAAACCTACACGGGTTGGTTCCCGTTGATGGACTGTCCCGCCCCGCTGGGCGGGTTGACGGTGTTGCGCGGTTCCCACAGACAGGGACTGTACAAGGTGCATGATGCCCAAGGTGCCGGCGGCATGGGCATCGACACGGACAAGCTCGGTTTCGGCTGGCAGACCATCGACTACAAGGTCGGGGATCTGCTGCTGTTCCACTCCCACACCGTGCACAAGGCCCTGCCCAACGTCAGTGGCGATCGGATTCGGATTTCGGTGGACTACCGGTATTCGGCCTTGTCCAAGCCCATCGTGTCGGATGGCCTGGAACCTCATTTTGGACGACTGGCCTGGGATGAGATCTACGAAGGTTGGCAGGATCCGGATTTGCAGTACTACTGGCGGCGGATGCCGGTGCAGACCGTTGCGCGCGACGAGGAATTGCGCGAAGCCTTGGCCGAAGAGGTTGCCTGAACGCCTGGACTCAACCGGTTGCGCGAACCGACCGCGCGCCTGGCAAGGGCGTTCCGGCACCGTCAGGCGGATATAATCCGCCGTTCTGACGGAGGCTTTGGGTGTTGGCGGGGGGATTTTCGTGCTTGATATTGCGTGGATGCGGAACAACCGTGAGGCTTTGGCGGCGGGCATGGCCTTGCTCGGGGCGGAGAATGCCCCTTGGGAGGAAGCCTTGGAACTCGACACGCGTCGCCGGTCGATATTGACCAAGGTTGAGGAGTACCGACGCGAACGTAACGAGGGTTCCAAACGGATTGGCGCCTTGTTCAAGGCGCAACGGCAGGATGAGGCCCAGGGCCTGCGTCAGCGGATGGCCGTGATCAACAGCCACATCTCCGAATTGGAAGGCGAGTTGGCGGGGGTTGAGGAGAGTTTGGAGAATGCCATGCTCCAGATCCCGAACCTGCCGGAACCGGACGTACCCGTCTCCCTGGACGCAGGAGACTACGCGGTCCTGAAGTCCCACGGCGAACTGTCCGAGTTCGACTTTGAACCCAAGCCGCACTGGGAATTGGGAGCCGGGCTGGGAATCATCGATCTGGAACGGGGAGTCAAGCTGGCCGGCAGCCGACAGTACATGCTGCGAGGAGTGGGTGCGCAGTTGCAGCGCGCGCTGATCACCTGGAGTCTCGATGTCCTCGTGTCCGAGTTCGGATTCGAAGAGGTCTATCCGCCCTTCATGGTTCGGACCGACTGCATGGTCGGCACCGGCAACCTGCCCAAGTTCGGGGATGAACTGTTCCGCGACCATCAGGAGGACTACTGGCTGATCCCAACCGGCGAGGTGCCGGTCACCAACATGTACCGGGAGGAAATCCTTGGCGCGGCCGACTTGCCGATCAGCCATGTGGCAAACACCCCCTGCTTCCGGCGCGAGAAGGTACATGCCGGCAAGCACGCGCGCGGCATTCAACGGGTCCACCAGTTCCAGAAGGTGGAGATGGTCAAGTTTGTTGCACCGGAGGACGGAGCGCAGGCCTTGGAGGAATTGACTCTGGTGGCCGAATCCATGTTGGAGCGCCTTGGTTTGGCCTACCGCCGCATTGCCATCCCCACCGGTGACCTGTCCTTTGTGGCGGCCAAGAAGTACGACCTTGAGATTTGGGGAGCCGGCTGCGCCGAGTGGCTTGAGGTCAGTTCGGTTTCCTGGTTTCGGGATTTCCAGGCGCGCCGGGCTCGCATCCGATATCGGCCGGATGCCGACTCGCGGCCCCGCTTCGTGCATACCTTGAACGGATCCGGTTTGGCGCTGCCGCGGATCATCATCGGCATTCTGGAGAATTTCCAGCAGGAGGACGGTTCCGTACACCTGCCCGAGGTGATTCGACCGTACATGGGCGGCTTGTCCGAAATCACGCCGGCATAGGGTTGGGCGGGACCTCCAGCGAACCGGGTCAAGCCAACCCGGGCACTCATTGTTGACTTGCACCGGGCAGTGCCTATAATGGGCGCTCGTTGGCGGTCACCGGGCCAAGACATGGACCGAGCACCCCTTCGACGGCCCGGGAGGATG
>CAZMKQ010000176.1:1885-3858 GCA_964566955.1 uncultured Caldilineaceae bacterium | reverse complement strand
CGGTTGTCTTGAAAACAACTGTAGCCGAGAGGCTGCCGGGGGTTCGAATCCCTCTCCTCCCGTCTGGCAGCCAACGGAATGGACATGGGGAGGTCGCATAGTCTGGTCGAGTGCGCCCGCCTGCTAAGTGGGTAGGGGATAAAACCCCTCGAGGGTTCAAATCCCTCCCTCCCCGCCAGACATGGAACCTTGGGTTCCCATATGTGCCAACGAGGCGCGGCCCCGTAGCTCAGTGGATTAGAGCATCTGGTTGCGGTCTAGAAGGTCAAAGGTTCGAATCCTTTCGGGGTCGTTGAAGGTCGGAGGAGCCGGGTGCAAACCCGGCTCCTCCGCTTTGCGGTCCTGTGGGGGCGGTTGGGCTGATTGGATCTGTCCGTGCCGACCGTGGAAACAGGACTTCGCCAACTGGGGTCAAGAGCGTGACCCGTCCAGGGATTGGGCCGCGACCATGTTGGCTTCCCGGAGGAACCGATGTTTGAAGAATTGCTGGCAAGGCGCGACGTCGTGATTGTTGATACGGAGACTACAGGATTTGATGCTCGCGCTCAGGTGATTCAAGTCGCTGTGATAAACACCCGCGGCGAACCTCTGATAGATGAATTGGTGCGAGCCAAGGAAGAAGTTCCCGCTGGCGCGACCCAAATTCACGGCTGGACGCGCAGGAAACTCAGGCGGCACGGTGCCAGGCGTTGGGCACGGGTGTACCCCAAACTAAGGAAGCGCCTTGAACGGGCCAACGCGGTTCTGGCTTGGAACGCGCCTTTCGACGAGCGGATGATTGCTCAGACTTGCACCAGCCATGGGGTGCCTGGTCCGCGCTGTGAGTGGCAGTGTTGCATGCAGATGTACCGACATCTTCGACCGGGCCTCAGATACAGTCTGATCGAAGCCGCGACGCAGGAAGGGGTACAGGTCGCGGCTGTCCATGATGCTTTGGCTGACTGCCAAACGGCTTTGGCTGTCCTGCAGGCGGTGGTTGATTCCGGTGGCGACAAAGACACCAATTCCTCCAGGAACCGCCGTGGCTGCCTGGGATTCGTATTCCGGTAGACGCGAGTGTTGTGGCGATGCACTTGCTCGCGCGGCTGACTTGACCGAATGGCTCGTTGCCAATTCGGCTTCAAACGTTGGCGGAACAGTGACTTACCGCTGACAACGGTGCACGGAAGCCGGGTTGGGTACCGGCTTTCCGAACCGCCGGGGTGGCGAATAGCAAAGCCTGTTGGAGATTAGGTGTCGGTACCACTTGCCTGAACTGCGCTTGCTTCTTCTGCAAGCTGGGCCAGCACTGCCTCCAACCTTGCGAGTGCGTCCCCGTAACCCGCCCAGTCGCCAGTCTGTTGTGCTTGGATGGCGGTTGCATAGGCGTCGTTGGCGGCTACGATCAGTTGGGCCAGCGATGCCCCCTCCAGTTCGACAAGCGGAGGAACCGAAACGTCCGGTTGGGGTTGAGCCGCGGGCTCCGCCGGTTCGGACGGGGTTTCGGCAACGGGACTCGGTTCCAGGAGAGCTCCTTCGCCCATCAGGTCGGCCAGGACCTCGTCGTCCAGGAGGCCTTCACCGAAGACTTCGACCAGTGCCAGGCCTAGGTTGGGCGCCATCACGACGCGGTCGTTGGCTGCCACAATCACGCGTTTCAGCTCGGGAATACCCGCTGCCGCCTGGAGGTAGAGCGGTTCGACATACAGGAGGCTGTTGCCCAGTGGAATGACCAGCAGATTACCCCGAATAACCTGGCTTCCTTGTTGGTTCCAAAGGCTCAACTGGGCACTGATGGTCGGATCCTGATCAATCCGGGCCTCAATTTGCTCGGGGCCGTACACGAGCGAGTCCTTGCCGAACGTAACCAACAGTTTCTCGCCGTATTCGTCCGGATTGCTCTTGGCGGCAAACCAGGCAATCATGTTCTTGCGGTTGGCCGGCGTGAACGGAAGGATCTGGTTGAAGTCCAGTTGGTCGCTGCCTGGAAGCTG
>CAZMKQ010000176.1:0-1875 GCA_964566955.1 uncultured Caldilineaceae bacterium | reverse complement strand
TTCCATCTCCCGCGGCTGGTTGTCGAAGTACTCCTGGGGCCACTGCCAGACATCCTCGCGGTTGTAGAACTCGTTCGGTTCCGTCATGTGGTACACGGTCAGAATCCGGGCTTGGACCGTGAAGAGATCCTGCGGGAAGCGGATGTGGGAGCGCAGTCCGTCCGGCATCTCCCCGAAGTCGGTGAACAACCGCGGAAACACCTTCTGGTAGGCCGCGACGATCGGGTCGGATTCGTCGACCAGGTAGAAGTCGACCTCGCCATCGTAGGCGTTGATAATCACCTTGACCGAGTTGCGGATGTAGTTGAGCGGCCGGTTCAGGGTGGATGGCTGGCTATACGGGAAACGCAGGCTGGTCGTGTAGGCATCCACGAACCAGTACAGGCCGCCGTCGTCGCCAATCACGATGTAGGGGTCGTCGTCGTAGACCAGGAACGGCGCAATCTCCTGCAGCCGTTCGTAGATGTTGCGCTTCCACAGAAGCCGGCTCTCGGGGCCAATGGCGCCGGTCAGGAGCAGGTTCGTGTCGGCGAACCGGATGGTGAAGGCCAGCCGCGTGAGGAAGTTGCCAATCCGAATGCCGCTGTCCGCATCGAATCGGGTGAAGACGTTGCCCTCCTCGCTCGGATAGTCGAACTCCTCCGTGTCGGTATTGACGATGACGTAGTTGTGGCTGAGCTCACTGAAGTACAACTGCGGCTTTTCGACCGGAATCGACCCCTTGGGCGGCAGGTCCTTGAGAATGAACGTGGGATTGCCGTCAAACGTGATTTCCGCCACCGGCGAGGCCGCCACGCCGTACCCGTGCGTGAACACCAGCCGTTCGTTGACCCAGGTCTGGGCCTCACCGCTCAGCTGCCGCGGGTCAAGCTCGCGTGCCGCCAGCAGGACCTGCTTCAGGGTCCCGTCGACGACGTACCGATCAATGTCGATGTCCTGGAACTCGTAGTACTGGCGCAGGACCTGCAGCTGGTTGTAGGAAATCCGCATGGGGCGGTAGTCCCACAGGCGGATGTTGGCAATGGTTTCATTTTCACGCTTCAGGTCGTCCAGCGTAAGGGTCTCACGGGCGTTGAAGGCAACCGATTCCAGAGTGTCCAGATCGTAGGCCTTGCGCGTGAGGGCAATGTTGTGTTCGATATAGGGTTCTTCACGAATGAACTCGTTGGGATTGACGACGAACCGCTGGATCAGGTTGGGGACGAAGTTCCCCGCCAGCACGGCCACCACGACCCAGATGCCCAGTGCGTAGACGATCACCTTCCAGGCAAACTTGAGAAAGATGTTGACCAGCACCAGCGCCGCGATGGCCAACGTAACAAAGAACAGGGTCTGGTAAATCGGCAGTTGCGCGTTGACGTCCGTGAAGCCCGCGCCGAAGACGGCGCCCCGGTTGCTGTAGACCAAGTCGAAGCTTTGCAGCCGGTACTGCCAGGTAAGCAACAGCAGGATCGCGACGACAAGCAGGCTGAGATGGGTCTTGACGCGGCGATCCTCGAACCACTGCCGCCAGTTGAAGCCGTTCACCAGCATGGTGCCGATCAGGGCAAAGACGAAAGCCGTAAGCAACAGACTGCGCACGGCCTGCCAGATCGGAAGCGAGAACACGAAGAACCCGACGTCCCGGTTGAAGATCGGATCGGCAAGCCCGAACTCCACCTGATTCAGGTAGAGCAGGATTTCCTCCCAGAGGGACATCATGGCCAAGCCGGACATGACGGCCAGGATGGCGGAGCCGACATAGAGCAGCGGCGTGACCCGGAAGCCGACCATCTGCTGGGCCGTGCTGTCGAGTGTCGAACCCTCGGTGCGCCGGTTGATGCGGGACGCCAACCAGATGTTGCCCGCCAGCAACAACCAAAACAGGATGCCGCT
>CAZMKQ010000175.1:0-7951 GCA_964566955.1 uncultured Caldilineaceae bacterium | reverse complement strand
TCTTCGGCCACCAGAAGCAGGCCTGGCTGGAGACCTTCCTGGAGCTGCCGCACGGCATCCCCTCGCACGACACCTTCGGGCGCGTCTTCGGCCTGCTGGATCCGGCCCAGTTGGAAACCTGCTTTGCGGCGTGGGTGCAGTCCCTGGCCGCCACGCTGCAAGAGGGGATCGGGGCCGTGGACGGCAAGGCGGTCCGGGGCTCGCACGACCAGGCCCGGAGCGTGTCGCCCCTGCATCTGGTCAGCGCCTGGGCGGACGAGGCGCGGCTGGTCCTGGGCCAGCGGCGGGTGGACGACCGGTCCAACGAGATCACGGCCATTCCCGAACTGCTCAAGACCCTGGCGTTGGAGGGCTGCCTCGTGACCATCGACGCCATGGGCTGCCAGAAGCGGATTGCGCAGACCCTCCGCGACCGGGGGACCGACTATGTCCTGGCCCTGAAGGGCAACCAACCACAGCTGCACGAGGCCGTGGTCGAGACCTTCGCCGTCGAGCAGGCCGAGGGTTTCGAAGGCTGCGACCACGACTTCCACCAGACCGTGAACAAGAACCACGGTCGCATCGAGACGCGTCGCTGCTGGGTCCTCGGGACACCGGAATACCGCCGCTACGTGGACCCCGACGGGGTCTGGCCCGACCTGCGCAGCCTGGTCATGATCGAGGCCCAACGGCGGCAGGGGGACCAGGTCACTTCGGAGACCCGTTACTACATCTCCAGTCGGCCGGCGGATGCGCGGGCTCTGCTGCAGGCCGTGCGCAGCCACTGGGGCATTGAGAATTCTCTCCACTGGGTCCTGGACATGGCCTTCCGGAAGGACGAAAGCCGCATCCGCACCGGCCACGCTGCCCACAACATGTCGATCCTGCGGCGCATGGCTCTCAACCTGCTGCGCCGGGAGACCACCGCCAAGGGCGGCATCGCCGCCAGGCGCAAGCAGGCCGGCTGGAACGACGGCTACCTGTTCAAGGTCCTGTCCAATTAGAATGCGATTGCCCTGCAAGTGGCCGTCTGTTGTTGCAATGGCCGGTCTGCTGGTCTACCATGGTTGCGAACAAGACGGAAGCAAGACAAGCAGCACGCCGGGTTGGCGGGAGCCACGAGACACTCAATGTCCATATCCAAGACGGAAAAACAAAGGATTACGCGGGAGTACCGCATCAACGAGTCCGACACGGGCTCGCCGGAAGTCCAGATTGCGCTGCTGACGCGCCGCATCGAGGACATGCTTGAACACCTGAGGGCGCACACCCATGACGAAGGGTCGCGCCGGGGCCTGCTCAAGCTCGTCGGCCAGCGCAGACGGCACTTGGCCTATCTGCGCAAGAAGGATGTGCAGCGCTACGCCACCTTGATTGATCGTCTGGGGTTGCGCAAGTAGCGCCCCTTTCCCCATATTCCCAATACAGGCTGCGGGCCATGGTCCGTGAACGCCTGCGCGAGGCAGCTCGGGCACCCTTGGTGCGCGCGGGGTTTGTCCGCGTTCTTGCTTAGCCCCTTGTTCGATTTTCTTCAGCATGCCAGTCCAGGTGTGGCCGGATGCCGCGCTGGGGGACGGAACGGCATGCGCGTTTTTTGCATTGAGGTGACATATGCAGATGTTTGATGGATCGTCCGTGTTCAGGGCCGAAGTTGGCGGCCGCGAGTTGATCCTGGAGACCGGTGTGCTGGCCCAACAGGCCGGCGGCGCGGTGACGGCCAGGACGGACGACACGGTGGTGTTCGCTTCGGCGACGATGAGCCGCGAGGTAAGGGAAGGCACTGATTTCTTCCCGCTGACGGTGGATTTTGAGGAACGGATGTACGCCGCCGGGCGCATCCCCGGCAGCTTCTTTCGCCGGGAGGGACGTCCCAGCGAGACAGCCATCCTGCTGTGCCGGCTGACGGACCGCCCCCTGCGGCCCCTGTTCCCGAAGGGGTTCCGCAACCCCGTGCAGATTGTGCTCTCGCCGCTGGGCTGCGACGGCGAGACCCTGATGGCGCCCCTCGCCATCACGGCCGCGTCCGCGGCCCTGTCGATTAGCGACATTGATTTTCAGGAACCGGTGGCGGCCGTCACGATCGGCCTGATTGACGACGAACTGGTCGTCAATCCGACCCATTCCCAGATGCAGGAAAGCCAACTCAACCTGCAGGTGGCCGGTACGCGCGACAACATCCTCATGGTCGAAGCCGGTGCCGATCAGGTGCCGGAGGATGTCATGCTGGATGCGCTGCGGCTGTCGCACGATGCCATGCAGCCGCTGATTGACGTGATCGGCGCCATGCAGCGCGAGCTCGGCAAACCCAAGTTCAAGGACTACAAGCTGTTCACGGTGCCGGAGCAGATCTCGGAGCGCGTCTCCGAAATCGCCTCCATGGGGGTCGGCGGCCTGATCGCCGGCAACCCGGATCGGGCCGCCTACGACGCCGGGATCGCGACCCTCAAGCAGCAGGTGCAGGACTCGCTGGAAGAGGAACTGGCCGACGAGGCGTCCGAGTACAGCAAGGGCACGGTCGGCGAGGCCTTCAGCGGCACGGTCAAAAAGGTTGTGCGCCAGCGCATCCTGGACCAGGGCATTCGCAGCGACGGCAGGGACACCACCACCGTCCGGCCGATTTCGATACAGGTGGGGCGCATTCCCAGGGTCCACGGCAGCGGCCTCTTCCAGCGCGGTGAGACCCAGGTGCTGACCGTGGCCACGCTCGGAACCCCTTCCGACGCCCAGCGCATGGACTCGTTCTACGAAGGCGAGGACGAGAAGACCTACATGCACCACTACAATTTCCCGCCCTACTCGACGGGCGAGGCCTACATGATGCGCGGTCCCCGACGGCGCGAGATTGGCCATGGGGCCCTGGCGGAACGCGCTGTGGCAGGCGTGGTGCCGGACGACTTCCCCTACACCCTCCGCTTGGTATCCGAATGCATGAGCAGCAACGGTTCCACCAGCATGGCCTCCGTTTGTGCCAGCACACTGTCGCTGATGGATGCCGGCGTGCCGATCAGCAAGCCGGTGGCCGGGGTGGCCATGGGGTTGATCCAGGAGCCGGGCACCGGACGCTATCAGGTCCTGACCGACATTCAGGGCCTTGAGGACCACCTGGGCGACATGGACTTCAAGGTGGCCGGCACCGACAACGGGATCACCGCCTTGCAGATGGACATCAAGATCGAGGGGCTGGACTTCAACATCCTGCAAGAGGCCCTGGCCCAGGCGCGCCGTGCCCGGCTGCACATCCTGGACGAGATGCTCCGGGTCATTCCGGAACCGCGTTCCGACCTGAACGAGTTTGCGCCGCGCATCCGCACGCTGGAGATTAAGCAGGAGCAAATCGGCGGATTGATTGGTCCCGGCGGCAAGGTGATCCGCGGGCTGCAGGACGAGTTCGACGTGCGCATCGAAGTCAACGAGGAGGATGGCAAGGGCATCGTCATCATCTCGGGCGAAGGCACCAAGGCGGACACTGCCTTTGCCAAGGTGTCCGAACTTACCGAAGAGGTGGAACTGGGCAAGGAATACACCGGCAAGGTGTCGCGCGTGGCCGACTTTGGTCTCTTCCTCGACATCGTCGGGCAGCAGACCGGACTGATCCACATCAGTCAGCTTGCTGACTATCGGGTTGGCGAAGCCGGGGAGATTGGCCAGGTTGGCGACGAGTTGACGGCCATGGTCACGGGCATCACGCCCGACGGCAAGATCCGGATGAGTCGCAAGGCCGTGTTGCTGGACATGACGCTGGAAGAGGCCCAGGCGGACGATAGCCCCGGGCGCGGTGGCGGCGGCCGCGGCGGTCGGCGCGATGACCGGCGCGACGGCGGCGGCTTCCGGGATCGTGGATCCGGCCGGGACCGTGGTTTCGATCGGGATCGCAATTTCGACCGGGGTGGCCGGGGACGCGATCGAGACTGGGACCGGGACCGGGACCGGGACCGGGACCGGGGTCGCAACGACCGGGGATCGCGCGGCGGATACCGGGGCAACGATCGGTTTGACGAAGGACCGCGTGGCGATATGGATGACGACTACCGGGGTGGCGGCAACAGCCGCGGCGGATTCCGCGGCGGCAGCTACCGCGACGACTATTCCAGGGACCGGGACGGCGGGCGCGGGCGCGGTTCCGACCGGGGTGGTTCCCGGGGACGTCGTCGCACCTACCGTCGCCGGGACAACTGAGCGCGGCGGGGACCGTCCCTGTTGCGACTGCGGTCAAACCGCTGACAGGAGTTTTCCATGGGCCGGGAACGCCGCCTAGGCATTCCCGGCCTTTTCCCATCGGGATGATCGGCCGTGTCGGGTATCCGGGCGGAAGGTGTTTCGGTGCTGGGCATCGGCGTGGACCCGTTGACCGTGCCTGAGTTGCACGGTCACATCGCGGATGCCGTACGGGCCAAGGGCCGGACAACGTTCCTGCACGTAAACGTGCATGCCCTCAATTTGGCGTGTCGGTATCCTTGGCTGCACGACTACCTGAACAGTGCCGATCTGGTGGTCTGTGACGGTGCCGGCATTCAGTTGGCCGCACGCCTGTTGGGCAGCCGGCTGCCCGCCCGCATCACCTATGCGGACTGGATCTGGCAGTTGGCGGCCTTCGCCGAACTTGAAGGCTTCACCATGTTTCTCCTGGGCGCCAGGCCCGGGGTGGCCCAGGAGGCTGCCCTCAGGCTTCGGGAACGCCACGGCCGGCTGAACATCGTCGGTTGCCACCACGGCTATTTCGACCACAGGGCCGATGCTGCCGACAACCTCCGGGTGATCGAGGCCATCAATGCCGCGAGGCCCGATATCCTGATTACGGCCTTCGGCATGCCGTTGCAGGAACGATGGCTGGCCGACAACCGCGTCCGGCTCGATGTGCGGGTCGCGCTGGCCGGCGGTGCCGTGCTCGACTACGTCTCCGGAAGACTGGCGCGCGGTCCGCGCTGGATGACGGACAACGGGCTTGAATGGCTGGCCCGGCTGCTGATCGAGCCCGGCCGTTTGTGGCGTCGGTATCTGGTGGGCAATCCCCAATTCCTTGGCCGCGTAGTGCTTCAGCGTTTGGGGATGCGATTTCGTCTGTCACAATGACGGTGGGACTGCGGTCGGTTCAGCTGCGTGTCGTAGCGACGGTTGTTCCGGTCCGCGACCGTATTCGAGTTGATCCAGCGATACCTTCCGGTATTCGGCCGTGCTGAAACGATTTTCCGCCAACTACATGGCGATCCTGTTCCTGCTGGACGGATTGCTGTACCAGGCGGCCCTGTGGCTTGCGCCGTTGTTGACGGACCGCGGGATAGTGGCCACGCCCGGGCTGCATCTTCAGCTGGGATTGTGTTGGCTGCTGGCCTTTCTGGTGCTTGATGTCTACAACCCGAGCAAGGGCATTCGCTGGAGCCAGGAGGGCCAGCGGGTGTTCATGGCGAGCGTCCTGGCCGGGTTGCTGCTGGCCGGCCTGCTGTATTTGTCGGGCGGCGTCCTGCCGCGCGGGGTGTTCATCATCCAGATCGGCATCGCGGCCGTTCTGATCTGGGGCTATCGGATTGTCCTGCGGCTGTGGCACCGCTGGCGGCGGTTGCGGCAGGAGCGAACGCACGGTGTCAACCGGGTTCTGGTCCTTGGGGCAGGAGACATCGGCGTCAACTTCGCCCGGGAGTTCATCAACGCCTCCTGGCCCGGCTTGGAGCTGGCCGGGTTCCTGGACGACGAGCCGGTTCGGGATCCAGCAACTCCGGAACCGCTGCTAGGGGCCGAAATTTTGGGTAACATTAACGATGTGACGAGTGTCGTCACGGGGTACCGCATCCGTTCGATTGTGATCGCGCTGCCCCGCTGGGAATACAGCCGCATTGCAAGGCTGATTTCCGAGCTGTCCGAACTTCCGGTCAACGTGCATGTTGTTCCAGACTACTTCGACACAGCCTTCTTCAACTTCACGGTGGATACTCTGGGAGGCATCCCGGTGATTGGCCTGCGGGAACCCGCCATCGACGGATTCCAGCGAGTGGTCAAGCGAGTCGTCGACCTGCTGCTGGGTTCCCTGTTGGTGGTTTGTGCCGCGCCGCTGCTGGCGTTGGTGGCTGCGGCCATTTGGCTGGAGGACCGGGGACCGGTCTTCTACTGGACTGATCGCGTGGGTGAGAACCGCGAGCCCTTCCGCATGCTCAAGTTGCGTTCCATGAAGGTGGGAGCCGAAGCCTTGCAGGAAGAAGTGAACGAGATGGACGAGGCCGGCAACGTCATCCACAAACAGCCCGACGATCCAAGGGTGACGCGTGTTGGAGGGTTCATTCGCAAGTACAGCGTGGACGAGCTGCCCAACCTCTGGAACGTGCTCAAGGGCGAGATGAGTCTGGTGGGACCGCGACCGGAGCTGCCCTGGTTGGTGGACAAGTACAAGCCCTGGCAGCTGAAGCGTTTTGCCGTGCCCCAGGGCATGACCGGCTGGTGGCAGGTGACCGGGCGCAGCGACAAGCCGATGCACCTCCACACGGAGGATGACATCTACTACATCCAGAACCATTCCCTGTGGCTGGATCTCCAAATCATGTGGCGGACCATCGCCGTGGTGGTCAGGGGCCGCGGCGCCTACTGAACGGAAGGGTGTCGGGAACAGGCACTCGATTTGCAACCACCGGGATGACCGGGGCATGGTCGGCCATGTTCCCAATGAAGTAGCACCGATGCTGGTCCTGAAGCAGGTGGGTACATGGCGCGGACAGTGGGCCAGACACTGCCGCTGCCAGTGATGTATCCTTCGGGTACGCAGTCCTGCAAGGGATAGGTGCGGCCCGGACAGCAGTGGATCCAACTGCAATGAATAGTGAGTGTTGACACGATGAAACCCGGGCACATCGAATCTCTGGAAATCAAGAACTACCGGATGTTTCGGCATGTCACGTTGAAGGACCTGCAGCCGATGACGGTGGTCATCGGTGCCAATGGAACCGGCAAGACAACCCTCCTCGACATCTTCACGTTCCTTCAGGACTCGTTGCAGCAGAACGTGTCGGCTGCAGTGGCCAAACGAGGCGGTTTTGGGCAGTTGGTGAGTAGGGGTGAACGCGGTCCGATCGAAATCACAGTCAAGTTTCGCAACGAAAGCCGGCAACTCGTCACATATGGACTTCAGATTGACGAGAGGCAGGGCCGTGCCGTCGTTGCAGCCGAACAACTCAAGTATCGGAGGGGCCAAAGAGGCAAACCTTGGCTTTTGCTTGACTTCGCAAATGGCAAGGGAAAGGCAATCACGAACGAGTCGGCATATGGGGACGACGATACCAAGGCCAAGCAGCGAGAGTACACACTTGATGATTCAAGCATCCTTGCTATCAAGGGTCTCGGGCAGTTTGCAGAATTCAAGGTTGCCTCCATGTTCCGCAACCTCATCGAAAAGTGGTATGTGTCTGATTTCCACATCGACGATGCGCGCGTCATGGCCGATACCGGTTACGCAGAGCACCTTTCCAAAAGGGGGGACAATATTGCGCAGGTGACGCATTTTCTACACGAAAGTCACCCCAAGGCATTTGAAAGTGTGTTGGAGGCTATGAGGCGACGGGTACCTGGAGTCAAGGATGTGACTGCACATGCAACCGAAGATGGTCGACTGGCACTGAAGTTTCAGGACGACAGTTTCAAAGAACCGTTCAATGCACGGTTTGTTTCGGACGGTACTATAAAGGTGTTTGCCTACCTGACTCTGATTTACAATCCGGAACTACATCCCCTCCTGGCTATCGAAGAACCGGAGAACTATCTGTACCCTAAGCTGATACCGGAGCTTGTGGACGAGTTCCGGCACTACGCCGACCGGGGCGGCCAAGTGTTCATTACGACGCATTCACCTGATTTTCTGAACGAGGTGGAGTTGAAGGAGATCGTATGCCTGTCGAAAGGTAACTATTCAGGTACCCCGGTTCTTGCTCGCTTGAGGGCCGGGGCCGGGGCGGCGTCGGATTAGGGCGGCACGGCCTCCGGCCCCAGCCGCAGG
>CAZMKQ010000174.1:0-7965 GCA_964566955.1 uncultured Caldilineaceae bacterium | reverse complement strand
CCGAGGACAATCTGGAATCGGCGGTGGAACAAGGCGTCGATCAGGTTGTGATTCTGGGTGCCGGCTATGACTCGTTCGCCTTGCGCCGTCACGATTTGATGGCGCGTATCCAGCTGTGGGAAATCGATCAGGCGGCTACCCAGCGCGAGAAGTTCCGCCGCATGGACAAGCACGGCCTGGAACGGCATGCCAACGCCCATTATGTGGAGGCCAATTTTGAAGTGGATCCCCTCCACGAAGTGTTGAAATCGGCCGGTGTGGACCTGAACCGGCCGGCCGTTTTCGTCTGGCTCGGAGTGACCTATTACTTAACAGAAGAGGCGATCAGAACTACGCTCGCCTCGATCTCCGGCCACATGGCCGCGGGCACGGTGCTGTGCCTGGACTACATGGCCGGCGAGGAGCACACCCCGGAGAACTGGCGGGAGCTGCGGGCCGGTTGTGCCGCCTTCGTGGCCAAGCGCGGCGAACCCTGGGTGATGGACTACGATCCCGCAGAGGTGCCGGCCTTCCTGCAAGGCTGTGGTTTTTCGTCGGTGGACAACATGCTGCCGAACCAAATCGCTCCCCATTACATGCATCAGCATCCCTCCATTCCCTACCCGGAAATCATGGGGTTTGCCCGAGCCGTGGTTTGATCGGCCTCCGGTGGCGGGCCACTGCGTTGGCCGGACCCGCGACGGTGCCGGCTCGAGCTTGACGGCAGCCCAATAGCAACACAGTTGCAGTCTCGTTGATTTTGGTCCGAATTGGCTTCGGCACCCACGGGTGGTGAAGACTGTCCTGTTCGCTTGCGTCAGGCATGGCGGCTGCCGCCAGATGCAGGAAGTTGATCGATCTCGGCTTCGTCTTCAGCCCTGGGACTTGGTGGCGTAGCCACCGGCCGTGCCATGCGCGTTGGAACTGCCGATCACAGGGCCAGACGGATCCGGCAGTGCAACTGCACTGCCAAAGACTGACGGATGGCCTCCGGGCAAGCCTGCAGGCGTTCCGCGTACGCCACCGCATCCGCCGGTCAATTCCCCAGCAGGTCTGTCGCCAAGGTATCCAAGGCGGTGACCACGGCGGCCTGCCGAGCCACTGGTTGACATCGCTCGCGCGGGAGCCCTGGGTGGTCACGAGGGCGGGCGTCGCAAGCAACAGGGCTACCGCAGCGCGGTGCAGGCACCCCCGAAGTCCACTGTCGGCCTCACGTCCCAGGCTGGTTGACCGCCCGATGCCGGAAATCCACTGAAAACAGCTTCAGTTGGCCATGTTTTGCAGTCAATATGCACATATAATATATTATTGATGAACAATGGATGTGTGATCCGCGGAGAACCTGAAACAATTGGCACTTTATGCACAGGTACAGGGGCAGTGTTCAGCCCGTCTCGACCGGGGATGCAGACATTCGGCACCTCGCAGGGCGCTGTTGGAACCAGAGCCGTCCGTGTGTCCCTCGATTTGAGTTGCCAGCCACAAGGAAATGCGCATGCCGCCCGGCCGCAAGATCGCCACGTACCACGACGCCCTGTTCCTGAAGACCATGGAGGTGCAGGCCGCTGCCGCGGCCTGGTTGGAGGCCAGGCTCCCTTCCGCGTTGGCCTCCAGGATCGACTGGTCCACGCTGTCCTTCCGCAACGAGACCTTCGTGGACGAGGAGCTGCGGTACGGCTCCGTGGATGCCCTGTTTGAGGTTCAGTACAATGGGGAGGAACGGCTGTCGCTGTATGTGCTCGTGGAGCACCAGACGGACGTGCAGCGGCTGATGGCGTTGAGGATGTTGCGGTACTGTCTCCGCATCTGGGAGCGGGAGGCCGCCAACCTGCAGCCCGAGGACAACCTCACGCCCATCGTGCCGGTCGTATTTCACCAGGGCAGACGGAGGTGGAGTGCGGAGACGAGTTTCGAGGCCCTGTTGCCGGAGGAGGTGCGTGGTTGGGCCACGACGCCCAGATTCACGCATGTGCTGCTGGATCAGGTGGGGATTGCACCGACCGAGGTGCGTGGCGGGTACCGGGGCCGGATCATGGAGCTGTCCCTGGCCCTGGCCTTCGGTTGGCACGTGCGGGAAGGGTTGCCGCTGTTGCGGCAGTTGCTGGACCAGCTGCCCCCGGAGGAGGCGCCCGACAACTATCGCGGATTTGTCAACAACTATCATTACTTGACGGGTAGGGAGGACATGATGGACGAATACAAACAAGCTGTAGGGGACGTTGACCTGAGCCTGCTTGACGGTACGAACCCGTACGACCTGTTCCTGCTTGACGGAGCCAAGCAGAAGTTGGGTCCCAAGCTGACGAACGCCTTGGCGGATGCCCGGGAAGAGGGCCGGCGCGAGGCCAACCAGTCCCTGTACAACACCGTGTCCTGGATGTTGGCCGAGGGCATGGACTGGAAGGCTATAGAACGGATTACTTCGGTTGATGAAGCACGATACCGGGATCTGGCACGGGATGTGGCCAACGGATCCAATGCCGCCTCCGGTTGAAGGAGTCAAGTCCGGGGTCTGACCAGTCCACTGTACGCTTGCCAGGCTTTGGCTCGATTTAGGCTGAAAGCCTTCAAGTCCGGTTGAGAGATTGTCCGCGGAAAGTTGCCATCGTTACTTGACGGGTACGGAGGACATGGTGGGTGCATGCAAACAGTCTGTTGAAGACGTTGACCTGAGTTTGCTCGAGGGTACGAACCTGTATGACTTGTTCCAGCCCGATGGAGCCAAGCGGTTCGGTCCCAAGCTGAGGAACGCCTTGGCGAATGCCCGGCGCGAGGGCCGGGAAGAGGGCCGGCGCGAGGGCTTTGAACAGGGCAAGCGCGAAGCCATCCTGTACAACATCGTGTCTTGGATGCTGGACCAGGACATGGACTGGGAGGTCATAGAGGAATACATATCCGTGGATGAGGCTCGGTACCGGGAACTGGCCCGCTACATGGGCGACATCAAGGATCCGGATTCCAACTGACGCAGCCCGGCCAAGCTCCGCAATACCTCAGGACAGCGGAAGCCCAAGCCGGACTCGGGACCGTGTGATCGAGGGGCTTGCGGCTTGCATGTCGCACCCTCAATGCAGGCGGCAAGTCTCTGTGGCCTCTGCCTGCCTTCTGTCCGGAATACCGCAGTCAGGAAGTTGCTGTGCGACGCGGTGCCGTCAACCGCCCAGCAACTCCTGCAGACGGGAGGCCATGATCTCCGTTTCGCCCTCGTACAACTGGTTGACCACCACTTCCAGGCTGTTGCCGCTGGCCAGTGCCTCGCTCAGCTCCTGGGCGGACATGGCGGCGTCTTCGTCCAGGTCCAGCCGCACCGTGTCCATGATGGAGGTCAGGCGCGTTTCCCAGTGGCTGGTGACCCCGGGACAATTGGCCACCGTGCGTCGCAGGACCCTGCCCTTTTCCTCGTTCTGGGCCATCCGCTCTTCGTGATCCATTTCAAACCACTCGGTCAGGGCGGCCACCACGCCCACGATCTCCTGCCGGTCCAGCTTGAACGGACGCCCGAATGCCCGGTTCTGTTCGGTTTCGAAGTTGACAAACGAATGCTCGATGGCGGCCTCCACGTACTTGCGCTTGCCGGTCAGGATGCCGCTGCCGTTGAAGGCGCCGAAGTACTTGGCACCGAAGCAGACGATGTCCGCACCGTTTTCGGAGAACCAGGTCATTCGCTCCAGGGGAAAGACCACGCTGGCCGCGTCCACGATCAAGGGCAGGCCGTGGGCGTGGGCGACATCCCGCAGGGTTTCGAACGGCAGGGAGTGCTCCTGGACACCCCAGAAGTCCACCCCCAAGCTGTAGGCCGCTGTATTGGTCGGGCTGCAATGGCACCGGCTCAACGGCAGCCGTCAGACGCAGACAAAGGGCACTCCCACCTGCGTCCTCAGCCTTGAGACCAGGTGCGTCTGCGCTTCATTCGCTCGAACCCGGCCTCCAGTCACCCCACTACCAAGGCCGGCAGGGCGGCGCGGGCAACTCCCTCACGAGCTCGGCGGATGCGTCCAGATCTCCGTTATGGCACCCATGCCAAGCGAAGTGCGTTCGTCCCCCACTGAACTGTGCCATCTTTGCCGACATGCGCTGGGGCTGCTTGGTGTCCACGGCTGCCTTGAGTGGCTTGTCGGGCAGCCGGTTGCATCAAACTTGGCGTAGTCCTTGGATGGCATCCGGCCACAATACGTTGGCACTCAGCCAGTTTCACGACGCGGCTCCGGCCTGGCGGATCGCCAGAGAGCGATGGCTTCGGCAACCAATATGATGACCACAATGGAATCGAGATACTCCCACAGGCCGTCAACCGGTTCCAGGTCGGCCGCCATCTTCGCGACATACTGCAGCAGATAGCGGAAACCGACCATGGCCTCCAGCGCCGTGATGACATCCCGTGGCAACTGGGTCAATTGGGTTCCCGGCTTGTTGCGAGCCTGCAAGGAATCCCTGAGGTTCACCAGGACTGTCAGCGTCAGCAGAACCAATACCGCCGGATCCGCGACATAGTCCCAGATAACCTGACTGGCTTTCTGGTCGATAGCAAAGAAGAGCCAGTTGCCCGCAACTGTCAAAGCTGTGAGGCCGCACAGTATCGACAAGCCGTTTCTCCACATGAGCCCTGGACCTCCTTTGCAATGATGTTCTCTCGTGTCTGTCTTTGAGCATCCAGACAGCTGATCTTCTGACTTCGAGCCCGATAGGGAACGAATCGGTCGGGTCCGGCCCGACCGGGTTCTCACTGGAGAATCCTTTTGCCGGGCCAACGGGATGACCGCGTCAATTCCCACCGGTGCCGGCATTCGGCACCGGACCGCAACGTGTCTACTTTGGCGAGAGCACCTCCGCGGATGTATATCCTGTTTGCCGTTGTGCCGACAATGTCAACCGCCCAGCAACTCCTGCAGACGGGCGCCCACGATCTCCGTTTCGCCCTCGTACAGCTGGTTGACCACCACTTCCAGGCTGTTGCCGCTGGCCAGCGCGGCGATTGAGGGGTTGCCGTTGGCCAGCGCCTCGCTCAGCTCCTGGGCGGACATGGCGGCGTCTTCGTCCAGGTCCAGCCGCACCGTGTCCATGATGGAGGTCAGGCGCGTTTCCCAGTGGCTGGTGACCCCGGGACAATTGGCCACCGTGCGTCGCAGGACCCTGCCCTTTTCCTCGTTCTGGGCCATCCGCTCTTCGTGATCCATTTCAAACCACTCGGTCAGGGCGGCCACCACGCCCACGATCTCCTGCCGGTCCAGCTTGAACGGACGCCCGAATGCCCGGTTCTGTTCGGTTTCGAAGTTGACAAACGAATGCTCGATGGCGGCCTCCACGTACTTGCGCTTGCCGGTCAGGATGCCGCTGCCGTTGAAGGCGCCGAAGTACTTGGCACCGAAGCAGACGATGTCCGCACCGTTTTCGGAGAACCAGGTCATTCGCTCCAGGGGAAAGACCACGCTGGCCGCGTCCACGATCAAGGGCAGGCCGTGGGCGTGGGCGACATCCCGCAGGGTTTCGAACGGCAGGGAGTGCTCCTGGACACCCCAGAAATCCACTCCCAGGTAGTGGACCGCAGCCGTCCGGTCCGTGATGGCGGCTTCCAGTTCCGCCTCCGTGATGCCTTCCGGACTGCCGGCCTCGACCAGGCGTGCGCCGCACAGGGTTAGGGCACGGTCGTAGGAATACCGCTGGCAGGCTTGGATTACGATCTCGTCCTTCATGCCGGTGGTGTCCGGCAGTTGGGCGATGCGCGCGCGGTCCGTGCCGCTCATGATGCCGGCCACGGCCAGCGAAAGGGCGGCCGCGCACCCGGAGGTGACCAATGCCATCTCGGAACCCAGCATCTGCGCGAGGTGCTCGCCACTCCGTGCCTGGAGGTCCTTCATCACCACAAAATGGCGGTTGGCGGCCTGGTAGGCCTCCGCCACGGCCGGCGACAGGCGGGATCCGCCCATGACCGTGCGGGGTCCGGCGGCGTTGATCACGGGCGCTACGCCCAGATCGGTGAAAATCGACGACTCAAGCTGGTTCACGGCGATGCTCCTTGGTGGCAAACTTCCGGCAAGTGCGGGATTGACAAATCCACTTACATTGTAGGAAAGGCCGCGGGTCCAAGCACATGCAACGCGGTCGGACGCGACCGGCTGCAGGCTGGCGCGGCGGCCCTGCTACTGCGGAATCGTACTCTCGTTGGCACAAGTGTGCGGGTTGCGGCAGCCGCCCTCCCCCAAAACGCCTTCAACAGACCAGCCGCCATACCGGACACAGGGCACATCCATGAGATCTCGCATGCGGGCACCGCGCAAGGCCACCTGGGAACGGATTTACGCGACGGTCCACAAGATTCCCCACGGCAGGTTGGCCACGTACGGACAGGTGGCCCGGCTGACAGGACAGTGCACAGCCCGGATGGTGGGCTATGCCATGGCCGGTCTCGAGGCCGATACCGATGTGCCTTGGCACCGGGTCATCAATGCCAAAGGTGAAATCAGTCCGCGGGCCGGCATGGGCGCGGAGCGCCAGCGCCAGCGCCTGCTGGAGGAGGGAGTTCGCTTCAACGAGAAGGGCCGCATAGATTTTGGTCGGTACGGTCTCTTTCCCGTCTCCCGCAGTGATGCCGCCAGACGGCTTTGAGGCTTGGTCCATGGTCTCGGTGGTCGGCTCCGCGGACCCGGAACCGCGATCTGTCGGCCGAGCCGGATGATCTGGAAAGATTGCCGATCCGCGGGCTGGACCCCGGGTCCGGAAGTCCGGCCCTGTACGGGATGGGACGGGTGTTTCCGCCTGCTGCCAACGAATTTGCGTGAATTGCTTTGCGATCGATTTAGTAGCATACAGGGCCATAACGTCCGGGCTATTCCCGACCATTCGCATCGCGGGTGTGATCCACCCGCCGCAACACGCCATGTATCACGGCATCGAAATCGTCGATTTTCACGTCCATTTTCCGTCGCAACTGCCTTGGTTCGGCGACATGGCCGGATCAACCGAGCCACCCTCGGACGCGGATCTGGCCAAGCGACGGGTGGTTCAGGAGATGTCGCGCCCCTACAGTGCGCAATGGCGGCGCATGTGGGATTTCCCAACCCCGGAACCTCCCGCGGACCATCCGGGGGACGAGGTCCAGGCGGATCGCTGGCTGGAGGAACTGGAGACCCACGGCATCCGCGCGGTGGGCTTTGTCACCGGCGGCGGCAATGACAATCTGGCGCGGATCTGCGCCCTGCATCCGGACCGGTTCGTTGGCTTCGCCCACCACAACCCCTTCCGGCCCGATGCGGCGGCCGAACTGCGGCGTGCGGTAGGGGAACTGAGCCTGCGGGGCTACAAGCTACTGGCGCCCAGCATCGATCAGCCCATTGAGGACAAGGCGATCTATCCCGTCTGGGAGGCTTGCCGGGACCTGGGGATTCCGGTGCTCATCCACTTCGGGATCCAGGGCGGTCCCGGCGGGGTTGCCTACCACGAGAACATCAACCCCTTCAAGCTGCACGACATCGCCCGCGACTTTCCCGAGGTGACGTTCGTGATACCGCACTTCGGCTGTGCCTGGGAGCGCGAAACCCTGCAGCTGTGCTGGGCCTGCCCCAATGTCTGCGTGGACACGAGCGGCAGCCTGCAGTGGATCCGCTGGGTGCCCGGCGAGGTCACCATCAAGTACCTGTTCCGCAAGTTCTACGAGACCGTGGGACCGGCGCGCATTCTGTTCGGATCCGACTCCAGTTGGTTTCCGCGCGGGTTTGCCCGGCGCTACCTGCAGGACCAGTTCCGGGATTGTGTCGACCTGGGCATGCCCGACGAACACCTGCAGCTGATCTTCGGTGCCAACGCGGCGCGGCTGCTGCGCATTCCATTGTCCGGTGCGGAACATGAAGGGTGAACATCGCGGGGGCGGCCTGATCGCCTCCCGTTGCATTCTGTGTCAACAAAAGGAGAAATCGATATGAAGATGTCACGTCTTATGTACGCCTAATGTGGAATTGGGAGTTGACCAAAAAAGGGGAAGCCGCGCAGAAT
>CAZMKQ010000173.1:0-8150 GCA_964566955.1 uncultured Caldilineaceae bacterium | reverse complement strand
CCGGGATTGACGTCCAGACCTTCACCGTGGCCGTGTAATTCCACATTAGACGTACTGTGGCATCTCGTGTCCCGCGGGAACGATCCGGTGCGCAGCCAGCACCATCCCAAGGTCTCCGCCACCACCAACCGGCTCTGAACAATACGCATTGAGATACGTTTGTAGCATTGATCGTCGCGAATCAACGGAAGGCGTGCTGCGCTACCTCGACTGTTCAAGCACGAGGCGCCGATCATGCATGTCATCGCCAGGCTCATCGCCCAATTCAACCCCCTTCGCCCAAGCCTGCTCGTGGAGCTCATGATCCCAAGACGGCCACAGACACTGGCGAAAGGCACAGCAATGGAAAGGGCTACACGATGAAATCACTGACTACCCTGATCGAAGAGAGCGGGTTGAGCCATGCCGAAATTGCACGGCAAGCAGGGGTTCACCGGACAACCGTCTCCAGGATCGTCCACGGCAAACAGCAGATGAGGGCAGATACGGCCCAGCGCTTGGCCTCAGCACTGGGTGTACCTCTGGAAGCTGTCACGAAGGCCAGAACGACGCAGCCGGCAGAGCCAGAGGTTATCAGGACCACGTCGGCAAAGATCAAGGAGTGGGGCTCGGGAGACACTGGTGACCGCCAACTGCCCGAACTCGTGATTCGGCTCATCAGAGCCGAGATACCTGCTGCAGGTGAAGTGCAAGGAGCTACCGGGCGCGAGACGGTGCGTCCGGGACCCGACATCAAAGTGAAATCCCCGCGCCGAACGCGGCACATACCCCAAGGCGAATCGGTCTGGGAGGTGAGCACCCGCCAGGATGTTGCCCGAAAGGCAACGGATGACTTCAAAGGTGCCCTCAAGCGATTCAAGGACGATACGGCTGCGAAGCAGACACATTTTGTCTTCGTCACGACGCAAATTTGGACAGGCGCTGCCAACTGGAGAGCTATCAAAGCAAAGGAGAAAAAGTGGGCAAGCATCTCGGTCTATGACGCAACGGACCTTCAAGCCTGGCTCGAAGAGTTCACAACGGTTCAACTGTGGTTCAAGGATCGGGCCGGAGTCTCCAATGACGATGTCGAGTGGCTGAAAACCTGGGTCGACAGATGGTGCGAGGCAGCGAATCCGAGAATTACGATGGGCATGGTGGGGCACAGCGTGGACCATGCACGACGGGCGTGGCGATCATGGCGACAGGAAATGCACCAAGGACCAATCGCAGTGCGCGGAGGATCGGTCGGCGAGGCAACGCTTCTCATTCAGGCACTGATCGAAGATGAACAGGTCGGTGGCGGGGCGACAGGATCGGCACCGGTCCACGACCTTGAAGGGGTTGTAGTCCATTCAAAAGGCGCACTCTCGAGGCTGGCCGAAGGACGCTCGGACAATCTTGTAATCGTCCCTGCACCGGGTCTTGAAGAAGACGCGATCGGGATGGCGAATAAGGCAAGGATTGCCCTGCCGACAACGCGCCGCACATATGGTTCGCAGGCCGTGGAGGTCAAACGCGAGCCTCGCTCCGGCATTGACAAGTGCTTGCAGGACTTGGGCCTAGACCCCGGGAAGGCCGCGCAACTAGCGCGGGCAAGCAGTGGCTCGCCGAACGCACTGAGAAGGATCAACTTGCAACAACGGGATCTAAGCCGATGGGACCTGCCGAAGGGCCTTCAACGAGTCGCGGCTGTCGCGGGGCTCGTTGGAACTTGGGAAGGGCATCACCCAGCCGACATCGAGGCTATCAGGCGCTTGATGAAACTGGGTACCCCCGATGCGGTGGATGACGCTTGGCAGGATCTCGCAATGCTCGATGAACCGATGACCTGGATCCAAGGATCGCTGCGAGGCGTGAACTGCAGATTGGACGCGTGGCTGCGGGCAACGAAACCGTACGCTACCAGACGCATCATTGAGGATTATGTCCAGTTGACCCAGCTGGAATTGACGAAAACGGAAACGACATCGGACAGCGAAATCGCAACCAACGACCCGATGGGAGCTGACCGGCAAAAGGAAAACCGGGTCTCGACCACGATGCTCGACGGACTGTGCAAGGGCCTCATTCTCCTGCGCGAATACGCCGATGAGTTCGACCATCTGCTCACCGGGAGCAGCTGTGCCGGGCTGGTCGAACAAACGGTGCACGCAGCCCTGTCGGGGACCACCGTTGAACACCTGCAAGCGATCAGCAGCGTCCTGCCCTCCCTGGCAGGGCGATTGCATCATCTGGCGGGCCCCGTCCGTGATCGTCTTGTGGCGGCCCCGGGCCTCGTGGTAACGCCGGGAGGGGGCCAGCACGGTCAGGAAGGGCAGGGCCCACACCCGCCGGGCCCAGGACACGTCGGCCCACAGCATCAGGCTGACCCAGCGCAGCCCCTGGGCCTTGACGAAGTGGCCGTGGGAGGAGCGGACCGGGTCCCGATAGACCCCCAGGGCCTCAATTTTGGCCCCCCAGCGCCGTTCCAGGGCCTCGTCGATGGCCAGGTGCAGCGGTCCCGTCGGCGCCAGGTGTGGGACCAGGTGTGCCAGCAGCACCCGGCTGACGACCAGGAGGCCCGGCTGAGGACAGGGTGGTCGCGGGCCCCGTCGCCCTCCTCCTGCAGGCCCAGCGCATACTACAGGGCCGAGGTCACCGTGCGTCGGCCAGGGGCCAGAATGACCCCCATCAGCAGGATCGGCACCTGGCGCCAGGTGCGCGCGTCAAAGAGCGATGCGAAGGGCGACAGCAGCGATACCATGGGGTCGGGCAGGCTGGGCATGATGAACCTCTTGTGGTGATTTGGTTCATTCTGCCAACCTGCTTTCCCTGTCCTATTGCGACCTCAAGTTGTACAAAGTCGAGCTGAGTCCCCGCTGAGCACCTGGCATGTCAAGACCGTCCCCACCTTCTCCGATGTTCTGGCTTACGTCCGTCACACCCTCTGGGCCCGACCGCCTTTCCCTATCACCCCCGACATCGGGAAACTCCCCCAGCCGCCACCCGCGCCGCTGCTATGCTGGCTGCCTTTTGTTACTCGACCTGACATTCTCCCGATCTCTCGGTATCCGCACTGACTTTGTACAAAGTCGATCTCAGAGAATCAAACAGCCCCGGCCCATGGGCCGGGGCTGTTCAGCTTGACATCCCCCCGGAGGGTTCAGGTCAAATGGTCAAGGCTTACATGGCCTCAGAGCCACCATCGCCATCGGGACAGGGACCGTTACCCCTCAGGGTCTCGGCGATGTCCAGCTTCACCAATACGGGCTTTGTCCAAGTGCGCATTGTTGTTGGTCTCCTAGTCGGTTTTTTGAGGCTTACTTCAACTGGTTGTTGAGATAGGCCAGCATCTTTGTTTTGGGGTCCTGGCCGTCTACTTTGGCATCACTCTCCAAAGCATCGTCGTGGCCCGCGAGGGCAAAGACCGAATCACGATACCTTTCGATATCATCTTCGTCATCCACGCCATTGGTGATATCCGTGTTGACCGTGTTGTACTCGATGTACGTCTGGTCCAAGGCTCGCAGGTCATCCGGAGCCTCGAACATCACGGAAGCAGTATCGCTCATGGCCTTGTAGTTGCCGCCGACCATGCGTCCCAGCGAGACGGACAGGGTCAGATCACCACTCTCAGCGGAAAATACCACCTGGAAATAGTCTTTGTCTGCGGTAGCGGCCGCTGCCAGACGGCCACCCGTCTCCACCATTTCGCTGGCCACGATCTTGCCGTTTTCGTCCTCCGCCTTGAACTGGTAGTGCGTGTGACCACAGTCATCGTTGATGTCCGTGCAGTGATCTTCGACATCATTGTCCTTGTCAAGCGACAACATGTCGGCTTGTTTGCCGTCATCCCTGGCCGGGGAATGGTCTATGTCCAGCAGATGGTCGAAGGGACCGTAGTCACCGGGGTTCAGCCAGCGGAAGTAGTGCTGTCCAGACTCGCCCTCAACGCCGTAGAGAGTGAAGTGGACTCCCTTGTAGTCCTGGTCCGCCAAGTCCACTTTGCGCCAACCTTCTGCACCACAAGGAGCAACTGGAGCAGTTGGATCAGCAGGTGTGCATGGATTACCCCTGTTCGCGGCTGTTGTACTACCGTCGTCGATATACCCCCAGTCAAGCGCGCCCAAGAACGGTGCACTCAGAAGCGTCGTGGCAGAACTGCTGTCCTGCGCACGCTGGTCCGGGCTGATCTGCACCGTGTTATGGTTCACGGCATAGACCGTCACATAGTACTTCGTGCCGGGTTCGAGGTTCAAAATCTCCGTAATCGTGGAACCAACGACCAAGGGGCGGGCGATCAGCTCATCCGACATGTAGATGTCAACCCCCAAGTCGTCAGAGTTGCCGGGATCATCGTCGCCAGGCACGGCCTTGATGATGTAACCATCGAAGTCGAAGTCGGTGGGAATGTCCTTGAAGCTGACTTCTAGGAGCCCGTTCTCAATGTCGCCGTCATAGTCGAAGTCCGCCAGGTCCTGGGCACTCCAGCTAACCGGAGATTCCTTGGCCAAAACACTGACGATTTCGACTTCATCCAGCATCTGGCTGGGGCTGCACGTATCGGCCGCGACGGAAGGCAGCACCATGACCACCATCAACGTCAGGGCCAAGAGCGTCAACGTGCCCAGCCTGAACAATCCTCTCAATCCCTTCATATCACACAGCCTCCCATGGCGATTCTGCAATTTAGGCGGCGACTGTGGTCGCCAAGCACGATAACGACGCGCTGGGGTCATACGACCCGTATTAGGATTAACTCTATCACAGGCAAATTGCCGAATCCCGTCGGCCGACAGCTGATTCCTGCCCTGAGACCGAGGGTTTCAGACCTAATTCGGACTGCTATCTGACGTGCGTCGGATCGGCCCTGTTTCAATCTCGTTGATATTGGTGGTGGCGGGCTGTCCTGGACACCCTCCGTACACGCGTGGTTCCCGCGGTCGCGTCAGGCCATGGCGCGGGCCATCAGGCCCACGAAAACGCCCTGGCCCAGCTCCCCGACCCGCGCGACGTGCGCGATCCGCTGGCCGTGCTCCTGGGCACGCGGCTGGTGGCCCTGGCCGGGGGCACCGACACGATGGCGGCCATAGCCGAGTCCACGGTCGCCCACCAGGCCTGGTTTCGCTTGTGGCTGCCCTTGGGCTGGACCGTGCCGACCGACGACACCTACCGCCTGCTCGTGCGTCGGCTGGAGCCCGAAACGGCCATGCAGGCCGCCCTCCTGCTGCTGGACGGCACCTGTCCGCCCGGCCTGCAGGAGCTGATTCTGGCCTTGGCCGGCAAGTGCGCGCGCCGCTCGGGCGACCCTGCCGCGGGCACCCGCCCCCTGCCCATTACCCACAAGTCAGGCGACGGCCAGCAACGGGAGGTCCCTGAGCGTTTCGTAGGCGGCCGTCCGCTCGCCCAGCCGCAGGCAGCCTTCCCAGATGGTCGGCGGCCCCGGCGGGGGATCGTGATGGCGCGCGGTAGCCCCCCAGCCGGGCCTTGACAAGGGTATTGCCAGGGTGAATTAAGTGTGTGTTCCGATCCGGCAGGAGCGGATCGGGGCCTTGGGATGACCTGGAGCCCGCGTGGGCATGGGTCGGGACGGCCGGCCGGGCCCCCATCGCGGGTGTGGGTGCGCAAAGCCGGGCCCGTGCGGGCAGGGGCGGCCGGGCCGCAGGCGGGCGGGCCTTGGCGGGCGGATGGCGCAGTTGCCCCGGACGCAGGCCGCGGAGGCGGGCCTCCTCGTGGCGGGTGCCGTAGGCCACGGCCAGCAGTGTGGCCACGGCCAGGGCCAGCAGGTGCCGGGCCACGCGCACGGGGTCGCGCCGGCGCGTGCGGTGCCACTGCCAGCCGCCCCGCTTGAGGCCCCGGAAGCCCTGTTCAATCCAGTGGCGGCAGGCGTAGAGGTCGACGTCGGTCCGGTCCGGCGGGGTGTCGGTCAACAGGAGCCAGGGGTCCTCGTGGCCTTGGGCATGCAGCACGATCAGGGTGCCGGACAGGGGCTGCGCTCCGAAGGCCGCGCCCGCCCCCAGCCAGAGCGTGCCCGGACCGCCGCCCAAGGCGCGGGCCGGCACCCGCGCGCCGCCGGTCGGGCGGAAGGTGATGTGGGGCGGATAGCGCAGGACGGGATGCCAGCCCAGGTCCACAATCTGCCGCCACAGGTCCCGGCTGCCCAGGCCCGATTCCGACCGATCAGGCCCAGGCCCGCACAGCCGGGATGTTCCGCGAAGTGGAGGGCGGTCCCGTCCTGTACGCAGAGTACCCGTCCGGCCTGCTGCATGCGCTGCAGGGTGCGCGCCCGGTGGGGGGCCAGGATCCGGTCGGGCGTCACCTGCGTGTCGTCCGGCCGGTCCATCAGGCGGTAGTAGCAGGGCGATTGCATCTAAATTGGGGTACCAGGGCAGGTGGATGCAGGGCTACAATGGACGATTCCGGATTCAACCTGCGGAGTACCCCTCATGGACAGCCCGATGCCTTCGTCCCTGGTCGAGATTCTGGATGCCCTGGAGGATCCCCGGGTGGACCGGACCAAACTGCACCCCCTGACGGACATTCTGGTCCTGTCGGTGCTGGCCGTGATCTGCGGCGCCGACAGCTTCGTGGCCATCGCCCTCTTCGGCGAGCTCAACGAGGCGTGGCTGCGCACCTTCCTGGCACTGCCGCACGGCATCCCCTCGCACGACACGCTGGGGCGGGTTTTCGCACGGCTGGATGCGAGCGGGTTCGAGGAGGGCTTCCGGGACTGGGTGCAGGAGGCCTTCGCGTTGACCGCGGGCCAGGTCGTGCCCGTCGACGGCCAGAGCGTGCGCGGCTCCCACGACCGGGGCCAGGGCCTGGGGCCCCTGCACCTGGTCAGCGCCTGGGCCCAGGCCAACCGACTGGTGCTGGCCCAGACCGCGGTGGACGACAAGTCCAACGCAAGCACGGCCATTCCGGAACGGCTGCGCATGCTGTGCCTGAAGGGCTGCATCGTGACCCTGGACCGGGTACCCTCTGGGTGGGGCTGTCAGAAGGCCATCGCGCGCCCGATCCGAAAGCAGGGGGCCGACTACGTGCTGCGCGTGCGGGACAACCACAAGGGGTTCCACACGCGTCTCAAGGACACCTTCGCCCTGGAACGGGCCGGACACTTCGCCGACTATGACCACGACTACGCGGACACGGTCGGCCAGGGCCACGGGCGCATCGAAACCCGCCGCTGCTGGACCACCGGCGACCCCGCCCTGCTGGCCCATGCCGACCCCGACCGCGAGTGGTGCGACCTGGCCAGTCTGGTCTGGGTCGAGTCCGAACGCCGCTGTGGGGACAAGGTTTCCACCGAGGTCCGCATCTTCATCTCCAGCCTGCCGCCCCAGGCCCGGCTTCAGCTGCAGGCGGTGCGCGGGCACGGGGCCATCGAAAACGCCCACCACTGGGTCCTGGACGTGGCCTTCGGCGAGGATGGCAGCCGCATCCGCACGGGCTACGCCGCCCACAACATGGCCATTCTCAAGCGCATCGCCCACAATCTCCTGCGGCAGGACCGCACCCTGAAGGTGGGCATCGCCCACAAGCGGCTGGCGGCGGCCTGGAACAAGGACTACCTGTGCCAACTGATGGGCCTCAAGCCCAAACCCATTTAGATGCAATCGCCCTGCTCCTGTACCCGGCGGTCATCATACGGATCATGAGGCCAGCTCCCGGTTCTTGGTGGCATGGCGCCTCATCTTATCGCCCCACCCGGCCGGCTCCCCATACGGCCGGCGCACAGGGCGGAACGAACCAAAAAAGATGTGGGGCATGGGCAGACCGCAGGGCCTTGTGGATGCGGGTCCAGAGCCCGGTCCGACGCCACGTGCGAAAGTAGCCGTAGACCGTCTGCCAGCAGGGAAAGTCATGGGGCCGCATCCGCCGGTGCGCAGGACATAGCGGATGGCGTCCACCACATCCCGCAGGGAGACGGTGCGGGGCCGCCCCTGCGTCGTGGGGGCCGGCAACCAGGGCTGCAGCCGACGCCACTGGTCAGGGGTCAGATCACTGGGGTAGGGTTGACGTGGCATGGGAGACCCCGGTAGGGTATGACAGGAGGAGCGGGGGTGGCACCGCTCGTGAGACACGGGAATCCTACTCCCGACCCTCCTTTGCCGGCCCCATGCCCCTTTTCCAAACCAGGGTAAACGCAAAGTCGCGGGATGGGGGTGAATCGGGGCTGTCCGCGACCG
>CAZMKQ010000172.1:0-8224 GCA_964566955.1 uncultured Caldilineaceae bacterium | reverse complement strand
CCCTCTTGGTCGCACAAGGCATGGCACCGGCAGCCGGTACCGATTATCCGTACCGGATTATTTCCAAGCGGCGGTTGCTTTGTTCCATGCCGGTGGTGCGCGGCCCACCGCTGGAACCGGTCTCGGGCAACCCCGATTCACTCCCACCCCGCGACTTTGCGTTTACCCTGTACGGCGGGGCCAGTGACCAGTTGTTTGGCGGCAGCGATGCCACCGATCAGATTCAGGCCGAGATAACATTGAAGTCAGGGACAACACGGTACGACTACCGCTTCACACTGGAATATGCCTATCCCGACCGTCTGATTTTTGGTGAGGAAGCATTCCGATGCCGGGCCGGCAAGGGTCACAAGGACACGAAATGGCACGACCTGGGCAGCGCGCATCGAGAAGCCAATCTGGTGCTGGCAGCTCAGTCCAACGAATTTCCTCATCTGGACAAAACCGCCGCGGCGGCCATTGTCCAAGTGCTGCGACAGTGCATGGTCTTTCAATTTCACAACACAGACTATCGATCTGCGATCAGGCGTGATACCCATGTGCGACCCTACAGCAAGTTACGTTTCGACGGCGGCAATCTGGCTGCGGTGCTATATCGCATAGAACGTGAAGACCGAAAGCGCTACGAGAAAATTTGCCGGTACATTCGTCGAATACTGCCGGGGTTCGATCAATTTGACATGGTGGAACACGAGGGCAAGGTAGCCCTCCAATGGCTGTCCGACTGGAGTGACTATGGCATTAGGGCACACCTTACTTCCGACGGTTCCTTGCGCACATTCGCGTTGGTCACACTGCTCAACTGTACTCCGGAAATGTTGCCCGATGTGGTTCTGTTGGACGAACCCGAACTTGGACTACACCCGGCAGCTGTCACCCTGATTGGCAGCATGATACAGTCCTTGGCTCTGCAAAAGCAGGTGATTGTGGCAACCCAGTCGCCGTTGCTGGTTGACCTGTTCAGTCTGGAACAGACGCGCATCTTGGAGTTGAAGCATGGACGCACCACAATTCGCGAGGTCGATCCGGCTGAATATGCCCAGTGGCTTGACGAGTATTCCACCGGAGAGCTATGGCAGCGAAACCTCCTGGGAGGCCGTCCGTGATTCGCCTGACCATGTCAGTGGAAGGCGAAACCGAAGTGGATTTCGTCAAGATGGTCCTCGCACCGCATCTACACAGTAAAGGGGTGGAACCGATTCCCATCCTGCCCCACGGTAGAGGCGGTAACATCCGTGTTGACCGGGTTGCTTCAGCGATGGCCGAACTGTTTTGGAACTTTGACTACGTGACCTCGCTGGTCGACTTCTACGGCTTCGTGGACAAGGACAACGATGCCCCTTGTCAGTTGGAGCGCAGGATAGACAATGCGGTTGGTCAGCGAATACAGTCGTCCTGGGATGAAACACGGGTCTTCGCCTCGTGCAACTGCACGAATTCGAAGCCCTGCTATTCTCCGATGTCCATCGTTTCAGTACCGTTTTTGACGACCTGCCCGATGGAGCGCTGGCGAGGTTGCTGGAAGTCCGTAAACACTTCAGTTCTCCAGAGGACATCAACGACAACAGCGCAACTGCGCCCAGCAAACGGATAAACCAGCTGGTACCGGGCTATAACAAACGGCTCCACGGTCCCGACCTGGCTGCCGAGATCGGCTTGTCCGTCATCCGCAGCGAATGCAGCCGGTTTAACGGGTGGTTGACCCGACTGGAGTCACTTGGTGGTTAACCCTGAGCACGTCGCCGGGACATGTTCTGCATCGCCATTGAACACAAGCCTTGATGACCATGACCAAAGGATCCTGTCGACAAGGGATCTGGAGTCTACTCCAGCGGCCCGATCAAGCCATCGTCGCGGGTGGTAAGATAGTATGAACACTGTGCCTGCAGGGTTTCTATTCGCCCCGCCTGTTTTTGGACCCCGCTGTCCCAGACACCATCCGTCAGCGCATCGAACTACCCCAAGCCATCCGTGACCAAGTCGAAACCGTGCTGTTGGATCCGTCCATGCGTAAGATGTTGCCACCGTCCACAATCTACCCTAACCTCAACACTGCATAAGATGGACTATCGCACCCTTGCCTTGGCATCTAAACAATCGCCAATGGGCAACTTTGGATAAAATCATAAAATCACTAATACGAAGGCAGGAAACATGAATCGACAAGAACGCATTACAGTTCGTTCCCTCTATCGTGAAATGAAGACAATTGCGGATCAATACAACTGGCCGATCAAAATAGAGCGAGTTGCACCAAATGCCCGTCGCCACGGAGAAACCCGAATGGACATTAATTTTGTTCAAGGAACAGGTTGGGTGCATGAAGTTCTTTACTTGCGTATTCCTCCGTCCAGTTCTCTCTACAGTACGTTGATATTCGTCCATGAAGTCGGGCATGCATTGCACTGTGTAGGAGACCATCCCCTGCAAGGCAAAGGCTTGTTCCAGGACGTTCTGTGCCTGCCCCCTGGATTAGAGGACGAAAAAGGGAACAAGTTGCCGGACAACGACAAGGAAACACAGGCTTTGCGTCTCACATGGGAACTTCAGGGTGAACTGGCGGCAACTAGTTACACCTACTATCAAGTAATTCAACGAAACTTATGGGAATCCATACTCAAGGATTCAAAGATTTTAAAACAATTCCACGAGCCTTTTTACACCATCATCCGTTGTAACAAATCTCTGCAAGGTGACAACACACCTGTTTCAAACAAAGAAGCTATGCTTCTATCTAATTTGATGTCCAAGCAAGTCCTCTCTCATATGCTTCCAGAAAAAGAAAAATATTTTCGCGATACAATGTTGCAGCAAATTGAGGGCTTCGAGACAGGAATAAGCAGCCAGAAGCTCCCAGAACCGAACAATTAAAACATGACCCGTTTGAACATAAAGTGTGGCGAGTAAACCAATGATCTCCCTTTCCCCATTCGCAGCCTGCTGTGGAACATAGACCTGCGCGGCTGCTTGGTGACGATCCCCATGGACTGTCTGCATTGCTGGGCGATACGGCTACTTCCAGCCGGCAGGCACATTAGACGTAAGCAACTACCCAACCAAGAAGCTCATCAAGGTATAGGAGGAGACCAGCAGTGGACCCGTAGCGGATCTCACACTGAAACCGGGCATGACGCAGGTTGCCACGGATGCCGATGGATCACGAAATCAGCCTACCGCGCTATAATTGGTGTTCTAATCGTTACGGATCAGTGAAGCTGAAGCAAGTCGTCGGCCCGAATGCCTACTCAGTGCCAACTGCATGCAGGGCACTGCACGAACGTGAGGTGGTAAACCTTCCGATGTCTTCTGGTCCGAGGCTAGGGCCCTGGTCCCCAGTGAACCTGCATGGTCCCATAGGCCCCCACCTGGGGTTTGACTGAAGCTCCGTCCGGCCAGACCGCGCACGTACACTAGCCGTTGACGGTACCACTGGATGGTCTTGGAAGCCACCGGCGACCTTCTCGAACTGAAGTTGCGCGGATTCCGACCCTAGTGCCCATCCCCTTCCTAACCTGAACCAAAGAAGGCCCTTTTCCATGCCAGATGATGTAACCCTGCGTGTGGCGCCCGGCATGCGCATCGAACTGCGCAGTGTTGAGTGGCTGGTGAAACGAACCCAGACCACGGGGATGCGGTTCCATCTAATCGATGCCGTCGGCATCTCGGACATCGTCCGGGACCGGGAGATGTCCTTCATCCTTGAATACGAGCGCGAGGGCAGCGTCAAGATCCTGGATTCGGCCGACGTATCCCTGGTCCCTGACCTGTCTCCGCACTACAACCAAACCCTCCTGTACATCGAAAGTCTGCTTCGGTCGGCAGCACCATCCCAATCGACAGTAGCCGTGGGTACGCGGGCTGCCATCGACCCCATGCCATACCAGTTGGAACCTGCACGCAAGGCCCTGCAGGCCACCCGGCCCCGTATCCTCATCGCCGACGATGTCGGCCTCGGCAAGACGATTGAAGCCGGCATCCTCGTTTCCGAACTCATAGCCCGAGGCCGGGGCAAGCGGATCCTGGTCGTCACCACCAAGGCGATGCTGACCCAGTTTCAGAAGGAATTCTGGATTCGCTTCTCCATTGCCCTGACCCGGCTCGACAGCGACGTCCTGCAACGCGTCAAGGAACGGATCCCAGACCGGCACAACCCCTTCCACTACTTCGATCGGGTCATCATCTCGATCGACACTCTCAAGAACAACAAGCGGTTCGGCACAGCGATCGAGAACGCGACTTGGGACATCATCGTGATTGACGAGGCCCAGAACGTCGCAGAACGAAGGCACGGTACGGGCAAGAGCCAACGGGCCCGGCTGGCCCAGCAGTTGACCAACCGCTCCGACGCTCTGCTGTTGCTGTCCGCGACTCCTCACGACGGCAGTAAGCGCAGCTTCGCCAGCCTGATGCGCATGCTCTCGCCCCTGGCCATTGCAGACCCAGAGGACTACGGCCCCGAGGACATCAAGGGCCTGTTTGTCCGCCGGTTCCGGCACAGCGAGGAAGTGAGCCGGGACCTGACCAACGTGATACCGGAGCGGGACACCCAAAGGTTGACGGCCCAAGCTTCGCCCGAAGAAGAGAAGGCCTTTGAGGTCTTGGCAAACCTGAGACTCAAGGCCGACGAATCGGTGAGGAAGTCCACGCGGCTGTTCCGCATCGTCTTGGAGAAGGCCTTGTTCTCAAGCCCGGCCGCCTGTCTGGAGTCCATCGACAACCGAATTGCCCGTCACCAAAGGGAACTTGATCAAGGCAAGAACACGCCCGGTTCGTTCCATGACATGGAACGTCTGGAGACCCTACGCGCAGTAGTAGAACGCATCGACAGGGCAAATTTCAGCCGCTACCAGCGGCTGTTGACGTACCTGCGTGAACAGGGGTGGACCGGGCGCGACGGAAGCGACCGGCTGGTGATCTTCACCGAGCGCATCCCGACACTCAGGTGGCTCAAGGTAAGCCTGCAGGAGGACCTGGGCCTGCGGGAAAACCAGATTGAGACCATGTCCGGCGACATGAGCGATAACGAACTCAACGACGCCAAGGAGGCTTTCGGCCTGGGGGATTCCCCGGTGCGGCTGCTGGTGGCCAGCGATGTTGCGGCCGAAGGCCTGAACCTTCACTTCCAATGCCATCGTCTGGTGCACTTCGACCTGCCCTGGTCCCTGATGACCTTTCAGCAACGAAACGGACGCATCGATCGGTACGGACAACAGAATCAGCCCCAGATCGTCTACCTGTTCACCAGTTGCCAGGAGGCGCGAATCCACAATGACCTACGGATTCTCCAGCTTCTAGCCGAGAAAGAGGAGAATGCCCGGGTCAACATCGGAGATGTATCTGTTCTGCTGGGAACCAACGATCCTGACGAGCAGGAGGAACGCCTCGCCGACGAAATTCGCCAAGGCACCCTGGAACAGGAGTGGGAGGAAACCCTTGACACCAATGCCCAGACCGCCGAGGGTAACGAGATCAACTTCCTGGAGATGATCCTGAGGCAGGGATCAGCAGAGGATGTCAACCCAGTTCCCGGCCCTTCCCAAGACAGCAGCAACACTATTTACCCCTCCTTCTTCGACTTCGCGACCGCGGCTCTCAAGGAAGCTCGGGAGCGGCTGGATATGACAGTGCAGATCCATGAAATAGAACGGATCATCGAGATGGACGTGCCTGCGTCGCTGAAGGATCCAATCTCGAATGAGCCGCGCTGGATGCCGCGGGAGGCAGTCAAGGAAGGGCTGATCCGCCTGACCGACAATCCCGATCAGGTGAAGGAGTCAATGGAACGCGCCTTGGCCTCGGACGACAGCTGGCCCGAGACCCAGTTCCTGTGGGAGATCCATCCGTTCGCCGTATGGCTCGGAGACTTGATGAATCAGCAGTTCAACCGGCGCGAGGTGCCGGTGCTCCTACTGGACGATCGCCTGGAAGAAGGCGAATCGATCTTCCTGTTCTTCGGGCGGATCCCCAACCAGGCGGGTTCAACGCTGCTCGACTCGTGGATCGGAGTGCGCTACCGGAACTCCGAGTTCACGGGGTGTCTTGACATCAACGAGGTTCTAAACTTGACCGGCCTGCGTCCGGATGCTCTGGTCAACCGGGGAGACTTCGAGGTTGAGCATCTGCAGAACCGGGTGGCACAGGCGGCCCACCGGGCGGAGGAACGCTTCGGGCAGCAGGTGCAGGAGCTTCAAGACAGGTTCGATGACCATCAGCTTAAGGAATCGGAACGTCTGGATGCACTGAGCAAGCGGCACTTGAAGTTGATTGAGGACTGGTATCGGAGACGGCGAGGGCGGGGCATCAGCGCGGTCATTGAAGCCGAACACCGTGACCGAAAGGCTGAAGTGGAACGTTGGAAGGACGAGTCCTGGGAATGGTATGAACGGTCCCAGGCCACCGACGCAAGGCTGCATCCGCACCCCAGGCTGATCGCGGTTCTGACCGGAGAGTAAAAATGGACTTTGGAAACCATGGCTGAAACCTACGTCGGCATCACCAACGAGAACAGCTTCTTCTCGGACCACTACCACCACTACCTGTCCGACCTGTTCGGAGCAAGCTGACTGCGGCGGGGTTTGGAACCTGTTTCAATCCATGTTGATATTGGTCCGCATCAGCGTCTCCGCCTGAGTCAGTTCCCTGTGCTCCTCTGCCTCAGGCCATGGCATGCACCATTAACTGCACGAAACTGAATCCCTACCTCCATCCAGAATCTCCGTGCCAGCCCTGCCCGCAGCTTGAACCTCCCGCATCAGTCCTCCAAGCAGTTGGTATCGGCAACGGGAACCATACTGCTACATCCTTGCACCGTTATCCAGATCCTCGCACGGGTGAACAGTCATTGTGAACCCCATGGCACCGATGATCGAGGCACGCCGTATCCGGGGTTTCCGCTCGCCGGCAGACATTGATCTGGCGGATTTGCCTTCCACAACCACCCTGTGGGAGCCAACGGCCCAGACCGATTCATTCCGTGACGCATAGCCCACGCCGCAGAGGGAGTGGCCTGCTGTACCAAACCAGTTCCCCATGCGCAGCACCCTCCGCATGGGGAACTGGTGTCGCTAACCTAGCGGATCGGGAGGCTCCACCAGTCCCGCGAACACCTTTTTGACACAGAGGTGGAATTCGGACGATCCGCGCAGTGGTCCTTTGGCTGTACTTGTCGCAAAATCGCGTCCCAAAATCAATGTCCCGATTAATAACTATGGTTTGGACAGTTTTGAGCCGTTGGGACGCGCCATTTTCCGCCTAAGCAGGGCTTGGGGCGCGCCAAGAGGGTGAAGCGGGGGGGGAGCCCAAAGCTGCTACCAGGCAACGCACGGGGCCTGCTATCGTTGAAGCAGATCAACGACATCAGCGATAGAGGTGTCCCGTGCGTCTGCTGTGCAATATACTCGCCTTGATGCGCTGCGGCAAACCGCAGGCCGACTTCATGGCCCATGTCCTGGGCCTGCTGCAGTGGCTGCCCGGGCGTGTCAACTTCACCAGCCTGGCCTACTACGGGGGCTACGCGGCGCGCACCTATGCGCGCTGGTTTGCGCGGCCTTTCCCCTGGGCCCGGCTGGCCGTGGCCGCCCTGTGCGCGGGGCATCCGCACCCGCGCTTCCCGGCGCTGGCGGTGGATGCCACCCACGTGCGCAAGAGCGGCGACCGGACCTGGGGTGCGGACTGGTTCTGGAACGGCATGGCCCAGGCCGCGCAGTGGGGCCTGGAGGTGACACTGGTGGCCGCCGTGGATCCGGAGGAGGGGGGTGCCTTTCCTTGACAAGGGTATTTCCTAAGTGAATTAAGAGTGTGTTCCGGTCCGACAGGGTCGGATCGGGGTATGGGGAGCCTCCGAGGCCGACACCGGCCTTGGTCGGGACCACCGGCCGGGCCCTGGAACGGATGCGGAGGCGGACCTCCGGGTCCCTGCGGGCAGGGGCGGTCGGGCCGCACGCGGGCGCGGCCTCGGGGGCACGGGCTTGTGGAACGGGGAGCGCCTTCAGGCGACGGGAGGCGAGAGACAGCGCAGGCCGCCGGCCAAGTCGGGCCCCGGCACCGGGGTCAGCCAGACCCGGGCCCAGAGGCGGTTGCGGACCAGCAGGCGGCGCAGGCAGGCCGCGCCCTGCCGCAGCAGGCTGAGGCGACGCCGGCGGGGTGGCGGTCGGGCCTCGGCGGGCGGTCGGCGCAGTTGCCCCGGACGCAGGCCGCGGAGGCGGGCCTCCTCGTGGCGGGTGCC
>CAZMKQ010000171.1:0-8367 GCA_964566955.1 uncultured Caldilineaceae bacterium | reverse complement strand
ACGAGGGTGTTCTGCCGGGCGACATGACGGTCGAGGACTTGGCGAGATAAACGGGGTAGCTGCAGTGCGCTAAAACCTGATCCAACCTTATCCGTGCCAACCTAACCGTCATGAGTGAACAGGGCAGGTTGGTCAAGATCGGCGAAGCGGCGCGACTGCTCGGTACCAAGCCGGTCACGCTGCGGAAGTGGGAGCGCACCGGTGAGTTGCTGCCGGCGCGGAAGTCGCGTGCCGGCACGCGCTACTACGCGGTGTCGGACCTGTTGGGCGTGGCCAACGAAGCCGCGCCGACCCTGTGCCATGCGCGTGTGTCCCGTCACGCTCAAAAGGCGGATTGGGACCGGCAGCAAGCCGCGCTGGAAGCCTACTGCGCGGCCCAAGGCTGGCGGACCGAGACGATCCGCGATCTGGGATCCGGCCTGCACTACCGGAAGCAGGGCCTGCAGCGGCTGTTGGATCTGATCCTCAAGCGGCAGATTCGGCGATTGGTGCTTACGCACGAGGACCGGTTGCTGCGCTTGGGTGCGGAGTTGGTGTTTGCCCTGTGCGAACTGCAAGGCATTGAGATCGTGATCATCCATCAAGGCGATCCGCCCGCCTTTGAAGAGGAACTGGCGCAAGACGTGTTGGAGATCATCACGGTCTTCCGTGCGCGGCTGGACGGCAGCCGGTCGCACCCGTCGCGCAAGCTGATGGACAGTCTCAAGGCAGCATCCGAAACGTGATCCGGTCGCACAAAATCGCCTTGGACCCGAACGACCGGCAGGCCGGTTTGCTGATGCAGCATTGCGGCTGGGCGCGCACCGCGTCCAACTGGGCCATCGACACGTTTGCGGCCGCCTGGTTCACCGGTGAAGGCGAGGACAACGAGTGGCTGACGGACAGGGATCTGCGGCCGCTGTTCAATGCCGTCAAGCGCGACCTGTTTCCGTGGTCCTGTGAACTGTCGCAGGCCCCGGCCAAGAACGCCATCATCCACACCGGCCAGGCACTTAAGAACTGGGGCGCGTACTGCCAGGCGCGGAAGGCCGGCAAGCCCACGCGCCGCGTGGGTTTTCCGAAGTACCGCAAGCGCGGCAAGCACATGTCCTACACCGCGTCCAACGGTCGCAACACCATCCGGCCGGATGGCCGGCGCGTACGGCTGCCCGGTGTCGGTTTGGTGAGAATGCGCGAGGCGCTGCGCTTTGCCGGCGACATTACAGCCGTCACGGTGAGTCTGTACGGCGGTCGCTGGCATGCCGCGTTCACGGTCGATACCGGCGAACCGGAACCGGCCCTGCGCGAGGGCGGGACCGTCGGCATCGATATGGGTCTGACCGTGTTGGCCACCCTGTCCGACGAAACCCGCATCCGCAATCCGAAGGCCCTGGCCGCGGCCTTGGCCGAACTGCGCTCGCTGGACAAGGCGATTGCGCGCTCGCGCAACGCGCACGGCAAGAACCGGTCATCCCAGCGGCGCCAACGCCTGTATGAACTGCGCAACCGTCAACATGCCCGCGTGCGTCACTTGCGTCGCGATCACCACCACAAGGCCACCTGTGCGATAGCCAAGACATGGGCCGTGGTGAAGGTCGAGACGCTGAACGTGGCAGGCATGGCGAAGAACAAGCGGCTGGCGCGCTCCATCTCGGATGCCGGCATGGCCGAGTTTGTGCGGATGCCCGAATACAAGTGCGCGTGGTACGGCGCGCACTTTGTGAAGGTGGATCCGTGGTTTGCCAGCAGCAAGACCTGCAGCGCGTGCGGGGCCGTGAAGGCCGCCCTGTCGCTGTCGGAACGAACCTATCGCTGCGACCGCTGCGGATTCGAGTGCGACCGGGACCTGAACGCCGCCCGGAACATCAAGGCGTATCCGGTGGCCAGCTCGGCTGCCGTCAACAGCGCGCGGAGACCTGGTAGGACGGCCGGAGACGGTCGCGCAGGTCGTTGAGGTGCGTAGCCAAGCGGCCCGGATCAATCGGTACAGATTGGATCCGGTAAGTGTAAGGCTTGGAGAGCGGTCTTGCCTTGTAGGGGCCCGCATTCGATTGCCGCTAGTTTGCGGCCTGGGATTTCTTCCCGCACGCCGGGGCAAAACCTCCTCGACCTCCTGTGGCTGGACCCCGATGCACCCTAACCCGATACCGTCGCATCCCCGCCCCTCAGGCCGCTCGAACAGGGGTACCGGAACAGTTGCCGTCCAAGCCCGGACTTTGTACAAAGTCCGGGCGGGCGCTGAGGGGTTGGGAGCGTTTTAGGCCGAGTAGCAGAGGGCGATCAGGCACGGATCAGACGGCGGCTGGGGACGTTTGCGGATGTCAGAGGCGGCCGGGGACATGGAAAAAGGCGAGGCCTGCGTCCGCCACATCCTCTGGACGCAGGCCAGGACATCGGAGAAGGTGGGGACGGTCTTGACATGCCAGGCGGCCCGGGTGGTACCAGAGGGCCGTGCCGGCGGCGGCCTGGAGATGCCTCTTGGTGCCATCGGGCCAGCGTTGGCGCAGGGCGGTCCAGACCGTGGCCGGGGCGGCCAGCACCGTCATTTGGCTGCGGTACTGACCTCGGAAAACCGGCAGACGCGCAACTGATATCAGAGCCAAGTCCCGGGTGGTGCGGGAAAGAGCGCTGTTCCGTTGAAGTCGGATCCATTACGCCGCACCTCTCGATGGCCTGCGCTATAATCGGCCGTCCGAGCATTCAGTGCTGAATCGTCTTGTTCGTCCGCCCTTGAGGCGTCGTTCACCCTTTCCCGTCCCGCCATGGCCGCCAAGCTGTCCGGTTTGCAACGCAAGGAAGAACTGGCAGGCTACCTGTTCATCCTGCCCAACCTGATCGGCTTCCTGGTGTTCCTGGTGTTCCCGATCCTGGCGGCGATCTACCTCACCTTCACCGAGTGGGAACTGAGCACGGCACCGGTGTTTGCCGGCTTCGCGAACTTCCGGGAGATGATTGGCGACGACATCTTCCTCAAGGCGTTTGGCAACACCTTCTACTACGCCTTCGTGGCCGTGCCCACAGGGGTGTTCCTGGCGTTTGTCCTGGCCCTGGGTGTCAACCGGCCCATGCGGGGCGTGTTTGCCTTCCGCCTGATTTACTTCCTGCCGCACGTCACCCTGACCGTGGCCGCCGCCATCGTCTGGGCCTGGATTTACCACCCGGAATTCGGCATCATCAACTACTTGCTCAGCCTGATCGGGATCCAGGGTCCCAACTGGCTCTTCAACAGCAAGTCCGCCATGCCGGCCCTGATCATCATGAGCAACTGGAAGGGGATCGGCTATGCCATGCTGATTTTCCTGGCAGGCTTGCAAGGGGTTCCCGCCGAACTGTACGAGGCGGCCGTCATGGACGGCGCCAACGGCTGGTACAGGCTGGTCAAGATCACGATTCCCATGCTGTCACCGACGACGTTTTTCGTGCTGACCACCTCGTTCATCGGCGCCTTCCAGGGGTTCGACCAGTTCTACATCATGACCAACGGCGGTCCGTCGTTCGCGACGACCACCCTGGTCCTGCACATCTTCAACAACGGCTTTCGCTACTTCAAGATGGGCTATGCCTCCTCGATGGCCTTTGTCCTGTTTCTCTGCATCCTGTTCATCACCCTGATTCAGTGGACCTCGGCCAGGACCTGGGTGCACGGGTTTACACAGGACTGACCGCCCGACCCGCACGCTCCCCGCACACTCCATGAAAGCCGAAGCCGTCCAACCCGAACGGATTGCCGTCCCAACCGAGGCGCGGCCCATGTCCGGGCTGGGCCGCGGCACACAGACGCTCATCGTCGACATAGTGGTGTGGGCCGGCCTACTCCTCGGCAGCATCATCTTCATCCTGCCGTTCTTCTGGATGGTCTCCAGTTCCTTCAAGGAGTTCGGCGGCCTGTTCAACTTCCCGCCCACGTTCATACCCAGTACGTGGCAATGGACCAACTACCTTGAGATTTGGCGGCGGCTGCCGTTCCATCTGTTCTTCCGCAACAGCTTCTTCGTCTCCTCGCTGGAAACGGCCGGAGTCCTTTTCACCTCGTCCCTGGCCGGCTACGCCTTCGCCCGCCTGCGGTTCCGCCACCGGGACACCATCTTCCTGATCTACCTGTCCACGATGATGGTGCCGTTCGCGGTGCGGATGATCCCCCTGTTCATACTGATGCGCACATTCCAGTGGGTGGACCAGCTGCAGGCGCTGATTGTCCCGGGCATGTTCAGCGCCTGGGGCACGTTCCTCATGCGCCAGTTCATGCTCACCATTCCGCGGGAACTCGAGGATGCCGGCCTGATCGACGGTGCCAGCTTCTTCCAGATCTACTACCGCATCATCCTGCCGCTCACCGGCCCGGCCCTGGCAACCCTGGGCATCTTCACCTTCATGGACAGCTGGAACGCCTTCCTCTGGCCGCTGATCATCATCAGCAGCCTGGAAAAGAAGACGATTTCCTTGGGCATGGCGGCCTTCCGGGGCATGACCGCCATGCGGACGCCGTGGCATCTCGTCATGGCCGCGTCGGTCGTCAGCGTCCTGCCAATCATGGTGCTGTTCCTGGTCGGCCAGAAATACTACGTGCGCGGCATCGTCACCACTGGACTGAAAGGGTAGCGAATCCCATGGGCACCGTTCCGCGGCTTTTCCCTGCATTGTTCCTGTGCCTTGCCTTTGCGCTGGCGGCCGCGGCATGTGGCGGCGGGGGGGGAGGGGAAGCGGCGGATGCCGAGGCAATCGACCTGAGCGCCACCGTCGAAGGCGACGGCTGGAAGGTGAATCTGGCCGATGCGCCGGAAAAACACCTGATTCTGGGCAAGGGCAACATCACCTACCAGGCCGAGGACGGCAACATCTACCTCGTGGTGTTCCTCGAACTCGCCAATACCGGAACCGCACTCAAGGTCGTGGACCGCGGCCTGCTCCAAATCCAGGACGCGGCCGGCAACGAATACAGCGCCAGCATCTCCGCGCATCAGGTGGCCTACCTGGAACAGGACGGGAGCAAGGAAGGCTACACAATCGTGCTGGACAGCCCCCTGCAGCCGGGCAGAAGCCGCCGCGGCGTGGTCACATTCCTGGTCCCGGACAGTGCCACCGGCCTGCAGCTCAAGTTCAAGGGCTTCGACGACGCCATCGATGTTGGATTCTAGAGGGCTCCCCTACGGAGACCCTGCACCGTTTTGACCACGTCCGTTTTGAACCGGGAGGTATTGACGATGGACGAAAAGAAAAGGTTCCTGCTGAGTCGAAGGCGCTTCCTGCAAGTGGGTGCCGCAGTCTCCAGCATGGCATTGGCTGCGTGCGTGGCGCCGACAGCCCCGGCCGCGGAGGACACATCCGCGGGTGAGGCGGTCGATTCCGAGGCGGCAGCCCGTTGGCTCACCGGCATGGGCGACCGCGATGCAACCGGGGACTTCAAGATCATGAGTTGGGAGGATGAAGGAGAAATCCGGAAATTCCTGCTCCATATCAACGAGTTCTTCGATGCCTTCTATCCGGGCCTGGAGCCCGAGGTCGAATGGGGCATCCCGTGGGGCGAGTACTGGACCAAGCTCCCGACCCTGATGGCGGCCGGCACGCCGCCCGACATGGCCTGGCAGCACCAATCCCGCGGCCAGGTGTTCCCCTCCAAGGGCTGGTCCGTTGACCTGACCGACTACCTGAACGCCTATCCGCCCGACGGCTGGCCGGACGACTGGTGGGAAGCCTCGGTCAAGACCATGAGCTGGAACGGCACGGTCTATGCCATTCCCTACGACTGGGCCACGATCGGCATCTACGCCAACCGCGGCCTGCTGGACGACATTGTCGGCGGCTATCCGGCCGATTCGGACTGGACTTGGGACGACTTCGTGGAAACCGCGATTGCAGTCACCGGCGAGGACGACAACGGCATGCCCGTCTGGGGTGCCAACATCGGACCCGGCGACAGCACCGTGTGGAACGTGGCCCAGGCCTTTGGCGGCTGGTACTTCAACGACGACATGTCGGAAGCCAGCTTCACCAACGACGGCGTGATGACCGCGGCCAAGCTGCTGTGGGACCTGCGCTGGACGCACCGGGCCATGCCGACGCCCGAGGACACGCAGTCGATGGGACTGACCAGCGAGTTCGCCTTCGCATCCGGACGCGTCGCCATGCACCGGGCGCTGAACGACACGGCGTTCCGCATGGAGGAAGCCATCTCCGGCACGGACAATCCGTTCGAATGGGGCGTTTATGCCTGGCCGCGCGGCCCGGAGGGACGCGTCGCCTTTGCCGGCAACTCCGGCTGGTTCGTGCCAACCGGTTCCCGCTATCCGGACACCGCCTACGAACTGATTCGCTACGGCCTGTCCAACCCGGACCTACTGCCGACCACCGGCGTCATGGGCAGCATGATCGTGTCCCGCAAGTCCTTCTGGGAATGGGGTCTGCCACAGGGCGAGACCGCGGAAATGATCCCGAACTTCCAGAATGTCTTCGTGGACATTCCCGCCGAGAACCAACGGACGTTCCCCTACTGGCCCGGATACCAGGAATGGAACGCCATCTGGCTCAAGCACATGGACCCGATCTTCACCGAGGGTCAGGAAGGGCTGGAAGAGGCCCTGCAGGCCCTTGAGGACGAGACCAACGAGTTCCTGGCCGCCGAAATGGAAGCCGGTTCGTAGACCCACCCACATCCATGATCCAATGAGGGGTGTCCCGATCGGGACACCCCTCATGATTCCCGGGACCCTGCAGCTGCCAACCGAGCCCAAACATCAGCCATGGCCATGCCATCCGAAGTCCCAGCTTCCCAGCGGTCACGCCCCGGTCCCCGGGCGCAACGCATTCAGGTCATTGATGCGTTGCGGGGCTTCGCCCTACTGGGCATACTGCCCATGAACATGATTTCCTTCGCCAACCCCGACTGGATCCTGTTCAACCCCACGGTACACGGTTCGTTCGAGGGCATCGAGAAGTGGATTTGGGTGGTGTCGCACGTCCTCGCCGACCAGAAGTTCATGACCATCTTCTCGCCGCTGTACGGCGCCGGCATCCTGCTGTTCACGACGAACCTGGAACGCAGGGGCGGCAAGCCCACCGCCATGTTCCTGCGCCGATCCCTGTGGCTGCTTGTATTCGGCCTGCTGCACTGGTTCCTGTTGTGGGATGGGGATATCCTGGCGACATACGCCCTGTCAGGCATGGCTGTGTACTGGCTGCGCCATCGCTCCCCGGTGTTCCTGGCCTTGACCGGCCTCGCAGTGCTCGGTGTCAACACCGTCCTCATTCTTGGCGCGGGACTCTCAATGCCCAACATGCCGGCAAGTGAAGTGGAAGCGCTGTATGCCGACTTCGCTCCGTCCGCGGATGTGATCAACGCCGACATCGCCCTGCGGCAGGAACCCTACCCGGTGCAGGTGCGGCAACGAATCACGGACGCGCCGGAGAACCTGTTCCTGTTCGCGGTGTGGGCCTTCTGGAGGGCGTCCGGCCTCATGCTCATGGGCATGGCTGCCTGGAAACTTCGGTTGCTTACCGCGGAACGCCCGGCTCGAACCTACATCGCGCTGGCAGGGGTGGGCCTGCTCGTGGGCCTGCCGATTGTGTCGTTTGGCGTCTGGGACAGAATCCGAATGGGCTGGGACGCGGCCCACGCCTTCTACGGCGGTGGCTTCCAGTACAACTACTGGGCCAGCATTCTGGTGAGTGCCGGCTACATTGATGCCGTCATGCTGGCGGAACGGCGGGACTGGCTGCCCGGATTGCGCCGGCACCTCGCCGCGGTGGGCCGCATGGCCTTCACCAACTACATCATGCATACCGTGATCTGCGTGGCCGTCTTCCAAGGCTTCGGCGGCAGCCTGTACGGTACGACCAGCCGGCTGGAACAGACCGTCTTCATCCTGGGCGTGTGGGTGTTGCAACTCATCCTTTCACCGTGGTGGCTTAACCGGTTCCGCTACGGTCCCCTGGAGTGGCTGTGGCGCTCACTCACCTACGGCCGCATGGAACCATTCCGCAAAAGCGCAGCCGGAGCACACGGGTAGCCTCGACACCGGAAACATGAAAGCGGGAGCCCGGATGCACCGGGAAACTTGGGAGCGTGTCCAACCTTCGGCAACGGACCCGACACTCGGACGGCGGGAACCGGATTCGGAACTCAAGGTCAACCCAGCCAACCACAGGATGCGGCTTCAACCCCGAACGCAGGCGCCCGATGCCGCGCCGCTAAGCGACAGCATGAGCTCCCGGAAACCCCGCGCGTGGTGAAGCCGAGACGGGAACGCATCCGCACACCCCGCTTACAGACTGGAGCGATACAGGCATTCAGGTTTCTGCAAGTCCGCGGATTTGGTCGGTGGCAGAGGCTAGTAGGCCAACTTCACTCAAATGTAGGGTACAGATGCAGGAGCTTGATGCGGGCGTCCTCGG
>CAZMKQ010000170.1:0-8472 GCA_964566955.1 uncultured Caldilineaceae bacterium | reverse complement strand
GATCGGATTCAGCTTGCCCAGGATCCCGTACACCACGATGCGGGTCAGCAGCCGGTTGCGGATGACGGTCTTCCAGAACGACGAGCACAACGTGAATGCCAGGTTGTCGTCGAACACCGGAGGCGAATACTGGCGGACATGCAGGGCGCGGACAGCCGCGACCAGGTCGGCGGTGGTGCTCGGTTTGTTGGAAGTCTTGTTGTCGGGCATGGGCTTCCTGTTCAGGCCATCCGGGTGAAACGGTTTTCTGCGCTGTCCAGCATCTTGGCCAGAGACGGATCAAGCGGATCCAGCTTGCGCAGCTGGCGAGCCAAGTCCTCGTCGTATTCGTGGTACCAGCACCGATTCACCGCGGTGACGGTGGCATCGGGCAGTGACCTGTCCACAAGGCGCCACTCGTCGCCGGCCCTGACCAAACCCGGCGACAACACCTCGAGGTAGAAACCGGTGCGCAATGCCTTGATGACGTGATCGATCCAATCCGGGCGCCCGACTCGCCAACTCTGCTTCTGGCAGGGCGCGCGGGGCTTGGACACCTGCACGCGCGCGCCGCCCACGTCGTAAATGTCCATCAGGCAGATTTCGGTTTCGCGCGCGTTTTCCAGCGTCCAGTTCTCGCCGACCCATCCAGGCGGCAAGTCCAGCTGGAGCGTCCGTTTCCAATACCGGTAGTCGTCGAGCGTATGGCAGCAGACGGCCATGTTGGGCCACCCGTGGGCCTCCCGGTTGCCAACCGCGTCGCCCTCGAGGCCGCGCAGGTTGAGCTGTACGGGACCCGAAACAGGCGTCCGGCAAATGGACGTGGTCATCTCTCCTTGCAGGCCGTCGACCACGCGCGGCTGCCCTACATGGATGGAGTCGATCCGGATGGCGGAGCCAGACATGGGGAGGATTGCGGAATTGGGGAAATTTCGATGGAACCCGGATCTTAGCAAAGACCCGCGGCGGCGGCGGAGGCAGCCCCTGTACGATCGGGTTCCGGGCATTTGCGACGTCAATCCCTACAATGGACATTCACCGGCCCGCCTCCGGGCACGGTGCGCGCTCCAATGCCGGAACCACCTACCCATGGGACACCCACGCCTGAAACTCAAGGTGGCTGCCAAGGCGGCGATCGTAGCCCTGGCCTGCCTGTTGTCCGCCTGCACGATGCTGCCGGACACGCTTCAACCTCCCGCCTTCCAAATTCCTCCCAGGGATCCGGTGGTGATGGCCCAGCTTCCGGAACCGGTACCGGTGGAGGAGTTGCTGCCGGGCAGCACGGACGAGGACAGGTGCGAACACAGGTTTGCCGTAATCCAGCGCAATGTCGTCAATCTGCGGGAGCGGGGAACCACCGAATCCGCCATTCTCGACAAGGCCAGGCGGGACACCCGACTCCTCGTCACCGGGCACGAGCGCAACTGGATCAGGATCAGGCTGTTGGACGGCCGCGCGGATGCGTGGGTTCGGGAGGACTTGGTCGCAATTGAGTGCATCGCGGACTTCAGCCGCACGATCGCTGCGGACCGTCTCGATCTTTTCTGGCGCAGCGGTGCCATCTTCAACGGCATGGGAACCGCCAGCCAGGCCGCCAACCTGTATCCGCAGCCGTCCGCCGAGGAACCGGCGGTGGGGCAGGTCGATGCCGGACAGCTGCTGGTGATCGAAACCGTGGTCGCGGACGACCAGGAAGTTCTCTGGGCCCGGGTGCAGGCTCGGCAGCCGGATGAGCTTCCGGCCTGGATCAGGGCGGACGAGGTCCGGGTGTGGCCTGGCTACCTGACCGACTTCCATGGTTCGAATTCCTATGAACTGGGCAGTCAGGCGCAAATTGCCACCTTGCGGTTGGCCCTGGACCAACTGATCGAGGTCCCCGCCTCGGACGGCGGTCGCCTTTACGATCGAGACCTTTGGATTCCCCAAGACGCATCGGCTCCGGCGCAGCCGGAGCCGCCCTGTGATCTCACCTGCCGGTTGCTGGAGGCGGGCCGCCTGCCGGATGGATCCTGGTACCTGCCCTGGGAGGATCGAACCGAGGCCGACCCATCCCGGCTGGTGGCGGAACCGGTGGTTCCACTCTACGAAGCCCACCTGTCCGAAGGCTGGCGCTGGTCACCCTACGATCGACACACTTATGCCGGCCCGGCCGACAGCCGCCGGGTCCACGTGCTCATGAGCATCGAGCAGCGGCGCCGGCGGGGCGCCTCCGATCCGGCGCTGTGGCTGCCGGAGACCCGCGTGGGCCGATGCCGCTACGCTGCCGATTGGATCCGGGTCAAGCACGGTTGGGGCATGACCGTGGACGACGCGGAACACACTGCACTCCGGAACATTCTGGTACTGTGCGACGACCTGTCCCTGGTGCCTTCCCCCTCCCTGGGCACTGGATCAATCCAGGCTTCCGGCTTCGCCGAGAGTGCGGACGGCCTGCGCGTGGTCTGCGATGCCCGCTCCGAACTGATAACCATCACCAACCCGTCGACGGAGGTGTACAACCTGGCCGGCTGGCATCTGCACGACCACGGAAACCTGAACCGCTTCGCCCTGCCGGAGTGGTTGCTGGTGTCGGGTGCCAAGGTGACCCTGGGCTCGGGCAACGCGGAGGCGGACATCCGGCTGACCGACCAACTGATCTGGAACAACGATGCGGACACCGCCTACCTCTACGATCGGAGCTACAGGCTGATCACGGCCCGGGAGTGTTCCGATGGATCGGAACCACAGGTTGGAAGTTAAGCCTGGCAGGAACCAACCCTGGATCCAGTCAGTCCGGCAACGGGGACCCACTCCAATCCATTCCAGGAGCAGCGCGCATCGCCGCCTGCTGCCTTTGATCAAACATCAGTCCGTCGCAACCGTTCATTTGGTCGTGCAGACTCGCATCCAAGGCGACACAAAACCCTGTTGCCCTGAACCACGGGCTGTTGTCAGTCCGTTCGCACAATGGTGTACAGGTAGTTCGGATCCAATCCCTGTATCGTCTGGCTTTCCCCGTCAGGCCAAAGGATCTCCAGCTTCCGTAATTCCGCCCGCTCCGGGAAACCAAAGTGAACTACGGGCGGCAAACCGGACAGATACCCGCCCGTGACCTCCAGTAGCCTCAGCTGGGATCCCTGATCGGTGTGCAGGACCAGTTGGGCGCCAACACCGTGCGTGTTGTGGGCATAGCGGTCCCGTAGCCGGATCTGGATCGACGCTCCCTGACACAACCGGTTCTCCAGCAGGACGGCCGGAGACAACAGGTTGCTGACCACGACATCCAGATCGCCGTCGAAGTCCACATCCCCAACGGTCATGCCCCGGCCACCCTCGCGCAACCCCATGTTCCATTCCGGGGCGGGCACAAAACCCCGGCCCTGATCATTGCGGAAGACCCAGTTGGTCTCCACCAGTTCGTTGCCCGGCAGGTGGCTGAACAGTTCGACCGCGTTCATGCCGTTGACCACGTACAGGTCCAGGAAGCCGTCCTGATCGAAATCCGCCAACTGTGAGGACCAGGTCCAGCCGGTCGCCGCGATGCCCGTCACCGGCGCCGCATTGGCAAACCCTCCCTCCCGGTCCTGCACCTGCAGGACGTTTTCCGTGATTTGCCGGTCGGTCGGATCCTCCAGCACCTTCGCCATCACCGGGGCCCACGCCGCCTGCACCGCCGGATCATCGGTGCGCGGCTTCATGTCGGCGGCGAACAAATCCAGGTGCCCGTCGTTGTTGACATCGCCCACGCTGTAACTCATGGTGTTCTGGGTCGTGTGTTCGAAGGGCACACTGTCGTGCCAGCCTTCGCTGCGCCACTTCCAGGCTCCATCCGCCAACAGGAAGTCGTTGCCCGCCACGACCACCGCGCCCTCCTGCGCGGGCAGGGCGGCGAGGGCCAGGGCCTGGGAGCGACGCGCCAACATGCGGCTGTGGAAGCGGCCATCGCGATATTCGTGCCAATAGACCCCCGAGTCTGTCTGACCCTCAAAACCTTCCCCCAGCAACGCCTGGAGTTCCAGATCGTAGGAACCGGTCAGCAGGTCCAGATCACCGTCCGCATCCGTGTCGGTCCATGCCATGCTGTAGGCAAGCTTCGCGATGCCCGGCAGAACCGTCCTTGAAAACGCCGAGGTCTGTGTCGCAAGCGCGTTGGCCTGACTCAGATACGCGATCGGCGGCTCCAGACGGCGGGTGAAGACAAGGTCCAGCAACCCGTCGCCGTCGATGTCCACCGTGGCCGCGCCCCGGGAGTCCGTGTCGGCCAGTTCCGTGCGCCGGAACTGCAAACCGCCTTGATTCCACAGGACCACATTGGGCTCCGAAAGGTTCGCCAAGATAATTTCCGGCAGGAGGTCCCGGTCCAGATCGCCCAGGGCCACCCCCGAACCGTTGCTGTCGAACATGTACACGCCCTTCTCCCCGGGGATCAGGCTCACGCTGTCCAGGGCATGGCGCACAAAGGTGCCGGCACAGCCGGAGCGGTCCGCAAACGGAATTCGGGTCACGACCGTCGCGGGCTGCACGCCATGCACCGCCTCCCCGCCGTGCATGGGGGCAATCCCGGGCGCGGCACAGGACGCGAGGGAGAACAGGATGCAGATCGTGCACAGCAGGGCCGGGAACCGGGACCGCGCGGGCAACCCGAAATCGGAGGCGGCAGGCATCGGGGCGCGGGATTTCATCTTCGCAGTTACTCCTGGTAGACCCACCGTCGGCGAATGGTCCAGTTGAACGCCGTCACCATGAAGGTCAGCAGAAACAGGATCCAGGCCACGGCGGAGGCATATCCCATCTTGAAGAAACGGAAGCCCTGCTGATACAGGAACATGGAAATGCTGATGGTGGTGTCGCGGGGACCGCCCTGGGTCATGATGTACATCTGCTCGAACACGGCCAGGCTGGAGGAGATGGAAATGATCAGCACAAAGAACAGGGCCGGGGACAGAAGGGGAATGGTCACGCGCAGGAACAGCTGGCGGCCGTTGGCGCCGTCGATGGTCGCGGCCTCCTTCAGTTCGCTGGGAATGCCCTGCAGGCCGGCCAGCAGGATGATGGCGTAGTAGCCCACCCAGCGCCAGACGGACATCACCACGAGGGCGAGCATGGCCCAGCGCACATCCCCCAGCCAGGCCTGGGCGGGTAGGTTCAGGAGCTCCAGGGCCCAGTTCAGGACACCGAACCGGAAGTGGTAGATCCAGGACCAGATAAAGGCCACGGAGATGAAGTCGGTCACGATGGGCAGAAAGCACAGCAACCTCACCACCGGCACGCCCCAGACCCGTTGATTGAACAGCAGGGCAAAGAGCAGGGCCGCCCCGATCACAAGCGGCGTGAATTCCACCGTATAGACAAGGGTGTTGCGCAGAGCCGTGAGAAACACCTTGTCCGCCATCAGTTCGATGTAGTTCTCGGCCCCCACCCAGCGCGCCCGGCTGATGCCGGACCAGTTGGTAAAGCCCATGATCAGGGAGAAGACGCCGGGCCCCAGGGTCAACACCAGAAACCCAATCAGGTTGGGGGCCAGGAAGAGCAGGGCGGCCAACGCTTCCTTGTTCCGGGGTCTGCGGAACCATGGGCGACGAACCGCACCGGACGCCGTTGGCGTATGGGTGCCGACAGCCATGGATCAACCCTTGAGTCCGGACATGGCGACACCCTCGATGTAGTACCGCTGCAGCACCAGGAAAACCGCGATCACGGGCACAATCGCCATCACGGAACCCGCCATCAACTGGGGAATGTCCGTGTGCCCCTGTTCCTGTTGAATGGCGGCGAGGCCGATCGGCACCGTGCGCAGTTCCCGTGTCCGAATGATGATCAGCGGCCAGAGGAAACTCCGCCAGGTACCTATGAAGATGAAAATGGCCGCCGTCGCCAGGGCCGGCTGCGACAGGGGCATGACGATCTGGGCGTAGCGCCGGACGTAACCGGCACCGTCAATCTTGGCGGCATCCTCCAGCTCGTAGGGAATGGTCAGAAAGAACTGGCGCAGGAGGAACGTCGTGAAGACACTGAAGAGGCCCGGCACAATCAGGCCGGCCAGGCTGTCGACCATCTGAAAGCGGCTCACCAGGACAAAGGTCGGCACAATCGTGACTTCGGCCGGAATCAGCATGGTGGCCAGATACAGGAGGAAGAGCTTGTCCCGGCCGGGAAACTGCAGCCGGGCAAACGCGTAGGCGCCCAGACTGGCCGTCACCAGCTGGGACACCATCACGGTGATGGCGACAAAGGCACTGTTCAGGATGTAGCGCCCGAAGGGCTGAACCGTGAACACGCCCTGGTACCCGTCCAGTTCCAGGTACGTCGGCAGCCAGATGGGCGGGAAGACGGCGGCATCCGTTTCCGTGAGCAGGGAAGTGCGCAGCATCCAGAAAAAGGGAAAGGCCATCAAGACGCCCAGAATCATGAGCAGGCCTGTACCCAGTCCCAGGCGGTAGCGGGAGGCCGCCCCGCCCTGCCACAAAATCTGTCGTTGTTGTTGCATGTGCGCTGAATGCACCGACAGAGGACGCAAACAGGTTGTCGGACAAGCGGGGCGGCAAGGTCCGGACCTGCCCCCCGCTTGTCCCTGAAATCAAACCAACGCTAACCGTCAGACGTCAATGGTCACGCCCGCCCACTTCTCGGCCAGGGTCTCGTTGGTCTCCTCCTGGATGAGATCCAGCGCGGCCGCGATGTCGCCTTCGCCGGTGTCGTAGATGGCCCCGTAGTGGCGGGACCAGGAATCGTTGAACTGCGGGCTCGCCAGCGTGGCGCGATCATTGAACGCCCAGCTCAACTGCTCGACAAAGGCCCCGGGGTGTTCCGCCTTGCCGCCCGCCTCCAGGTAGGCCGGGGTGGCACTCCAACGGGCCGGGATGCCCCGGCCGGGACGTCCCACCATCTCCGCCAACGTGTCACTGCTGGTGTAGCTGGCCAGGAATTCCCAGGCCGCATCGGGATTGTCCGAGTCGTTGCTGCAGCAGAACCCGGAGCCGCCGGTGACGGTGCTCTGAATGGCGCCAATGGGCAGGAAGCCAATGTCGAAATCGAATTCGACCTCCGCATTCTTGGACTGCAGGGACCATTGGCCGTTCAGTTCCATGGCAACCAAACCGGACGCAAAATAGTTGATGCCGCCGCTGCCGGCCAATTCGGCGGCCGTGGGCGCCACCTTGTGCTCGTATACCAGATCCACCATCCACTGGAGCGCCGAAGCGGTCTCGGGAGAGGAAATCAGGCATTCGCGGCCGTCGTCGTCATAGTTGCGCCCGCCGGCGGAATAAATGAAGGCCGAAGTCAGGTACTGGCCGCCGTTGATCTGCGTTCCCCACTGTTCGCCGTCCGGCTTGGTGAGGGCGGTAGCCGCCTCCACGAATTCATCCAGCGACCATTGGGTCTGGCCCTCGGTCGGCGGGTAGCCTATGCCCGCCTCATCGAACATGCCCTTGTTGTAGTAGATGCCCCAGGTGGACTGGTCGTAGGGGAAACCCCACCAGCGTCCCCAGAAGTTGAACCCGCGGGACACGCCCGCGGCGAAATCATCGACATCGATTTCGGGCATGGCGTCAATGTACGGATTCAGGTTCAGGACCAAGCCAACGGAGGCGACAGGCGGCACATGTTCGTCGCTGGCCATGAACACGTCGGGCAGGTCCCCGGCCGCGGCCCCGGCCAGAATCGTGCTGGTGGTGTCGCCCCAGCCCGCGTATTCGAGCTTCATGTCGACATCGGGCCGTTCTTCCTTGAACTGATCCAGGCCAATCTGCCAAGTATGCATGTCGCTTTCGTTGAACCAGTTCTGGAAACGCAGCTCGATAGTTTCCATGGCCGGTTCCTCCTGCATGCCATCCGCCGGCGCCGGCGCGACACACGCGGCCAGGGCAATGCCCATCCCGGTCAGGGACGACAATTGCAAGAAACGACGGCGACTGACACCGGGAGATATCCAACGTGACGAACCGTTCATGTTTCTTTCTCCTTGTCCCGTGAATTGTCCGGGACATGGCACTGGTTGGGAACAAACACAAGGCAAAGAGCAGCAGGCGGCATCCGCGCCGTCGCCTGGCCCTTGAGCCGATTTTCATGGCCTCCCTGGATGTGACTCCGATCTTCCACAGACCAGAGTAGGGTACCACTTGCGGATTCCCGCCCAACATGGCTTTGGAAGCCCTGGACCGAGGAGAATCACGACTGCTCAGGCCTCGTACCAGTCTACTGAACCCTCATTTTTCTGCCAAGGGGTGGCAGAGCTTGCCCGCAGGTCGCGGATCCGGCTCAGGCCCTGGACCGAATACCCGAAGCCTGTGCCGGAGCCTGGCAAGCTGCATGCTGGGCAGGGGATGGCTACGGCCCGTCCGCCGCGGCGGACGGGCCGTGCTGCATGAATCCCCATCGGCGGGGGATTTGTTCCATGCCGGTTGTGCGCGGCCAACACCCGGAACTAGTACTACAGTTGTACTTGTTGCAGTTTAAGCGTAACTGTTCAGGTACCCCGGATTTGGTCAACCTGAGGGATGGACGGAGCCGGTC
>CAZMKQ010000169.1:0-8486 GCA_964566955.1 uncultured Caldilineaceae bacterium | reverse complement strand
CTAGGCCTGTTCATGGTATTCATGGGCATCAACTTCTTCATCGGCAACGGCGCGTTCAACAGCGAGGACCTGGCCTTTACCCTCGTCGGGTTCTGCATCTGGACCTATTCGATCTTCGCCATCTCGAACATGAGCTTTGCCCTGCGGGAAGAACAGCAGCAGGGCACGATCGAGCAGATGTTCATGGGCTCAACCCCCTTTGCCGCGCTGCTGTTTGGCCGCACCCTTTCGAACTTTGTGTGGACGACGGCCGTCATCCTGCTGGGAGGCGGAACGGTTACGCTCGCGTTCGGTTTGGATTTGGGCCTCAACTGGCGCCTGATCCCCGTCCTGGGCCTGACGATGTTCGGCCTGTACGGCCTTGGGTTCGTCATTGCCGGCCTGACCATCCTGTTCAAGAACATCCTGGCCTTCGCCAACCTCATCCAGAACGTGCTGCTGTTCCTGAACGGCGCCATCGTTCCGGTCACCGTCTTCCCCGCCTGGATGACGACGGCCACCCGGGCCCTCCCCTCCACGCTGAGCATCGAGGTGGCCAGGCTGGTCACGCTGGACAATATGACCCTGGCCGCCGCATGGGCCGACGGCCTGCTCCCGTTGCTGGTGCTCCACTCGCTGATTTGGTTCGTCCTGGGCCTGTCACTCTACCTGGTGGCGGAACGGATCGCCCGCCGGAAGGGACTGCTGGGCCAGTTCTAACCAAACCGATTGTTGCAAGATGAAGTCCAATTGACCTTCCAAGTACGCGTGTAGTGCCATCCATGCCCGTCCAGGAACAGGAACGCCTGCAAGTCCTCAAAATGATTGATGCGGGGACCATCACGGTGGACGAAGCCTTTCGCCTACTGGACGCCCTGGACCGGTCCGCGGGCCCTGAAGACACGGTGGCCGCCCGTCTTTCGACCAAGGCGCTGGCCGGCAAGGTGGTCAGGTTGAAGGTCAGCAACCTGCACAACGGACAGGTCAAGGCGCAGGCACAGCTGCCCGTTCAGCTGTTGGAACTGGGTCTGCGCATCGGTTCCCAATACGCGCCAGGGGTCAAGGCCATTGACGTGGAGGAACTGATCGCCGGGTTGGCGGACGGCGTTGGCGGCAAGATCGTTGAGGTCACCGACCACGAAAACAGCATTCGCGTGGAAGTCCTGATTGAGTGACCGTGCCGGCGTGGGTTGGCAAATCCGCAGGGGTGCGGGCACCGACGCGACCCGTTTGGAGGCCAACATGGAAGATGCGCGGCGTAACCGTGTTGGTGCCCATGGGCCGGACCGGACGAAATCGGGAACCGCCATCCGACCCGGTGTGCACAATTCCCTGGATTCGCAGACGGTGAGTTGCCAAGCCTTGCCATCGGAGAAGCAAGTGAGATCTAGACGGTCTCGGGTTGCAACACGGGAACCTCGATTTCCACCATGCAGAACGTGGTCGAGATCGTCGGTGGCGCATCGCCGTATTCTGCCAGCAACTCCTCATCGGCCTTGGCGAGCGCTTTGCTGTGGTACGCGATGGCATCATCGATGGACATCATGGCTTCCGGTACGGGATCGCCATCCTCGATTAGGAACTCGAAGTGGACGGTGAGTGCTTCACGGATCATCGCCAGCATCTCATCCCGGGTCTTGGCAGTACTGATGCAGCCCGGCACTTCCGGCGCATAGGCAGCGTAGTTGTTGGGTGTCTGCTCAATGACGACTGCGTAGATCAACTTCATTGTGCGTTCCTTCCGAGGCCAACCTGCCTCCGAATATGGTTCCTGATCATTCCATCAGCATCTCACGACATTCGACAACCGGCTTGCAATCTCGTGCTCCAGCGCTTGCAGATCCGCCTCGCCTTCTTTTGGGAACTGGCCGACCCAAACTTGGCCGCACCCCTTGCAATTACGTAAGCTGACCTCTGTACACGGGGATGTCAAGGTCGGTTGCGCTCCTCCTCCAACGAGGTGCAACCTGCTTGCCTTTGATGACTTATGTTAGATTGATCGCTGCCAGCCATCCCCGCCAAACGAACAGTTGAACAGGTCCCATGCGCGATTGGATTGACAAGTACGTAGAGACCAAGAGCAACGAACACACCCGGTCCGCCTATCGCGCGGACTTGGCGCAACTGGTGAAATTCCTGGGCGCATGGAGCCACCCGGGCGTGCCGGCGGCATCGAACTGGGCCGGCATCCGGCCCGAGCATCTTCAGGAGTATCGGTTCTTTCTGCAGGACCGGGGCTATCAGGACACGACCCTGGCCCGCAAGATGGCCGTCCTGCGAACCTTTTTGAACTTCCTGCAGGCCAACGGTGTGGTGAACGCCGAGCAAATCGGCGACCTGCCTCCCCAAGCGGTGGCGGCCAGCACGCCCATGCACCTGTCCGAGGCCGAAGTGGCCCGCCTCCTGGACGCCGCCAATCAGCCCGAGGCGGCCAACCGCCGCCGCGACTGTGCCGTCCTGACCATCGTCTACTACACCGGCCTGCGCGCGTCCGATGTCACGAATCTCGATGTCGATGATGTGGGGCCACGGGGCACCAGTCTGCACTTGCCCGACGGGACCGTAAAGGCCTTGGCCGAAGAGCCGGCCCGGGCCGTCCTGCATCACATGCAGGCGAACCACTCATCCCTGCACTGTCCGGACACCGATTCATGGACATCGCCTGCGGAGGCGGACAGGCCGGTGCCCCTGTTCCCGAACCGGCAAGGCACCCGCATGACCCGACAGGGAGTTTGGTCCATCCTCAAGTCCTGCCTGGCACGCTCGGACCTGGACCCGTCCATCAACCTTCAAGTGTTGCGCAACACCCACTTCCGGCACAATCCGTGAAACCAACAGCCATGGATGGCCCTCCTTCGGCACTGCAGCCCGCGACGGATCCCACCGCCTACGACAAGGCCGCGGCTTGGATCCGGACGCAAACCGACCTGAAACCCGCCATTGGCCTGGTATTGGGCAGTGGTCTGGACATCCTGGCCGACCTGGTGGACCAACCGGTCGCGATTCCCTACGGCGACATTCCGGGCTTCCCGGTAAGCACCGCCCTGGGCCACGTGGGCGAGTTGCTGCTGGGCAAGGCCGCACAACGGCCCGTTCTCGTCATGCGAGGCCGGCACCACACCTACGAAGGGTGGTCGCCTGCACAGGCAACGTTCCCGGTGCGCGTGATGCACCGTTTGGGCATCCGGACACTGATCCTGACCAACGCAGCGGGTGGATTGAATCCCGCTTTTCGGGTGGGACAAATCATGCTCATGCGCGACCACATCGCGCTGCCCGCCATGGCTGGCCTGAACCCGTTGCGGGGTCCCAATGCCGACGAGTTCGGCGACCGCTTCCCGGCCATGAACGATGCCTACAGCCACCGGCTGGCGAACCTGGCGCGCACCGCGGCCCGTGAAACGGGCACTGAGCTGCAGGAAGGCGTTTATGTCTGGGTGGCCGGGCCCAATTTCGAAACTCCGGCCGAGATCCGGCTGCTGCGCGCCTGGGGCGGCGATGCCGTGGGCATGAGCACGGTGCCAGAGGCCATGGTGGCCTGCCACGCCGGCATGGAAGTACTCGCCTTCAGCACCATTACCAACCTGTGCGTGGACAATCTTGAAGCCACGGACAGGCCGGACGCCGAGGAAGTGGTGGCCGCCGGCCGTGCCGTGGGCGAGGCGTACGCCAGACTCCTGCGAACGTTGTTGCCCCGCCTCTGAGCGGCCCCTCGACCGGTCAGTCCGGCACGGGCAGGGCCAGGAGATCGTCCAGCCAGGCTTGCTCCGCCTGAATATAGGGTTCCAACTCCCCCCGGACGTTGTCCGCGTCCAACATGTGGCGCTCGCCGCTCCGCCGCAGTTTGAGTTCCACCTGGCCCTGGGCCAAACCGCGCTTGCCCACGGCAATCTGCAAGGGGATGCCGACCAGGTCCGCATCGTTGAACTTGACGCCGGCCCGTTCCTGCCGATCGTCGTAGAGGACCTCCAAACCCGACTCGGACAGCTCCCGATTAAGATCCTCGGCCTTGTCCCACACATCGGTCTGGCCCGCCGAGGCCAGGCACACCAGATGCACCTGGTAGGGCGCCACGGACAAGGGCCACTGGATGCCGTACTCGTCATTGAAGTTCTCGATGATGCAGGCAATCAGCCGGCCCACTCCGATCCCGTACGAGGCCATCACAATCGGATGGGATTCGCCCCGTTCATCCTGGTAGTAGGCTCCGAGCGACTCGCTGTACTTGGTGCCGAGCTTGAACGTGTTGCCGACCTCCACGCCCCGCTGCAGGTACAGCTCGCCGCCGCAGGCCGGACAGGCATGCCCATCGTCGGCGTTAACGATGTCCGTGACCAGATCCGCCCCGTAGTCGCGTCCGCAGTTCACGTTGCGGTAGTGCCAGTCCGGCCGGTTGGCCCCGGCCACCAGGTTTGGGGATTCGCAGACCAGGTCGTCCACCACCACCATGACCTGATCCCGGTCCACGCCCACCGGCGAGCCGAATCCGGGTTCGGCCCCCACGGCCCTGATCTCGGCCTCCGTCGCAGGTCTCAGATGCACGGCGTTGACCGCATTCGTCAGCTTGGTCTCGTTCAATTCCATGTCGCCGCGCACCACGCAGAATACAAACTGCTCGCGGTTCTGATCCTGCTCGGACAACAACGCCACCAGGAAGAGGGCCTTGGCCGTTTGCGAGGTGTCGATGTCCAGCATGTCCGCCAAGGCGGCAATGGTGTCGGTGCCCGGCGTGTGGACTTCCTCCATGGGCAGGGGATCGGCGGCCGGGGGCGGATCCTTGCGAAAGGAGGCGACCTGCCGGTTCGCCCGGTAGGTGCATCCACGACACTGGACAATCGTGTCCTCACCTATGTCGGACAGCGCCATGAACTCGTGGGCCATGGTGCCGCCCATCATGCCCATGTCGGACTCGATGGCCACCACATCCAGCCCCGCCCGGCGGAACACCCGGAAGTAGGCCTCGTACATCCGGGGGTAGTAGTCGTCGAGGTCCGCCTGGTCCACATGGAAGGAATAGGCATCCTTCATCGTGAACTCGCGCACGCGCAACATGCCCCCGCGCGGCCTGGGTTCGTCCCGGAACTTGGTCTGGATTTGGTACATCACGATGGGCAGGTGACGGTAGCTGTTGACGGAACGGGCCACCAGATCGGCCATGACCTCCTCGTGCGTCATGGCCAGGCACATGTCGCGGCCGGCCCGGTCCTTCATCCGCATCAGATCGTCGCCGATTGCGTACCAGCGACCGGATTTGCGCCACAGTTCCGCCGGCAGCGCCACGGGCATCACCATTTCCTGGCCGTCCACGCGATCCATCTCCTCGCGCAGAAGCTGTTCGATTTTGTGCTTGACCCGCATGCCCAGCGGCAGGTACTCGAAAATCCCGGAGGTTACCTGGCGCACCAGGCCGGCCCTGAGCATCAGCTGGTGGCTGACCAGTTCCGCCTCGGCCGGCGCCTCGCGCAGCGAGTGGAAAAACAGTTTGGACATCCGCATGGCAAACGATTCCCTGTAAGCCGTTCCCCCGGCCCAACGGGCCCGGTTTTAACTGGCAAAGTGTAACGCAGCGGTCGGCCACCGGTCACCTGCAGGGCAATCGCATTCCGATTGGGAACATGACCCTTGGGCACAGGGCGGGCCTTCGACAAGCCGGAACGCGTCCTCGAATCCGGGAACACACGCCCATGGAGGCATCGCGGCCAAGCGCGTCCGGACCCATCGGCGGTGGAGGCGAGCCTGTCTGCCGTCGTCGCGGCCTTGGATCCGTGCCCGGACAGGAGCCCAAGACCCCTGCATGGTGTCATCTCGCCCATCGTCGGCCAAGCCCTCGTGGGGAACGGATGCAGGTCCCCCACGGTCCTGGTGCCGCACTCGCCGTACCCGGCTGCGAAAGTTCCGCCTTGTTATCACCCATGGAACCCCGGTCCCCGAACACCTATTTTTGTGACGTTGCGCAATGCATCCTGAGCGGAAAGGTGTCGGCAAACCGGCTTGTTTCGTTACCGAATGTGGTGTCTGATTATTGAAAAAATGATTTTTGGTTATTTTTTCGCTTGGCTTCAACTTAAAATGGATTGCGATTGCCCTGAGACTGCCCGACTGCCCCTCGGGACGGCTTGTGCGGCGAGTCTCGGCCGCGTATAGACTTCGGAGGAGGAGGGTCGCCCAGGCCCTAAAACACCGATTTGATCCCTGTGCTACGATCGATCCGTCACAAACGTGTAGCGTGCCCGCGACCTCCGCAACTCCATCTCCGAATCAGAGGGCCCGACCATGACTCTTGAACCCATTTGGCGCACACACTACGAGGACGGGGTCGCGGAAGCGGTCGACACCGTCGATCACCTGTTGACCCAGGACCTGGCCGAGACCGTCAGCCGCTACCCCGGCAACACGGCTCTGCACCTGGTGCTCAAGTACCTGCCGCTCGGCCTGACCTTGCAGTCCAAGATCACATACCGGGAATTGGACCTGGCCAGCAACCGTCTGGCCCACGCCCTCAAAAGCCTGGGCCTGCAACCGGGCGAGCGCGTGGCCATTATGCTGCCGAACATCCCGCAGTATGTGATCTCCCTCTACGGCATCCTGAAGGCAGGCCTGGTGGTCGTCAATGCCAATCCCATTTACACGGCGCCGGAACTCGAGCACATCTTCAGCGACAGCAACGCGAAAGCCGTCATCTGCATGTCGGGAGGCCTGGAGACCGTCAAGAGCATCCAGGCCAATACCGAGATCGAGCACATTCTGATCACCGACATCAACGAGACGCTGCCCGCCATTCCCCGCAAACTCTCCGCCAAGCAGCTGATGGCCCTGGGCCACATGGCAGAGGTGGTCTACGGCGGCGGGGTCTACAACCTGCACCTGCTCATGTCGCAGCAGACCGCCCGTTCCATGGCGCCGGTCGGGGAACCCGACTCCATGGCCGTGCTGCAGTACACGGGCGGCACCACCGGCGTGCCCCGCGCCGCAGTCCTGACACACAGATCCCTGGGTACCAACACCTCGCAGACCAGGGCCTGGTTCGCCAAGGCGCGCGACGGCGAGGAAGTCATGATGGGCGCCTTGCCGTTCTTCCACATCTTCGGCCTGGCCATCACGGTTCTGCTCAGTGTCCGCATTGGCGCCCGTATCGTCATCACGCCCAATCCGCGGGACACCGAACAGAACCTGCGCCTGGTATCCAAGGAGGGAATCACCGTGTTCCCCGGGGTGCCCGCGCTCTACAACGCCGTCATCAACCACGAAAAGGTGGGCGAGTACAACCTGTCATCGGTGGAGTATTGCATCTCCGGCGGCGCGCCCCTGCCCATGGAGGTTCAGGAAGCTTTCAACCGGCTCACCGGCGGCAATCTGGTGGAAGGCTACGGCCTGACCGAATGCTCGCCGGTGGTTTCCGCCAACCCGCTCAAGGGCGAGGCGCGCGACGGCAAAATCGGACTGCCCTTCCCGTCCACGGAGATCCGCATTGTGAACGTGGAACAGGACGAGGACGGCAACTACGTGGATGCGGAACCGGGCGCCGAGGGCGAACTCTGCGTGCGGGGTCCACAGTTGATGAAGGAGTACTGGCAACAGCCCGAGGCCACGGCCGAAACCATCGACTCGGACGGCTGGCTGCACACCGGCGACATCGTCACCATGGACGATGACGGATACCTGGCCGTGGTCGACCGGAAGAAGGAATTGATTCTGGTCGGCGGCTTCAACGTCGTGCCGCGCGAAGTCGAAGAGGTCCTCTATGCCCACCCGGCTGTCCTGGAAGCCGCCGTGGCCGGGATCCCGGACGAGAGCAGCGGCGAACGGGTCAAGGCCTGGGTGGTCCTGCACGAAGGCCGGCAGGCCACGGAGGATGAGATCCGGGACTACTGCCGCCAGTCCCTGACTGGCTACAAGGTGCCGCGGGAGGTGGAGTTCAAGGACGAACTCCCCAAGTCGCTGGTGGGCAAAATCCTGCGCCGCCTCCTGGTTGAGGCCGAAACCGGCCAGACCGCAGCGTAGGCATCGGGCTTCCGCAACCGGTGTGGCTGAGACCGCACCGGTGTCCGGCGTTTCGGCGATCCAGTGAACCCGGCAGGCCGGCCGCGGCCGGCCTGCCGGGCAGTGCCAATCAATCCTCCGCAACCGGGGCCTTGTCGATCTGGATCCGGAGGTTGCCCTCCTCCGCCATCAGGCGTTCCAGCTTGGCCTCCAGGCCGCGGATTTGCTTCTTCTGCCGCTTGGCGGAGTTCCCCGCCGGGTTCATGTTGGCGGAACTAATCTGCCTCTGTAGCAGCATAATCTCGCGCTGCACCCTTTCCTTACGGGCTATCAGTTGGTCTCTGTCCATGAGAGTTACTCCTGTTGGCCTTCGTCCTCGGTCTCGGAGAAGTCCCGCGGTTCGCGCGGTCGATACAGCAGATAGGCCAGGCCGACCCCGATGAAGTACAGCAGGATCAGCGGAAACAGGGCAATGGCCATGTTGACCGGATCGATGGTCGGCGTGATGATGGCCGCGACCACCGAAC
>CAZMKQ010000168.1:0-8609 GCA_964566955.1 uncultured Caldilineaceae bacterium | reverse complement strand
GGCGCATGCCGTGGTGCTTGAGGATCTGAACGTCCAGGCCATGACGCAGAGTGCGCAGGGCACGGTCGAGCAGCCCGGCACGAACGTGAAGGCCAAGTCCGGACTCAACCGGGAGATCCTGGCCTCCGGCTGGGGCCGGCTGGAACGCAACCTGGCGTACAAGGCCGGGCTGGTGGTGAAGGTGGACCCGGCCTACACGTCGCAAACCTGTGCGCAGTGTGGACATGTCGGCAAGGAGAATCGCAAGACCCAGGCCACCTTCCAATGCACGGCCTGCGGACACACTGCGAATGCAGACCGCAACGCCGCCGTCAACATTCTGGACAGGGGCCTGCCCCTGATCCGACAGGCCCGCGGGACAGGGGCTTCTGCACGGCGAGGGGCGTTTGGCATTGAGCCAACCCCGACGACCCGTGAACAAGGCAGACGGGGTCCGTCCCCGCCTGTAAGGTCCGGCACCTGACGGCCCGGACCTTATATCGATTGGTGCATGTCAACTATTCGATATAAGTCCCTTCTCAATATGTTGGCGTTCCCGCGCGCCAACCTTGGCGTGGGCATAGTAGTCAAGCGCGACGGAACCAAAGCCGCCCAGAGCGTCGCCGCCAATGTGATGTTCGTAGCTGGTGTCACGGGGCGTTTTGCCCAACATCGCCAACGCGTGGCCGGCCAGGCTCAACGATGCTCGTTGCGCGGCGGCGAGCAAGGTTTCGTCGTCGGTCGTCGGCCATTCCACCTGCTGGTCGTGCTTGTACGGAGCAGTGTCCTGGTACGCATCCAGCTCGTGCAGGTACTCGACCGGCATAACGTCCGTCGAATCGACGGGCGTCTCCGCTGCCAACAACTCGGCCAGGGCGCACAGATTGTGTTGCCTATTCCGGGGGAGATGATCTCTGAAATCCACCCCTTCGGCACCCAGTGCGGCCTTAAGGCAACGTGCCAATGTCGCATGGACGGACAACACGATCTCGCCCGTAAGCGGCTCCGTGCCGAAAAGGATTAACGCAGCTTCCAGTTTGCGGCACGCTGCGTGCAGGAGTTCTTGAACTCCCGGCCAGGGATTGTCCTGATCCATAGGTGGCAGGTGTTCTCCTTCGGCCGTCAGCCCATGCGCCTGCACCTGGCCGGCCACATGGGGCAGCGAGGGGCGGAGTTCGTCGAGCTCAGTAGCCGTGAAATGGAACAGTTGGGCGCGGGGGTGTGGCTCCCGGGACCGAAGTTGCGTGAGCGCATCCGCGGCCGCATCCTTCGAGCCACCAATTACCGCCAGGTCGATGTCCGACCCCGGCCGCCAGTCGCCGAGTGCCCGCGAACCGAACAGCAAAACGCGGGCGTCGGGCAGCTGCCGTTGCAGTTCGCCCACCAGTTCGAGGGCACGCGAATCGGGCGCACCGTTGCCGTGCGCCAAGTCGCCAGGGGCTTGAACTGGCGACAATCCTTCCAGCGTGACGGCCATGAGGTGGTGTCCGAGTTGCGTTCGCACGGAGAGGCACGGGATCCGCGGAGGATTGTATGCCACACCAACCCGGCCTTCGATCATGCCGCAAGCGAGGCAGGGCAATTGCATCCCGGATCGGATCCGCTGTCGGTCTTGGCCGCCGTTAGATCCCGGCTCCAGAGGGTCCGGACGACGCGGGCGGAGGCCTGGGTTAATTCCACCTCGACCGCCACGGCGGCGATGTTCGGGCCCTCGCCACGGGATGATTGCCGCGCGACGCAGGCGATATCACAGGTGACATTGCCGGTGTTGCAGGCCACGGCCCCTTCCGAAGATCCTCAAGTGGCAAACCGGTCGGGTGCGGGAAATCGAGTCCCGGCAAACGGAAATCGGCAACCTTGCCGGACCCAGGCCAAGCCATCCGTGTACAACGCCGCAGGTTCCCGCCACGCCTGCATCCCACCGACGCGGACTTGACGGCCATCCACCGGTGGGGCAGCTTCCATGTGGACATGCACGGCGACCCGCTGTGGTCGGCTGGCCATCACCTTCAACTTGATACGGCCTTGACGACAGACTGCCACAGCTCGTCGACCTGCCGTTCCAAGTCCTGCATGGATCCTGTGTTGGTGATCACCCGGTCCGCCTGTTGAATCTTCCACTCCTGGCTGCTTTGGCTTGCCAGCCGTTGCCGTCCGTCCTGCTCGGACATCCCACGCGTCTCCCGAAGTCGCGCCAGTTGCAGTGCTTCATCCGACGCCACAACCCAGATCTGGTCGCACAATTCCCTGGACCGACCGCCCTCCAGCATCTTGATGGCTTCGATCACTACCACGTCCGTGTCCACTTCCTCCACCAGGACCCTGCCGATCCCGCCCACAATGGGGTGCAGGATTTGCTCAAGGTCGCGCAGGTTCTCGGGATCGCCAAACACCATTCGCCCCAGGCGCGCCCGATCGATCTCGCCGCCGTCATCGAGAATCCCCCGCCCGAACCGTTCGACCACCGGGCCGAATCCGGCCCCGTCCGAACGCAACGCATCGCGCGTCACCAGATCCATGTCAATTGTGGTCGCACCCCGATCGGCCAGCAGCCGCATGACCGTTGACTTGCCGGCCGCAATGTTGCCGGTGATGCCAATCACCAAGGGACGCCGTCGGGAGTTCATGCCTCGTACAGCTCGGCTAGGGCCGCCCACTTGCCGTCCGACTCGTCCTGGAGGAAACGGTGGGCCTTTTGGAGCTTCCGTATGGCTTCACCGTCCCCCGCGGCCGACGCTGCGTTGAGGCGTTCCAAGACCGCCTCCATCTTTTGATCCAATAGGTCTATCTCCCTTTCCAGGTTGCGTTCCGTCTCCGCCCGTTGCCGCTTGGCCGATTGGTTGGGAGTCGCAGTATCCGCAACCCGCACGCTGGACACCGGTGTTGTTGCGGACTGGGTTCTTCGACGGCCGTTGGCACGCTTGTTGCGCCACGCCGACCAAGAACCTTGAAACACCTCCAGTTTGGACAGTTGTCCCTCCTGTCCGGGTGTAATGTGCCAAACCTGGGTGGCCAGGTTCGCCACGAGGCGCTGATCATGGGACACCACCAGAATCGTGCCCCCGTACCCCTGCAACGAGGTCAACAGGGCGTCATGGCTGTCAAAGTGACTGAGCGGTTCATCCAGCACCAGAAGGTTGGTGTCCTGAAGGGCCAGATGGGCAAACATCAAGCGGCTCTTCTGACCGCCCGACAGGGTTCCCAAGGGGCGAAAAACATCCTCGCCGCCTAGTTGGAAGGCCCCCAGGTGATCCCGCACATCCTGGTCCCTGAGCCGCATCTGATCCTTGATGAGGTCGAACGGCGCCTGCGCAGGGTCCAACACGGAGAAGTCGTCCCGCACATGATGCTGGGCGAAGTAGCCGGGCCGAATGCTTGCGCCCATCTCAAACTCGCCTTCGACGGGTTCCAAGTGTCCGACCAGCGTCCGCAGCAGCGTGGACTTGCCGGCGCCGTTGGGGCCAACGACAGCCACCCGCGCCTGACGCCTGAGTTCAAGGTCGGGCACCTGCAGGATGGGCTTGCCGGGCCCGTAGCCCACCACAAGGTCGTAGGTGCGCAGTACGATGTCGCCGCTTCTGACCCTGGACGGAAAGGAAAACCGCAGGGCCGGATCGGCATGGACCCGTTCGATGCCGTGCCGTTCGAGGTGGCGGGCCAACCGGGTCTCCCGGCCGCGCGCCTGCCGGGACAGGACGCCGGCCTTGTTCCTGCGGATGAACTCCTCCGTCTTGGCCACAAATGCCTGTTGGGCCGCATACTCCCTGGCCTGCCGCTCGCGCCGGGCCGCCCGTTGCTCCCGGTACGCGGCGTGGTTGCCCTTGTACTGGGTCAGGGAATGCCGGTCCAGCTCCCAGATCCTGGTCGGCACCTGTTCCAGGAACGCGTGGCTGTGGGACACCACAACCACGCTGCCCGGCCAGGCCTTCAGGGTTCGAATCAGCCACGGGAGCGAGGTTTCGTCCAGATAGTTGGTGGGTTCGTCGAGCAACAGGAGCCGTGGCTGTTCCAGGAGGACATGGCCAAGGTGCAGCCTTGTTCGCTGGCCGCCGCTCAGGTCCGACACAGGGGAATGCCAGCTGGACTCCGGGATCCTCAGATTGGCCAGAGTCTCCTCCAGCCGGCTGTCCATGGTGTAGCCGCCCTGGGCTTCAAACGCCGCCTGAACCCGGGCATAGCGTTCCAGCAGTTCCTCGTGCCGGGGTCCTGCGGCCCCCGTCTCAAGCTCGATCGTCAAATTCTCCAGTTGCCTGCCCAGCTCCTCCAGTGTGCGGAACGCGGAGCGGAGAAAGTCCAGCACCGAGGAACGGATAGTACCCGGAGGTTCCTGGGCCAGATATCCGATGGTCAGCTCGCGGCTGTAGGTCAGCTGCCCGTCAAAGTAGTCGTCAAGTCCCCCGATGGCCCTCAGCAGCGACGACTTGCCGCTGCCGTTCGGCCCGATCAAGCCGATGCGGTCACCCGGGCCGATCGCGAAGTCCAGCCCCGTAAAGACCAGGTCGTCGCCATACCGCTTTTCGAGGGAGCGGCCAACCACCACGCTCATGTTGATCCCAAGTATTGTCGTGCGGCCAGGTGCAAGTGGGCAAGCCCGTCACCGTTTCCGGGTGCACTCTACCCGTCAGCCGGAAATCCGGATCCGGGGTCGCCCACGGGCTTCGTGTGCATCGAGTTCCGTAACAATATCAACAATCGGTCGTCTTATATGAACAGGGGCACCTGTACCCTGACTCGCTGTGCACGCACGCAGGCGCGGGATTCGAGCCCAAACGGACGAGTCCGGGCCGGTCAGGCGTGGCGAAGAGCGGGGACGGGACGGTCCCGAAGTCGGAGACATGCCGAATCATGCGGACATTGCCGTAGCAAGCATCCTGATCGTTGAAGAAACCGAGGAGTCACACGATGTTGAAATCGATTGTTGCGAGACCCCTTGCCAGGGTGGCGGCCCTCGGCGCGGTGCAGCTTGTGCTGTGCCTGGTTGTTATGTCAACCATCGTCCTGGCGCAGTCGGGCACGACAACATACATCATCCGATCCGGCGACAGTCTGCGCCAGATCGCCGAGGATCACGGCATCACGATTGACGAGATCCTGGCGTTGAACCCCAGTATCACAGACGCCAACCAGATCTACGTGGGAGCCACGATCCTGCTGCCCGGCGAAGAGGCAGAAGAGGAAGCGGATCCCGGCACAGCCACAGCCGTGTGTCCGAATCTCTACACCACGGTGGCCGGGGACACCTTTGCATCCATTGCAGCGGCACACAATGTGGAGGCTTCCACATTGGCCTTGGTCAACAACAAATCGGTGGTCTCGTGGCTGGCGGCAGGCACGGAGCTGTGTATTCCGGGAGGCGTCGGCGGTGGCACACCGCCCAGCAGTTCGACGACCCCGTCCACAGCACCCCGGCAACCCACCGCATCGCAGCAGGGGGTTCCGCAGGCCGGACAGGGCGATGGCCGCTGGTACACGATCCAACGGGGTGACTTCCTGGCCCGGATCGCCCTGAGCACCGGCTGCACAACCAGTTTCCTGGCCCAGGTCAACAACATTGCCAATCCGAGCCTGGTCTACACCGGGCAGCGCATTTGGCTGCCCGCTTCCTGCTCAGGGCCGGTGCCAACCGCGCCACGGACACCCGCACCAGCTCCGGCGCCCGCTCCGGCGCCCGCGCCCGCTCCTGCGCCAGCACCAGTACCGACACCTGTACCCGCTCCGGCGCCCGCTCCTGCCCCGGCGCCCGCTCCGGCACCGGCTCCTGCCCCCGCTCCGGCACCAGCCCCGCCCCCGGCGGCGGCTCCTCTGGCCGGCTACTACGGTGTGGGTCCGTGGACCGCGCAGTACTTCGCCAACTCCAGTCTGGACGGCGCTCCGGTGGTGACCAGGCAGGACAGCCAGATTGCCTTCTACTGGCAGCAGGCCTCGCCCGGAGCCGGCATTCCCACCGACTTCAGCGTGCGCTGGACCGGCCAATTCCCGTTCACCGGCCAGGAGTATCGGTTCATGGCGATTGCCGACGACGGCATTCGGGTCTGGGTTGACGGTGTCTTGATCATCAACCAATGGAAAGGGCAGGCCGCCACGCTGGTCTACCGGGACCATGCCCCGCGCCACGGTACACGCACGGTCCAGGTTGAGTACTTCGACGCCGCGGCCGATGCCACTGCGATTGTCAACTGGGCCGTCAAGAAGTAGCCCGGTTGGCAACCTGACACTCTCGCCACAACACAACCCGTTCCTCACGCCTCCGGAGGAGAGACAATATGAACAGACACTCGAAACTCCCAGCCAGGTTCCTGTTGGTGTTGCTGGGCACCATTCTGATCGCAGCGGGACTGACTTCGGTTTCGCTGGCGACCGAAACCGAATTCGAAGGCCGCTATTTCGATGTAGTCAGAGCTGAAAGCGGCTATGCTTGGTTCTCAATTGAAACCAGCTGCGATGACGAAGATGAAAACTGTGCAGTGAAGGTTGTTGGGACACCGGCCGCAGGATCCGGCAGCATCACAGATAGATGGGTCGACGAACTCGCAGATTCCCCCTCAAACGGCGGTACCGCCTGTACCAGCCCCAGCGGCAATGATCGGTACGAAAAATTCGAAAACTGCTGGGAAAGCGTGAAGTCCGGATTCAGAGTGGAGTGGCCAGTCATCAATCCCGATGACGACTTCGAAATCACCCCGTACTGCAAGAGCGGCGACGATGTGTGTGCCGAAGAGCTACGCGTATGCTTCAATGCAGCCGACTGCGACGACAACGAGTTCGACAGGGATTCGTGGGACGATGTAGGTCAACTGTGGGACGAGGCTGGTTCATGCCTGTACGACGACGATGAAGACGATGTCTGGGAGTGCCTTGACGACGCGCTCGACGACTGGTTCGATGACCACATGGGCCGTAACGACGACTACGACGACCTGGAAGAGGAAGAGGAGGATGAACGCGGGTTCGTCCTGGAAGACTACGAGGACGACCTGAACGATGTCGGGGACGCGCAGCCCAGAGGCCGGGCGTCCGAAACCGTACTCGAACGGTACCAGCGACAGTGGGCCGCCCGGACCCCGGTTTCCATCTACCAGTCAATGGACGAAGTGGACACCCACGGGCCCAGCTTCCGCCTGACCGTGGACGAGTACCTGACGGTCAACTTCACGGCCTTCCTGGAATCAACCGCGCCGTACCAAATCTGCAACACCACCATCGGCTGCGTCACCGTGACCACCTACAGCAACACGTTCCGCAGCTACATGCAGAACCTGCACGTCGTCATCCAGGACAGGTCGGTCATGCGCTGCATGGACCGGGCTGGCTGGGACGTGGAGGACGACCACGCCATTCCCTTTGACAACCCCGACCTGATCCTCTGCGACGAACGCATGCAGGTGGCCAATGAAGTCTGTCCCGCCAAGGACACCGGCGCCAGCGACGACCTGTACGCCATGTGGGATACCGGTCTCCTGAGGGGCATTCTCCCCGACTCGTTCGCCCAGGGCCTGCGCCTGCAGGTGGAACGGGCACGGGATCGAACTCCGGAGTGCCTGTGTGCCGCCGGGTTCGAAGAGCGGAACTTCGTTGTCACTCCCGAGAACACCGAAGGTCCCTGGGAACGTTCCGGTGCGCTGCGGACGGAGGACGTGTGCGACTGACCAACAACCGCCCCGGCAATTCGGGTTTGACTTGCTGAAGTCAGACTCGTACAAGCCCCGGATGCCAGTTCTGCGGAACGGCATCCGGGGCTTTTTGCATCTGCACCGGTCGGAAGTATCGATTCATGGCGATTGCCGACGACGGCATTCGGGTTTGGGTTGACGACGACCAACTGATCATCGATCAATGGGCAAGGGTAGGCTGCCACGCTGGTCTACCGGGACCACGCGCCGCGCTACGGCATGCACACGGTCCGAGTCATGGTACTCGGATGGCTGCGGCCGATGCCACGGCGATTGATCTACTGGGCCGTCAAGACGTAGTCCGGTCGGCAGCCTGACACTCCGGCCCCCAATCCAACCCGACCCTCACGCCTCCGGAGGGAGACGCCATGAACCGACACTCGAAACTCCCAGCCAGGTTCCTGCTGGTGTTGCTGGGCACCATCCTGATCGCCGCCGGCATGGCTTCGGTTGCGCTGGCAAGGGAGGAAACTCAATTCCACGGCCCCAATGAATTCGTTGTTCTTGAGGCTACAAAAACGATGGCGTACTTCACTGTCAACGAAAGTTGTGGAGACATCGACGAAAACTGTACGGTCATTGTGAGAACCTCCGGCGAACTTGCCGACGGCGAATTTGATGGGATTGAGGATGATTGGGCAGCCAATCTTGACTATTCCCCTGACCCTTGTCCGACATCTGGCAACGGAGAGAACGAGCGCAACCAAGACTTCGACAATTGGTAACTGTTCAGGTACCCCGGTTCTGCTCGCTTGAGGGCCGGGGCGGGGGCGGCGTCGGATTAGGGCGGCACGGCCTCCGGACCCCGCCGCAGGAGGTCGAGCAGGGGCCATGCCCGCTGGCGCGCGGTCTCGACCAGACCCCGCATGAGGGCGAAGCGCTCGGCCCCGGCCCGCGTGCGGAAACACCCGGAGATCTTCATCTGCAGCTTGGCCATGCGCAGGGCCCGCTCCGCCCGGT